>JBBQVX010000004.1:0-63376 GCA_038211115.1 Elusimicrobiota bacterium | reverse complement strand
AGCGCGCCGGCGGCGTCGCCCGCCGCGAGCTTCATCGTGCCGCGCCAGGCCCAGGCGTTGTCGTAGCGCGGGTCGAGCGCCAGCGCGCGGTCGAGGGCCGCCGCGGCCTCACCGCGGCGGCCGGCGGCGCGCAGGGCCTCGCCGAGCCAGGCCAGGATCCAGCCCTCGGGCTCCAGGCGCGCCGCGCGCTCGAGCGCGGCGAGACCCAAGCCCGCCTCCCCCCGGCGCAGGAGGTCCTGCCCGCGGTACGCGTGGAGCGGGGCCGAGGCGGCCTCGCTGTAGAAGCCGCGCCAGGCGTCGCGCAGCAGCCGCGCCTGCGGCGGGGCCCCTGCGGGCGGGTCGCCCAGGCCGGCGAGCCAGCAGGAGGCAGGCTCGAGGCGGAACGCGCGGTCGGCATCCCGGTGCGCGCCGCGCACGCCGGCCTCGCGCTTCATGCGATAGCGCAGCACGAACAGCCACGGCGCCTGCGCGCCGTGGCGCGCGATCACGGGAGCCAAAGTCTTCAAGGCCCGCGCCGGGCGCCCGGCGCGGCGCTGATCCTCGGCCGCGAGCACGGCGCGCCACGGGTGATCGGGCCAGAGCGGCGGCGCCGCGGGCTCGCGGACGAGGCCCGGGTCGAGTGCTGCGACCGCGTCCTCGTCCTCGCGCGCGCCGCGCGCGTCGCCGAGGCGGCGGCGGGCCTCGGCGCGCCAGGCCGAGATCGGCGCGTACTCGACGCGCCGGACCGACAGCGCCCGGGTCAGGTCCGCCTCCGCGCCGGCCGCGTCGCCGCGCAGCAGCCGCGCGCGGCCGCTCCAAGCCCACGCCCGGCCGTACGACGGATCGAGGCGCGTCGCGCGCGCCAGGTCGGCCTGCGCCTCGCCGAGGCGGCCCAGGCGCAGCAGCGCCTCGCCGCGCCAGGCGTACGCCCAGGCGTCAGACGGGCGCAGGCGGAGCGCCCGGTCGAGGGCCGCCAGCGCTTCCGGGAGCCTCCCGATCTGAGCCAGCGTCTCCCCCTTCCAGGCCAAAGCGCGCGCGTCTCCCGGGCGCTTCGCCAGATGGGCGTCGAGCTCGGCCAAGGCCTCGCGCGCGGACGCGCCGTCCGGCTGGCCCTCCGCCCGCCACACGCCCAGGAAGGAGTTGCGGTGGTTGAGGCGCGCGGCCCGGTCGAGCTCGCGCAGCGCCTCGGCGGCGCGGCCGGCGCCGCGCAGTGAGCGCACGAGCTGTCGGCGGGCCTTCTCGAAGAACGGGCACAAGGCGATGCCCTTGCGCAGCGACGCCGCGGCCTCGTCGTGACGGCCCTGCGCGTCTAAGAGGCGCGCGCGCCAGCCGTAGCCCTGATCGTAGGACGGGTCGAGCGCCAGGCCCCGCGCGAAGTCGCGCTCCGCCTCCTCCACGCGGCCGAGGCGCCGGTAGGCCTCCGCGCGCCAGCACCACTGGAAGCCCTCGCCCGCGCCGAGGCGCACGGCCTCGTCCATCGGGACGAGCGCCGAGGCGTCGGTGCCGGCCTGGAACAGCGCGCGCGCGAGGAAGCCGTGCGCCCACGACCAGGACGGGTCGAGCTCGACCGCGCGGCTGAGGTCCCGAACGCCGCCCGCGTAGTCGAGCAGGGAGCGGCGGATCTCGCCGCGCAGGAGATGACCCCACGCCCATTCCGGCTCGAGGACCAACGCCGCGTCCGCGTGGGCCAGCGCCTCGCGGAACGCGGCGTCGCCGTCCCACACGCGCAGCAGATTGAACGCGAGGCCGACGTGCGCCCAGAACTCGCCGCGGGCGCCGAAGGCGTCGAGCGCGCGAAGCGCGGGATGATCCCGGCGCAGAGAGGCGGTGGGCACGGCGAGCGCGCGGTCGAATGCGCTCGCCAGCGCCGCGGGCGCGGGGCGGCCGGACTCCGGAATCCAGTCGCGAGGAAGGACGAAGCCGCGGCCGAGGCGCAGCAGCACCGCCGTCCCGCCGGCGTGCGCGAGGTGGTGAAGCAGGTTGGCTTTCACCGCGCCGCGCCGGAGGATCGCGCCGCGCGAGGAGCCTATAAGGCTCAGCTGATGCGGCATCGGATGAGCGCCTCCTTCAGGTAGTCGCGCATGACCGGGTCGGTCTTGGCGGCGAGCGCCACGCGGTCCATGAAGGCGCGCGCCATCTCGGTGCGCCAGCGGTACGGATCGTTGCCCTCGTTGACCATCGGGTTGCTGTAATAGTTCGAGGTGCAGCTCTTGCACTGATCCGTGTTCAAGTCGAAGGTGCAGTCGCGATAGCGCTCGGGCACGCCCTCGCCCGCGCCGCCGACCTTCGACTTCTTCCGGCCGTCCCAGTCCACGAACGCGAACGGATAGAACGAGAAGTTCCCGTCCGGATACGTCTCCATCGAGGAGTGGAACGGGCACCAGTCCTCGAGCAGCACCCCCTCCTTGAGCATCAGGGGCACGAGCGAGCAAACGACGTAGCGGAAGCGGCCCTGATGAGCCTCTTCCCAAATCCAGTCGAACACCTTCTCGAGCATCGGCCGGAAATGCTGTTTAGTCTCCTTCCAGCCGAAGCCGTGTATGACCTCGATCTCGATGTTCTCGAAGCCCAGGCCCACGAGCGTCTTGTAGTTGTCGAGCATCTTCTCGACGTTGTCAGGGTGCACGCACTGGATCGCCATCGCGCGGCGCTTGCCGATCGTGTCGAAGATCACGGGCAGGGCGGGCAGCATCTTCTCCCACGAGCCGGCGCCGCCCTTCATCGTGCGGTGCTTGTCGTGGGTCTGCGCGTCGCCGTCCATGCTCACGGAAAGGAAAAAACGCTGCTCGGCCAAGAACTCCAGCCACTCGCGCTTGATCGGCAGGCCCGCGCTCGTGCAGATCGACAGATCGAGGTCCTTGCCGGCCTTGAGCGCCTCGGCGCGCGCGTAGAGAGATATCTCCCGCACGATCTCGAAGTTCATGAACGGCTCGCCGCCGTACAGCAGGAGCTTCTTGACCTTGCCCGGCGAGGACAGCTGAAAGCGCACCAGCGCCTCAACGTGCTTCCAGCCGATCGTCTCGCCCGAGTCCTTGTCGATGAAGCAGTACTCGCAGCGCAGCGGGCAGGCGGTGTTGATCGCCACCTTGAAGCGGCGGATTTCCTTGTTGGACGCGAGCCCGAGAAGGCGCAGCCTCTCGAGCTCCTTCGGGCCGTAGGCGGCGCCCTGATCAGACGACGCGGACGCGGGCATAAATCTCCTCGAACACGGGATGGTCGCCGCACGAGTCGACGAGCTCGGAGAGCCCCTCGGCGAAAGCGTCGGCGGCGCGGCGGAAGTTCGCCAGCGCCTTCACGGGGTCCTTGCCGCCCTGCTTGGCGTGCGCGACGACGCCGATCGGGCAGAACACCTCTTTATCGCCGCCGCCGATCTTCTCGATCCACTGCGCGAACTCGGTCAACTGCTTGCCGCGGCCCTTCCAGTCGAGACCGTCGCCAACGGAGCCGGTCTGCAGGTCCTTCGCCGTGCCGACGGGATAGGACAGGCCCTTGTCGCACGAGTAATACTTGCCGTCGGGGCCGAGCACCATGTTATGGCACTCGTGCCACCAGCGCTCGCCGAGCTTGTTCGACTCGAGGTTCTGCATGACGGCGAACAGGATCTGGATCTGCGGGGGCCGGACGCCGGAATCGAGCAAAGCCTTGTACCAGCGCGCGAGCCCCGACAGCGCCTTGCGCATGATCAGGAGCTTGTCCTCGGACCAGTCCTCGTACAGCTCGGGATTGAACGTGATGCGGCCGAACCCCATCTTGTGGAACGCGTGGATGTTCGAGAGCAGGCGGTCGACCGTCGCCGCCGTGAAGACGAGGCTCACGCCCAGGTTCCCCTTCGGCAGAGGCTCCAGGCGGCGCATCGCCTCGTCGTAGACCGAGAGCTCCTTCGTTTTGTGGAAGACCCGGTTGAGGTCGTTGTCCTTCTTCTGTCCGTCGAGGCTGATCGTGCAGTGCACGCCGACGTCCGCGAGGAACGCGACCTTCTCCGGCGTCAGGAGCGTGCCGTTCGTGAAGGTCTGCAGCACGATGTCGGGGCCGCCGCGCTCGCGCGCGTAGCGCGCGGACCGCTCGAACAGCTTCCAATCCAGCAGCGGCTCCCCGCCGAGGAACGTCACCTTGCGGTCCCGTGAGGGGACCGCGTCGCAGAACTCGTCGACCGCTTTGCGGACCTGCTCGAAGGTTAGACGGGCACCGGGGCCTTGATTGACCGCGACATAGCAGTAGCTGCAGGCCAAGTTGCAGCTATCCGATAAATAGACGGCCAAGTGATCAAGATGCCCCATGACGTCATACCCCGAGACCTTTTAGCAGCGAGGATTGCACCAGCCGCCGCGGCAATGGCTGCCGTGCGAGCCGTGAGAGCCGTGGGACCCGTGGGACCCGTGGGACCCGTGCGAGCCGTGCGAGCCGTGCGACCCGTGCGAGCCGTGCGAGCCGTGCGACCCGTGGGACCCGTGGGACCCGTGCGAGCCGTGGGACCCGTGCGACCCGTGGGACCCGTGCGAGCCGTGCGACCCGTGCGAGCCGTGCGACCCGTGCGAGCCGTGGCTCGTATGGGACCCGGCGCCGCCGGAGTTGTGCAGGTAGTTCGCGTGAGCGGCCGGAGCGGGCGTCGCCTTGAGCAGGGCCGCGCCGATGATGCCGAGCGCCGCCGCGGTCTTGATGACGTTCTCCTTGGTGATCTTGCCTTCCTCGGAGCTCAGGAACACCGACGCGTCCTTTTTGATCTGAGGCAGCAGCTGAGGTTTCTTCTTCTTGCCCTTCTTCGGAGTCTTCTTGGCCATGCTATTTTCCTCCGCGGCGCTACCGCGATTTATACTCCAGCCAGGATTCGAGAATCTTCCTGGCCTCCGGATCCTGCAGCTTCGTGAACACGACGTCGAAAAGCCCCATCATCTTCTCGCACCAGCCGTTGTCCGGCATCCGGCCGAAGACGCTGCCCTGCGTGCCCTGATTGTACACCGGGAGCACGCTGCAAAAAGGGTTGTAGGCGCACTGGAAGCACATCGGCTGGGCGTTCGGGCTCGAGGCCAGCAGGCTCGCGCGGACGGTCGGATGATCGAGCAGGTCCGCGAAGGTCGAGGACGCGGCGTGGCCGATCTTGAAGAACTCGTCGCCTTCGTTGGCGAGCAGGCGGCCTTCCTCGCACGTATAGACGGCGCCGTCGTGGTTGTAGGCGAGGCGCGCGATGCCGTCGGCGTTCGGAAAGCGCCAATGCCCGCCCTCGAGGATGCGGACCATGAAGATCAACGCCATCTTCTCGTACGCCTTCACGCCCTTCTTATTGAGCTCGAGGATATAGTCGAGCGCGTCCGAGTAGAACTTCACGAACTCGGCCGACGTGTAGCCGATCGTGTCCCAGCTCTTCTTCGCGAAGCCGATCGGATCGAGCGGCCCGAACTGGATGCGCTCGAGGCCGAGCGCCACGAGCTGGTCCACGATCTCCGGCGCGCGGGTGAGCGAGTGCTTCGTGATCGTGCAGATCGCGTTCGGGGTGTCGGTCTTCGCCCCGGCCGCCTTCTTCGCCACGACCTTGCGCAGGCCGGCGAGCACGCTCTCGTGGCTGTTGCCGCCGAGGTAGATGCGGTTCTTGTCGTGGAGGTCCTTCGGGCCGTCGAGCGACGTGCAGAACGAGACGCCGTGCGCGATGAGGAAGTCGATCTTCTCATCGTCGAGCAGGCTGAAGTTGGAGATCAGGCCGAAGTGCAGCGCGCGCTTGTGGAGCTTGTTCTTCTCCTTCGCGTACTGGACGATGAACTTGACGACCGGCCAGTTGAGCAGCGGTTCGCCGCCCTGGAATTCGACCATGAGAACCGGGCTCGGGCTCTGGAAGATCAGGTCCACGACCGCCCGCGCGGTCTCGACCGTCATGTCCTTGTCGGTCCGCTCGACGCCGACGACGCTCGCGTGGCAGTAGAGGCACTTAAAGTTGCAGCGCAGCGTGACGACGACCGTATGGACGTTCGGGCCCTTCCAGTCGAGCAGGTTGCGAGGCACCGTCCGGTCCGCGAGGTGCGCGAAGTCGTGGCGGTCGCGGATGAAATCCTTACGGATCAGCGACTCGTCCTCGTAGGTGCCGCCCAGGTAGCGCTTGTAGTCGGCCTGGGAGAGGATCGCGTGCTCGCCGATCTCGTTGGTGATCACGACGGAGGAGCCCAGGAGGCGTGCATTGTGGGCGGCCACCTTGGAAGGGGCCGACTCGAGCGCGCCGGCGGGCTCCGTCAGTCTAGACACCGGCGTCCTCCTTGACGGGCGGGAGCGGCGTGCCCTGATGCGGGATCTTCTTGGGCATCGTGCGGGCGACCTCGGCCTCGGCGTTCTTCATGAGCTCGGCGACCATCTTCTTGAACTCCGGCGTGGACTCCCCGGCGGGAGGGCCGGCCGGCGTCTCGCCGCCGCGCGAGGCCATCAGCGTCTGCGTGACGATCAGAGAGGATATCTTCGAGTTGAAGCGCCCGACGATGAAGCGGTACTCCTGGTTGAGGAGCTCGTTGCCGAACTCGCCGGCGAGCGCCGACAGCCCGGCGGCATCAACGTCCTTGCGCTTGGCCTCGATCGTGACCTCGTAAGCGGTCTTGGTTTCGTCGAGGTAGACGTTGATCTTCGACGAGAGGATCTGCGCCGCGATGAGCAGCGAATCCTTGGAGTAGATTTTCTTCGAGAGCAGCATCAAACGACCTCCGGTTGTCCGGCGGGAACGGCGCCGCTTTCCTGCCAGCGGCACTGATCGCGCTCCAGCCACTTATCAAGAACTTTCCGAGCGCGCGGATCCCTGAGCTTCCGGAAGATCACGTCGAACACGCCCATGTGGGAAATACACCAGCCGCTCGTGGGCATCTGGCCGAAGACGCTCTTCTGCGTCTCGTAGTGGAACACCGGCTCGACGCCGCAGTACGGCTTGAACGCGCACTGATGGCACATCGGCTGGTTGTCGAGCGTCGAGGCCGTCGCGCACGCGCGCGTCGTCGGATGATCGATGACCTCGGTCCAGGTGCTGCGGGCCGTGTCGCCGACCTTGAAGATCGGGTCGCCCTGATGGTCGACCATGCGGCCCTCGTCGCTGACGAAAATCTCGCCGTTGTAGTTGTACGCGAGACAGCCGAGCACCGCGCCCGCGGGCGAGCGCAGGTCCATGAAGCCGGGGTCCTCGCCCTTGACGACCTTGCTCAGCAGGATCAGCGCCATGCGCTCCATGATGTCCGACTTGCCCGAAACGTTGAGATCGATGATGTAGTCGAGCGTCTTCTCGTAGAAGCGCACGAACTCGTCGGCCTCGTAGCCGACGTCCTTCCAGACGCGCTTCGCGTAGCCGATCGGCGAAAGCGGGCGCAGGAAGATCTGCTCGAGGCCGAGCTTCACGTACAGGTCCACGATCTGCGGCCCGTACTCCATCGAGAAGCGCGTCGTCGTCATCAGCGCGCCCGGCAGGTAGAACTTCTTCTTCTCGTCCGCGTTGCAGCGCTCCTGAATCTTCTCGAGCCAGTGGACGACCTTCTGCTGCGCCTCGCCGCCGCCGAGGAACGGGCGGTTCTTGTTGTGCAGCTCGGCGGGGCCGTCGAGCGACGTGCAGATGGACACGTGATGGTCGAAGAGGAAGTCGAGCTTGTCCTCGGTCATCAGCGTGAAGTTGCACACCAGCGCCATGAGGAGCTTGCGGCCCGAGGCCTTCGCCTTCGCCTGCGCGTACTCGGTGATGAACTTCACGACGGGCCAATTGAGCAGCGGCTCGCCGCCCTGGAACTCGATGCAGATCGTGGGGTTCGGAGTCGAGAAGATGAAGTCGACCGTCTTCTTCGCCGTCGCTACGTCCATGTCGGTGTCGGTGCGCGACGGGTCGACGACGCTCGAATGACAGTACTGGCACTTCTGGTTGCAGCGCAGCGTCACGACGATCATGTGCAGGCTCGGCCCGGGGAACCACTGGAACGAATTCTTCTTCACGTAGTTCGCGGCCAGCTGCGGGAAATCGAGACGGGCCTTCAGGAAGCCGCGGCTCTCGAGCTCGTGATGGAGCGGCTCGGCGGCTTCAACCTTGCCGGCCATGAAGCGGTTGAAGTCCTCGGTCGACAGCATCAGGAACTGGCCCCACTCATTCGTCAGGAGGTGCCAGCCGCCCATGTCGCGGAAGTTGAACGCGGACAAGGATCCGGCGTCGACCGGAGCGCCCTTGGCCAGCGCCGTGAGGCGGCTCATTACGCTTTGTTCCCCTGTTCCTGCTTTTCTTCCCAGGACGCCTTGATGCCCTTCGGATCCTGAACGAGCTTCTTCTCGTTCATCGTCTTGATCTCGGACTCGACCTCGGCGATGAGCTTCTCGATCTCCGCGCGCTGGTCGTCGGTGAGTTGCTCGGCGGCGGGCTCCGGCGGCGCCGAGGCGGCCGACGGCGGCGGCACCGTGCCGTTGGCGATGAGCACGGCCTGCTCGGCGATGTACTCGCGGATCGGGAGATTGTTCTTCGCCAGGGTCCAGCGGACTTTCTGAGATTCGAGGTCGGAGAGGAATTCCTCGGCGAGCGCGCGCGGGGTCGACGTCTTGGGGTTCTTCGCGCGGAGGAGCACGCCGACCGACTTGGCGCGATCGCCGGACAAGGAGACGAAGGCCTTCTCCATCATCAGATAGGCGGCGCCGAAAATCGCCTCGAGGCCTTCCTTCTTCACGTCGAGAGAGAGCGAGACGTCCACGGCGGAGAGCTTGTAGGGGGCGGCGGCGGGCTTGGCGAGCTTCTTAGGCGCCGCAGACTTGGGCGCCTTTTTCACGATTTTTTTCTTTGATTTCATCACTATCCCTGCAATAGAGGAAGGGCGCGGGCCCGTTTCCAAAGTGTAGCAGGATAGTCACGTCATGTCAACATTCCATTTATCCAGCAAAAGCAACCACTTTTCGTCATCCAGACGCCCGAAAATGTGGTCAAGAACACCCATGTAAGTCGTGCAAACCGGGCTCTCCGGAATGCGCCCCCAGAGCCCCCCTTGCAATCTTTGGCTCAACGCGGGCGGCACCGAGCAGTACGGCCGGTACGCGCATTGCGCGCACAACGGCTGATTGTCCGGATGGCTTGCCGCGATCACGGCGCGGGCCGGAGCGCTTCGTCCGATGTCGGGATACCGCAGCTCCGCGACCGTCCCGAGGCCGAGTTCCCCCCCGCCCCGGACAGCCTCCTCCGACGTGAACACACGCCCGGCCGCGTCGTAGGCCAGCTGCTCGAGCACGTCCGCGCCCGGAAGGCCCCACGGCCGGCCGCCGAGAAAAGCGAGCGTCCACTCGTCGCGCAGGTTCGCCGTCTCTCCGTTCTCGACGAGCCAGCCGAGGAATTCGCCGTAAAAGGATTCGAACTCCGCCGCGCCCTTCTCGTCGAACGCGGTCGGAACGAGGCGGACCGACTCGAAACCCCACTTCTCGAACCACTGAGCCCACGCGCGCGGCCCGGACGCGCCGGGCCGCAGGTACGCGCGCGCGCGTTGCGCGCGGAAAGCGGGCGCTTTCTTGAGGTCCGGTTCGCCGTCGAGCTCGAGGATCGCGCACCGCGCGACTCCGTGAGACCGCAGAAAATCCGCCTGGTCCGGCGACATCGTCCTAGCCCGCGCGATCAGGAACACCGGCCGGCGCGACCACTCGCCCTTGCGCCGCGCGTACTGCACGATGAACCAGAGCACGGGCCAGACGGCGGCCGCATCTTCGAACACGAGCTCGAGCGTGAGCTGCGGGCCCGGGCAGCGGAAGACGAACTCCACGATCCGCCTCGCGGTGTCGAGCGTCATTGCGTCGAGGAGGAGGACGTGCGAGGCAGGACCTTGCCACGACGGCAGGCTCCGCGCGAATTTACGCCGCGCCGCCGCGTCGAAATCGAAGGCGCCGGCGACGAAGCCGAGCGCCTGGAGCTTCGGCCACAGCGGGTCGGACGTCTTCAAGCCCGCGAGCAGGCGCGCGTGCTCGGCCGCGCTCAGCAGCGCCCAGCGCCCGAGTTCGTCGGTGATCAGCACGCGGCGCCCGAGAATGCGGTACTGGTGCGGCGCGGCCGCGCCCGCGCGGACCTTCGGCGTCTTCGCGTACGCGGTGAGCTTGTTCACTTCAGGCTCCGAGCCTGGTCCAGGAGTTCCGACACGTCGCGCAGCCGGTCGGCCTTCACCGTCGGCTCCAGTTCCTCGAGCGGATCGGCGGGCACCGCGGGAAAGCCTTTCGCGAACAGCGGCGCGAAGACGGCCTGCGTCAGCGGCGCGTTCGCGCGGACGACGCGCTGGCGGTATTCGTGGTTCAGCGCTTCGTTGAGGAATTGCCCTCCGAGCGCCAGCAGTTCGCGCGGCGCGAGCGCCGCGGCGGGCTTGATTTCGACGGAGAACGCGGCCTTCGTCTCGTCGACGTAGACCTCGGCGCGCGTGCCGAGCGCGAGCGCGCCGGCGGCAAGGCCTTCGGCGCCGTACAGCGGCTTGCCGAGCTTGAAAACGACGCGGCCCTTGGCGATCTTCATCGCTCTTTGCGGCTCTCTTCCCACGGCTGAGCGATGCCGAGCGGATCGCGCGGACCTTTGTCGGCGTCCGCCTCGGCGAGCAGCGCGGCGATCTCCGCCTTTTGCTCAGGCGTGAGCGACGCCTGCGGCGCCGTAGCACGTCCGCCGGACGACTCGGCGAGCGCCAGCGCGCGGCGCAGGGTCTCGGCGCGCAGGCCCAAGCCCTCGCGCGACAGCGCCCAGCGCAGGCGCTGGTTCTCGTACTCGCGGCGGAACGCCGCGGTCAGAAGCGCGGATGAAATTTTCTTCTTGGCCCAGAGCTCGACGGACCCGCCCTTTCCCCTGCGCGTCACCAGCGCGTAGGCGTCCTCGGTCATCACGTACGCGGCGCCGAGCAGGGCGTCCTCGTCGACGGAGGAAAAGCGCACCACGGCGCGCTCGGCCTTCATGAGGCGATCGGGTGGTAGGGGTTGCCGCTGAGCGCGACGTCCCGCGCGGACGTGATCGGCACGATGTCGGGAGCGCCCATGTGCTTGATGTAGCTGCGGTGGACGCCGACGCACTGCGCGCGGTACGCGCACTTCGTCCTGCACCCTTCCTGATACGTGACCTTGAAGCCGGCGAGAGTGTTCCAGACGAAGGGCCACAGCCGGGTCGGCACCGTGCACAGCGAGAAGTGATAGAGGCGCGCGTCCTTGAAGCGCTTGAGCTTCTCGTAGTTCCGGTCGAGATGCGCGGCGCACTCGGACTGCGTGAACTTCAGCTGGCCCTTGTACTGCTCGGCGAAGCCCTCGATCTCCTCGAACAGGAAGACGACGCGATCCACCCACGGGAACTCCGCGAGCAGGTAGTCGAGCAGCCCGTCGAGGTAGCGCGCCTGCACCTTCGTCATGATGATGCGGATCTCGACCAGCTGGCCGGGGCGGCGGTGCTTCTCGAGGTGGCGCAGTCCGAGCGTCGTCTGCTCGAAGCTCTTCGGCGTGCGCGAGATGCTCTCGTGCGTCGGCGCCGTCGGGCCGAACATCGGGACCGCGATCTCGAACGGGAGCTGCGCTATGCCGCACGTGCGCCGCGCGAAGTCCTCGTACGCGAACATGCGCCCGTTGCTGAGGAGGCGGATCAGGTTCTGCGGGAACTCGGTCCGGATATGCGCGAGGATCTTCAGAAAATCGGGATGATTCGTCGGCTCGCCGCCGGTCAGGTTGAAGTAGTCGCGCTCCTCGTCGAACTTCACGAAGGTACGCAGGCCGGACTTATAGTCCGCGAGCTTCTTCTTGAGCTCGTCGAAGGCGTACTTGTCGGTCGTGTGCCGGAACCCCTCGACGGGGTTCGAGCAGAACACGCACGCGATGTTGCACTGCGGCCAGATCGGGAAGTCAGGCATTGATCAGCGGCTTGAGCTCCGCGTCTCCGTTGCGGCGCAGGTACTCCTTCCACATCCCCTCGCAGCGGTCGTAGAGCGAGCACCCCTTGCAGAGGTCCGGCTTCACGCGGCCCGCGACCACGCGCCCGGCCCCCACGTCGTCGTTCTTGAAGTCGGGCGCCCAATGGCGCGTGCGGAAGGTCTTGACCTCCCGGATCTCCGAGATCTGGTCGAGGTGATCCGGAAAATGGCACAGGGGCACGTAGCGCGCGACGAAGTCGCGCGTGCCGCCGGCGCGGCCGACGTCGAGCGCCTCGCGCATGTACGGCGCGGCGTCCGAGATCTTCGGCACGAGCCCGTCGAAGTTCGTGTAGGCGCCGCCGTAAGTCGGATCGACGAAGATGAACTCGACGTGATGGATGTTTAACGACAAAAAAAGCCGCGCGATGTCGGGCAGGTGCTTCATGTTCTGCTTGATGACGGTGCAATTCCCGAAAATCCGCTCCAAGCCCTCTTTCCGGACGTTCTCGATCCCTTTGAGCAGGTCGTTGAAGGAGCCCGGCGCGTACGTCAGGTCGTCATGGAGCTTCGCGTCGTGGCCGTGAATCGAGAACACGAGGTCGGTCACCCCGGCCTCCACGGTCTGCTTGGCGAACTCGGGATAGGACAGCATGCGGCCGTTGGTCACGACGACGATGTCCTTGAAGCCGAGCTTCTTGGCCGTCCTGACGATCGGCAGGAAGTCGCCGCGCACCGTCGTCTCGCCGCCGATGAGCTCGAGATACTCGACGCCGGCCTTCTTTGCCGTCACCATCTCCTCGATGATCTGGCGCGTCGACTTGTCGGGCAGGTCGCGCTTGTTGAGGTCGATGCAGAAGTGGCAGTGGCTGTTGCAGGAGAAGCCGGTGAACAGCACCAGCTTTTCCATGCGGCCCGGCGAAGGGGCGCCGTGCGCGGTCATGAGCGTTCTCCCGCCGGAACCTTCACCAGCGACCAGATATACTTGCCCTTCACGAAATCGCGCTTCACCGCGCCCATTTTGATGAGCGTATCGGCGGCGTTGATGACCGCGTTCTCGTCCTTGCAGTCCTTGCACAGCGGAAGCGCCTCGGCGGTCGCGAGAAACTGCTTCGTCGTGACGTTGTTCTTGATCTTAAGGACCTCGATCACGCACTGCTCGTTGTCGGTCAGGATCCCGCCGCGGCCCTCGTGCTGCTCCATGCGGGGCCCGCGCGCGTCGTAGCGCTCGGGGATCTCGAGAAGCGGTTTGATCTCGTCGGTGCCGAAGTAGCGCGCGTAGCTCGCGTCCCAGCCGATGCAGCGGTCGTTGTAGACGCACTTTTTGCACGCGTCGGTCTTCGTCGTGTGCGCCTGCGCCGTCTGGTCGAGGTCGCGCTTCTCGCCGAGAGGATTGACGACCATCGTGTTGAAGGCGGACCAGCCGAGCATCTGCTGCTCGTAGCCCGGAAGAACGCACGGCGTGAAGTGGAGCAGCAGCGGGGGCTTGGGGTAATTGATCTTCGTGAAGACCTCGTAGGCCTTCTTGATGTACGGCGCGATCTCGGTCATCGTCACGCCGATGTTCGCGCCCTTCTTGACGTTGAGCTTCATGTTGCCCTCGTACAAGGGCGCGATGATCACGAAATTCGAAAGCTGGAGCTTGAGCAGGAACAGCTCGTAGAACTCGACGAGGTGGCGGTAGTTCAGTTCGTTGAGGACGATATTCACGCCGATCCCGACGTTGAGCTGCTTGAGGTTCTCGATCGACTTCAGGTTCTTCGCGAAGGCGCCGGGCACGGCCACCAATTTGTCGTGGAGCTCGGCCGTGTGGCCGTGCAGGGAATACTTGACGAAGGTGAGCCCCGCGTCGCGCAGGGTCTTCGCGTACTCGTAGTCGGCGATGCGGATGCCGTTCGTCTGGATGCGCACGTAGCCGTACCCGATTTTTTTCGCGAGCGCGATCAGCTTGGGCAATTCCGGGCGGATCGTCGGCTCGCCGCCGGTGAAGCCGAGGCGGCGGTAGCCGTTCTTGTACGCCATGTACATGAACTCGACGGCCTTCTCGAACGGGAGGTCGTTCGGCTCCTTTCTCCACTCGAAATCCTGCGAGCAGAAGAGGCACTTGGCCGAGCAGTTGTAGTTGAGCAGGATGTCGAAGCACTTCGTCCCGTCATAGCTCTCGCGGTCGATCCGCTCGAGCTGCGGGAGCTCCGCCATGATGCGAGGAGACTCAGCCACCGCAGGCCTCCTGCGCGTACGAGCGCGCGGCGTCGAGGAGCAGGTCGACCTCGGCCTCCGTGTTGTAGGCGCCGAGCGAAGCCCGAGCCGTCGCGTCGACGCCGAGGCGGCGGTGCTGCAGGTGCGCGCAGTGCTCGCCGACGCGGATCGCGATGAAGCGGCCGTCGAGCTCGTGGTTCAGGAAAAGATTGAAGTCCACCGGCGAGAAATCGGGATGAGCGGACGCGAACGTCACGAGGCTCCCCTTCTCGAGCTCCTCCGGACGGCCGAGCACCCGCACGGCAGCAATATTCGCGAGGCCGGCGGCAAGCCGGCGGACGAGGCCGCCGACGTGCGCGCGCAGGGCCGCAGCGGGCAGGGACTCGCGGAGTTTGAGCGCTTCGTGCAGCCCGATCGCGCCGCCGAAATTCTGGACGCCCGCCTCGAAGCGGCCCGGCGCGTCGAGATAGACGGGCTCCGGCGCGCTCTTTAAGTCCCAGGCGACCGACTTGACGGTCCCGCCGCCGAGCTTCCACGTTCGGAGGCGGTTGAGCTCCGTCTCGTGGCCCCACAACACGCCGACGCCGAACGGCCCGCCGAGCTTGTGGGCCGAGAACGCGACGAAGTCGGCGCCGAGAGTCGACACGTCCTCGCGGTGCGTGCCGAGATACTGAGCGTCGTCCACGAAAACCTTGATCCCTTTGCGCCGCGCGAGCTTCGCGGCCTCCGCGACGGGCACGACGCCGCCCATCACGTTCGACGCGTGCGTGATCGCGAGCAGGGCGACCTTGTCGTCGAGCAAAGACGCCAGCCGGTCGAGGTCGAGAACGCCGTCGTCGGTCGGGCAGATTTCGAGCTCGATCTCGCCGCGCCGCGCCTTCTCGACGAACGGCAGCGCGACGGCGTTATGCTCGAGGTCGGTGATGACGACCTTGCGGCGCGAGGCCTCGTACTGAAAAGAGTTGCAGACGATGTTCGCCGCCTCGGTGGTGCCCGACGTGAACACGATCTCGTTGTCGCCGTCGGCGTTCACGAAGCGCGCGGCCGCGCGGCGCGCCTCCTGGAACCAGGTTTCGACCTGCTGGCTCAGCAGGTGCGTCGAGCGCTTGCCGCCGCAGCCGCCCCAGTTCGCGTAGAAGTCCGCGAGGCGCAGAGCCACGCTCTCGGGCTTGAGCGCCGTGCACGCGCTGTCGAGGTAGACGAGGCGCTTGCCGCCGATCTCGCGCCCGAGGGCCGGATACAGGGCGCGGAGCGCCGCCACGTCGAGGGCCGGAGCCGTCTTGACGGGAATCACTCGACCGCCTTGACGAGCGGCATCGGCTTGAGCTCGCCGTAAATCTCGAGATAGTCGCGGCGCGGCCCGGGGCACTCCTGCCGCATCACGCAGCCGTCGCAGTCGGCGACCTGCTGCTTCTCGGCCAGGTGCACGCCGGGCTTATGCTCGCGCATCTTGCGGTAGTCCGCGTGGTGGTCCTTGTAATCGAGGACGAAGCAGACCGGGATGTGGTCCACGTCGAAGTCCGTGCCCGTCTCCTTGCAGGCCTTGAACGCGGCGTTGAGAAACGGCGCGGCCTCCTCGAAGCGGGGCATGATCAGCTCGTTGCCCTTGGCGCGTCCCATGCCCTTGCAGTAGCTGAACTGGATCCACGAGAAACCGGGAATCTCCCTGGCGGCGAAGCGGACGAAGTCTTCCGCGTGGCGGAAGTTCAAGGAGTGCACGATGTAGTTCAGGCGCACTTCGGAGCCGAGCTTGATCAGGTGGCGCACGCCTTCGACGCGCAGGTCGAAGGCGCCGGGCGTCTCGGTGACCTCGAGGTCGAGCGCCGCGTTGTGCGCGGAGAAATTGATGTTGAAGAAGTCCACGAGGCCGCGGATCAGCTTCAGGCGCTTGGGGTCGTAGCGCGTCAGGAGGATGCCGTTGGTCTGAAATTCGATGATCTTCCCCTTCTTGCGGCAATGGAGCAGGATCTCGAGCAGCTCGGCGGGGTCCTTGATCATCGGGTCCCCGCCGGAGATCTGGACGTGACCGGTTTTGTCGCGGTCGATCTCGTCGAGGAGATACTTGAGGGCGTAGGTCCCAGTGCGGCCCTCGGCGGAGCAAAAGACGCACTTGATATTGCAGACGCCGTTGATCGGGAGATGGAGTGCCATGAACCCGGCCGTACTATACTACATACACGCCGTCCTCACATCCCGCTACAGCCTCCCGACGGGCACGGGCAGCAGCGGTAGGTGACCTGGGGGTTCGTGGCGGCGGCCGGGACGACCGGGATGATCGTGTATTTCGTGTAGATTCCGTCGGTCGCGGTCACGTACTCGCCGGCGCAAAGCGTCATCGTACCGCCGGCGAGTGAGCCGTAAGTGTTCGTGAACGGACCCGAACACACGCTGCCCTGAGTCGACTGGATCACGGCCGACACCTTGACGGTGTCGTTGACGGTCACTTTAGCATTCATGGTCAGAGGGCCGTTGAACGTGCTGGTCGCTCCGGTGCCGGCAGCCAACGCGACGTTGTAGGTTCCCAAGGCCTGGTTCCAGGTGTTGAGGTACAAGACGTCGGCGGAGCTCTGTAGCCGCAGGGCGCCGGCGGCGTTCCACATCATGATGCTCCCGTCGTGCCGCGTACCGTAGTCGCTGCCGATGAGGATGTCGGCCGCGTAGGGGTTGGCCGTGTTGAGGGCGTTCGCTCCGGTCGTCGTCATTTGCTGCATCCGGGCGATACCGGACACATCCAGCTTCGCGCCGGGAGCCGAGTTGCCGATTCCCACGTTGCCGGTGTCGCGGGCCAAAAAGGTGTTGCCCGTCGTGATCATGTTCGTATACACGCCGGAGGGAGCGGGATAATAGGTCGAAAGCGTGACGCTCTCGGAATCCAGCTCGGGAACCGCGCACAGCATCACCGCGAATGCGCTGACGGCGGTGATGAAACGCCGACTGAAGGTCAGATCGAACGTAATCTTTATTTCGGCCATAGTACCCCCGACATTCGGAGTGTATCAGCGGAGAGAGGGTTCGTCAAGACCTGGAAGGGGCGGCCGGGCCAAGGCCCAAGGCGGGCATGGCCGCGCGCAAAAAGGCGGCCTTGGAGCCCGGCGAAAGGGCCCCCGGCCGCAGGCCGTCCCAAACGCAGGCCAGGGCCTCCGGAAAATCGAAATCGCGGCTTAAAACCTCCCGAAACCGGTGCTGGTAGCCGGTCACGCCCCGCGAGCTGGGCTCGAGCGTGACGCCAGACAGGGAGTCCGCCGAGGCCCGCAGCGCCGAGAGCTCGCCGTGGGCGGCCGAAAGGCCGTCCCAGGTGAAGTTCAACGGCTTGCCGGGGTGGGTTTTGAGGCAGAAATAGTGGAAATCGTCCGCGGCGAAGCCGCGCGACGGCCAGTCGGCGGCCTCGGGGGATGAAGACGCGACGCGCACGCGAAGGTCGGCCGACTGCGCAGTCGCTTCGACCGGCTCGTAGCCCAGAAAGATCAGAGCTCCGCGCGCGGCCGCGGCGACGGCGCGCGCGCGCGCGGCGGTCAACGCCCCCGCGGCCTCCGTTTCCACGAGGAGAAACGCCTTGGGGGGCGCCGAGGGAACCCAGACGACGAGCGACCCGTCGACGCCGCGCAGCCTCAGGCTCATGGGCTTATGTTACAATAAAACTCATGCCCCCCCGGCGCTACCCCGAGACCGGCGTTTTCTACCGCGCCCTCGACCGAGAGTTCCCGATGATCGTGCGCGGGGAAGGGTGCTGGCTCGTCGACGACGCCGGAAAGCGCTACCTGGACGCCTGCGGCGGAGCCTACGTCGCGAACCTCGGGCACGGCGTCTCCGAGGTCGCGGACGCGGTGGCCGAGCAGATCCGGAAGGTCGCCTACGTCAACGGCACCGCCTTCACCAACGAGCCCGCCGAGGCGCTCGCCGCCGAGCTGCGAACGCTCAGCCCCAAGGGCCTCGACTTCGCCTACTTCCTCTCCTCCGGCTCCGAGGCGGTCGAGGCCGCGCTCAAGCTCGCCCGCCAGCACTGGGTCGAGTCCGGCAAGCCCGGCAAGCACAAGATCATCGCGCGTACCCCCGGCTACCACGGCAACACGATGCTGGCGCTGTCCGCGTCCGCCCGCGAGCACTACAAAAAGATGTTCGGCCCCTGGCTCATCCCCGTGACGATGATCGGCGCGCCCTATCCGTACCGCCGCGCGCCCTCCTCCCCGGAGATGACGGCCCAGGCGCTCGAAGACGCGATCCTCAAAGAGGGCGCCGAGACCGTCGCCGCCTTCATCGCCGAGCCGGTCGGCGGCTCCTCGACGGGCGCCTCGGTGCCGCCGAAGGATTATTTCAAGCGCGTGCGCGAGATCTGCGACAAGTATTCCGTCTTGTTCATCGCCGACGAGGTCTTGTCGGGCTCCGGCCGCACCGGGAAATGGGCGGCGATCGAGCACTTCGGCGTCGTGCCGGACATCATGACGCTCGGCAAAGGCCTCTCCGGCGGATACGTGCCGCTGTCCGCCGTGCTCGCGACGAAAAAAGTGCTCGACCCGATCGCGCGCGGCTCCGCCGCGTTCAAGCACGCGCAGACTTTCTCCCACTCGCCGGCCATCTGCGCCGCGGGCCTGGCGGCGGTCCGGCACATCAAGAGCCGCGGGCTCGTCGCGCAAAGCGCGAAGATGGGCGAGATCCTCCACTGCAAGCTCGCCGCCTTGCTGGCACTTCCGAACGTCGGCGACGTCCGGGGCCTCGGGCTCCTGGCCGGCATCGAGTTCGTCGCCGACAAGAAGACCAAGGCGCCCTTTCCGCGCGCGCTCAAGTTCGCCGAGACGTTCGTCGCCGCGGCGCAGGACGCGGGCCTCATCGTCTGGCCCAACACCGGCCACGCCGACGGCGAGAACGGCGACCTCGTCATGGTGGCCCCCCCTTTCACGATCACCGAAGCCGAGATCGACGAGATCGTCTCGCGCTTTAAAATCGCTTATACCGCCGCCACGGAGACATGCCATGTCCGCTAGCGCCCCATCGTCGAAGATCACGTACACCGCCGCGACCGCCGACATGGCCGCCTTCCACAGAGCCTTCGACGAGGCCGTCGCCGCCGCGAAGGCGAAGTTCGGCAAGACCTACCCCATGTGGATCGACGGCAAGGAAATCACGGCGAAGAATACGTTCGACAAGCTCTCTCCGATCGACGGCGCGCTGATCGGCCGCTTCCAGGTCGCCGAGCCGGGGCACATCGACGCCGCGGTTTCGGCCGCGCGCGGCCTCCAGAAGAAATGGGGCGCTCTCCCGTGGCAGGAGCGGCTGCAGACGATGCGCAAGGCCGCGCACTTCATTCGCGCCCGCAAATACGAGATCGCCGCCGTCGTGGCGCTCGAGGTCGGCAAGAACCGCATGGAGGCGATGGGCGACACCGAGGAGGCCGCCGACCTCATCGAGTATTACGCGCAGCAGATCGAGCTCAACGACGGCTACTCGAAGCCGCTCGGCAAGCTGCTCCCCAACGAGAACACTCGCTCGGTGCTGCGCCCGTACGGCGTGTTCGCGTGCATCGCGCCCTTCAACTTCCCGATCTCCCTGTCGGCCGGCATGTCGGGCGCGGCGCTGCTCGCCGGCAACGCGGTCGTCTACAAGCCCTCGCTCGAGACGCCGTGGACCGGCCTCCTCCTCTGGGAGTGCTTCAAGCAGGCGGGAATCCCCGGCGGGCTGTTCTCCTACGTCACCGGCGACGGCCCCGTCGTCGGCGAAGCGCTGTGGCGCCATCCCGGCGTCGACGGCGTCGTGTTCACCGGCTCGAAGGAGGTCGGCCTGCGCCTCCTCAAGGAGTTCCCCACGCGCTACGCGAAGCCCGTGCTGATGGAGCTCGGCGGCAAGAACCCGACCTACGTCTCCGAGACCGCAAATCTCGACGACGCCTCCGACGGCGTCATGAAGTCCGCGTTCGGCCTGCAGGGGCAGAAGTGCTCGGCGTGCTCGCGCGTCTACGTGCACGAAAAAGTCTACGCCGCGTTCGTCGAGAAGCTCGTCGCGAAGACGAAGGCCCTGACCGTCGGCGATCCGACGCTCAAGGAGATCTACATGGGGCCGGTCATCCACGACCGCTCGGTGAAGACCTACCTCGGCGCCGTCGAGTCCGCGAAGAAAGGCGGCAAGATCCTGGCCGGCGGCGAGCGCCTCAAGGGCGCCGCGTACGATAAGGGCTGGTTCGTTTCACCCGCGATCGCCGAACTCCCGCTCGACCACGAGCTGTTCATGCGCGAGCTCTTCGTCCCGTTCCTGGCCGTCGGCAAAGTGAAGTCCCTCGACCAGGCGATCGCCGAGTCCAACCGCGCCGACTACGGCCTGACCGCGGGCATCTTCACCGCGAAGAAGGAAGAAATCGAGAAATATTTCGACGAGATGGAGACCGGCGTCGTCTACGCGAACCGCAAGACCGGTGCTACCACCGGCGCGTGGCCGGGCGTGCAGGCGTTCTGCGGCTGGAAGGGCTCGGGCTCGACCGGCAAGGGCGGATGCGGCCCGTATTACGCGTCCCAGTTCATGCGCGAGCAGTCGCGCACCATCATGGAGTGATCATGGCCACAAAAACCGCGCCCGTCAAAATGGATTATCCTCGCGTCGCCGGGGCCGTGCCCGGCCCGAAGGCCAAAGCGATCATCGCCAAGGACAAGGAGTATGCCTCCCCGTCCTATATAAAGGAGTATCCGCTCGTCATCGCCGGCGGCAAGGGCGCGATGGTCGAGGACGTCGACGGCAACCGCTACATCGACTGGATGGCGGGCATCGCCGTTTCTTCGACGGGCTACAACCACCCCGCCGTCGTGAAGGCCGTCCAGGACGCGGCGGGCAAGTTCCTCCACATCTGCGGCACCGACTTCTACTACCAGGGCTTCTCGGACCTGTGCGAGGCCCTCGCCAAGAGCGCCCCCGGCGGCGGCAAGTGGCGGACGTTCCTGTCGAACTCGGGCACCGAGGCGGTCGAGGGCGCGGTCAAGCTCGCGCGCTACCACACCAAGCGCGCGGCGATCGTGTCGTTCCACTCCTCGTTCCACGGCCGCTCGTACGCGGCGATGTCGCTGACGACCTCGAAGGTCAAGTACCGCAAGGGCTTCGGCCCGCTGCTGCCCGAGACCTCCTACCACCTCCCGTTCCACAACCCCTACCGCAACACCCTCGAGGACTGCGTGAGCGCGGCCAAGGAGCTGTTCGCGACAAGGCTCGACCCGTCCGACGTCGCCGCCGTGATCATGGAGCCGCTCCAGGGCGAGGGCGGGTACGTCCTGCCGTCGAAGGAGTTCCTCCAGTTCTGGCGGAAGTTCTGCTCCGACAACGGCATCCTGCTGATCTTCGACGAGGTGCAGTGCGGCGCCGGGCGCACCGGAAAGATGTGGGCCGCCGAGCACTACGGCGTGACGCCCGACGTGTTCGTGACCGCCAAGGGCATCGGCGCGGGCATGCCGATCGGCGCGATCGTCGCCAAGGAGTCCGTGATGACCTGGCCGCGCGGCTCGCACGGCTCGACGTACGGAGGCAATCCCGTCGCGTGCGCCGCGGCCCTGGCCGCGATCGGCCTCATCAAGTCGGAGCTCGGCGCCAACGCGACCAAGATGGGTGACCGTCTCGTCGAGGGCTTCAGGAAGCTCCAGGCCAAGCACGCGTGCATCGGCGACGTCCGGGGCCTCGGGCTCTTCATCGGCGTCGAGCTCGTGAAGGACCGCAAGACGAAGGAGCCCGCCGGCGAGCTCATGGCCGACCTCGAGCAGCTCGCCTTCACGAAGGGGCTGCTGCTGCTCGGCTGCGGCAAGTCGACGATCCGGGTGGCTCCGCCGCTGGTGCTCGACGCCTACGACGTCGACAAGGGGCTCGAGATCTTCGACGCGTGCCTGACGGAGCTGACGGCCTGAGCTAGCGCAGCGGCAGGACGAGGTGCACGAGGGACGAAGTGTCCTCGAGGACCTTGACCGTCGCGCCGGCCGGGACCTTCACGCCCGTCGCCTTCTCGACGGCGGCGCCCGGGTTTTTCGCCAGATCGGCCTTCAGCTTGGCGCGCGTCTTCTCCTCGTCGCCGCCGCCGTCCGACTTCACGTTCTCCGGCTTGGGATCCTTCGCGGACGTCTCGTCGCGCTCGCCGGTGCCGACGCGCGGCACGACGAAGTGCACGACCGAAGCGCTGTCCTCGACGACCTTGACCGTCTGGGACGCCATGACCTCGACGCCGGTCTCGGCCTTGATCGCGGCCTTCGGGTTCTTGAGGAGCTGAGCCTTGAAGGCCGCGTCCTTCAGGGCCTTCGCGATCACCGTCCGCTTCACCTCTTCTTTCTTCATGGTCTTCCCCCGCGCTTTGCGCTCGCTCCACCAATACTATAAATTTCGCTAGAATATCGTGTGAAGAACAAAGTCTTGTCCATGAAGGACGCGGTCGCGACGTTCGTCAAGGACGGCGACACGGTCGTCATCGAAGGCTTCACCCACCTGATCAGCTTCGCGGCCGGGCACGAGATCATCCGCCAGAAAAGGAAGAACCTGACCTTAGCCAGGCTGACGCCCGACCTCATCTACGACCAGATGATCCAAGCCGGCGTCGCCAGGAAGCTGATCTTCTCGTGGGCGGGCAACCCCGGCGTCGGCTCCCTGCACGCGTTCCGCCGCGCCGTCGAGGCGAAGCCTCCGACGCTCGAGATCGAGGAGTACTCGCACTTCGGCATGGTCTCGCGCTTATCGGCCGGCGCGGCGAACCTCCCGTTCTGGCCCCTGAAGAACTACGAGGGCACCGACATCCCGAAGGCCAACCCGCTGATCAAGACCGTGGACTGCCCTTACACCGGCGAGAAGCTCGCGACGGTCCCCGCCCTGCGCCCCGACGTCACGATCGTTCACGCGCAGCGCGCCGACGCGGGCGGCAACACCCAGGTCTGGGGCCTGATGGGCGTGCAGAAGGAGGCCGCGTTCGCCTCGAAGCGCGTCATCGTCGTCGTCGAGGAGCTCGTCGACGAAGCCGTCATCCGCCAGGACCCGAACCGGACCCTGATCCCGGGCCTGCAGGTGGACGCCGTCGTCGTCGAGCCGTGGGGCGCGCACCCGTCCTACGCGCAGGGCTACTACGACCGCGACAACGATTTCTACGTCGCCTGGGACAAGATCGCGAGAGATGAGATTTCTTTTAAACAGTATCTCGATGAATTCGTTTATGGCGTGAGGGATCGCGCCGAGTACATGAAGAAGAACGCGGGCCTGGCCGAGCGCCTCAAGGCCAAGCCTCAAATCTGCGCCGGGGTCAACTACGGATATTAAGGCCGCGATCCGCCACCTGAAGAAGGCGGATCCGATTCTCGGCCGGCATATCGACGCGTTCGGCCCCTACGGGCTCGTCCCCCGGAAGCAGGAGACCTTCGAGTCGCTGGTGCAGTCCATCGTCTACCAGCAGCTCAACGGCAAGGCCGCGGCCACCATACTCGGCCGCGTCCACGCGCTCTTCGGCGGAGAAAAGAACCTCACGCCCCGCCGCTTGCTCAAGAGGACCGAGGCCGAGTTGCGCGGCGCCGGCCTCTCGCGAAACAAGCTCCTGGCGGTGCGGGACCTCGCGGAGAAAACCTTGTCCGGCGTCGTCGCCCCCCGCCGCGAGCTCGAGAAGCTGTCCGACGCGGAGATCATCGCGCGCCTCACCGAGGTGCGCGGCGTCGGCGAGTGGACCGTGCACATGTTCCTGATGTTCAAGCTCGGACGCCCGGACGTGCTCCCGACCGGCGATTATGGCGTGCGCAAGGCGTTCGGCCTGATGTACCGGAAGAGCGCCGCCCTCCCGCCGCCGTCCGCCCTCGAGAAGCACGGCCGGATCTGGGCGCCGTACCGCACCGTCGCCAGCTGGTACCTCTGGCGCCGGCTCGACGCGCCGAGTCCGGGATGACGGCACGGGCCCTGCTGCTCGTAGCGCTCCTCGCGTCCGCGAGCGCCGCGGCGGACGATCCCGCCTCTGCGTTCACGCGGCTGCGCGCGGCCGAGGATCCCGCCGACCGCATCCGCGCCTGCGCCGAGCTCTCCACGGGCGCCCTGCGGGGCCCGCGCGCCTACGACGCGCTCGTCAACTCGATGAGCCGGGACCTCTCCGACCGCGTGCGCCTGGCCGCGGCGGCCGCCGCCCTCACTTATCCGGGCGGCGGAACGCTGGACGATCTCTCGCGCTTCCTAAAGACCGAGCCGGGCGCCGAGGTCCGCCGCGACCTGATCACGACGCTTTCGACCGCGCCCGCGCACCGGGACAACCCGGACGCGACGCGCGTCATCTTGGCGGCGCTCGTCGAGGACGCGAGCCCCGAGGTCCGCCTCGCCGCGGCCGCGGCCCTGGGCGCGCGCGGCGACGCGCTCGCGCTCGGCGGGGTCGGGCGCGCCTCGGAGAAGGACGAGAGCAAGGCCGTGCGCGCGGCCGCCCGCCGCGCGATGCTCATCCTCGCGAAGCCGCCCAAGCGTAAGCCGGCTCCCCAGCCGCCAAAGCCCCCCAAGGCCGACGCGGCGTTCGGGATCGACCCGTGCCCGCAGCCGTGGGGCTGGTGCGTCTGCTCCGGCGCCATCAAGCTCAAGCCCCGGTGCCTCACGCACGACGAGTGCCGGACCCTCCACGGCGAGATGCGGCGCCGCGATCTCGCGTGCAGCTGGGACGGCCGCAGCGAGGACTAGGAAAAAAGCTAAAATCAAAATCATGAGCGCCACCGCCGAAACGGCGACGGACTACACCCTCAACGAGCTGATGTGCGTGCTCGCCGCGCGGGAGATCGGAGACGGCGACGTCGTCTTCGTCGGCATCGGCCTGCCCAATCTCGCCTGCAACCTCGCGCGCGCGACTCACGCGCCGAACATGACCTTGATCTACGAGTCGGGCGCGGTCGGCGCCGTCCCCGAACGCGTGCCTCCCTCGATCGGCGACCCCGCCTTGGTCACGGGCTCCTTAATGGTCACGTCGATGTCCGACATCTTCCAGTCCTTCCTGCAGAACGGCAAGATCCAGATCGGCTTCCTCGGGGGAGCCCAGGTCGACAAGAACGGCAACATCAACACCACGGTCGTGGGCCCGTACGACGCCCCGAAGGTGCGCCTCCCCGGCTCGGGCGGCGCCTGCGAGATCGCGCAGCACGCGCAGCGCGTGCTGATCGTCACGAAGCTCGACAAGCGCGCGTTCCCGGACAAGGTCGACTTCATCACCTCCAGCGGCAAGCGCGTGAAAAAGGTCATCACGAACATGGGCATCCTCGAGCCCGACGACACGGGCGAGCTGACCCTCACCGCGCTCTATCCCGGCGTGACGTTCGAGCAGGTTCAGGGCAACGTCGGCTGGGCGCTCAAGAAAGCCGCCCGCCTGGCCGAGGTCTCCCTGCCGTCGCTCAAGGAGATCGAACTGCTCCGCACCAAGCTCGATCCCAATAGGCTCCACATCAAATGAAGCTCGCCCTCGCCCTTCTCCTGCTGGCCGTCTCCGCGCGCGCGGAAGTGCGCGAGATCAAGTCCATGGCCGAGATCATCCCGTCGCTCGATACCTCGACTTTGCTCGTCTTCGACATCGACAACACGCTCGTCGAGCCCGTCGGGCAGCTCGGCAGCGACCAGTGGTACTACTATCTCGTGAAGGCGATCGCCCGCGACGACGCGTCGCTCTCCGCCGATGCCGCCGAGGAAAAGGCCGGCGCCGTCTGGACGAGGACGCTCTCGACCGTGAAGGTCAAGGCGGTCGAGGCGCTCTCGCCGGACCTCATCCGCGCGCAGCAGAAGCGCGGCCTCAAGGTGATGGCCCTGACCGCGCGCTCCACCGACGACGCGCCCGCCACCTTCGCCCAGCTCGAGGCGATCGGCGTCGACATGGCCGAGAGCGCGCCGTACACGAAGGATCTCACGACCGGGAACAAGGGCCTCTACACGCGCGGCGTGTTCTTCCAGGGCGAAGGCCCCAGCAAGGGCGCGACCTTGGCCGCGTTCCTCAAGACGATCGGCCTCGCGCCGAAGAAGGTCGTGTTCGCCGACGACAAGGCGAAGCACACCAAGAGCGTGAACGAGGCGCTGACGGCGGCCGGCATTCCCGTGATCGCGTTCCGTTACGGCGCGACCGACGCGAAAGTCGCCGCGTTCAACGACTTCATGGCCGAGGCGGCGACGAAAACCGCCTCCGACCTGCTCTTCCACGGCATCGAGCCCGCGAAAAAATGACCGCGTCCTGCCTCCCGCTGTCCAGCCTGCGCGTCCCCCCCCGGTGGAAGCACGCGGCCGAGCGCGGGCGCATCGGGCTATACCTGTCGCCCTGGCTGACTTTGCCGACCGCCGCCTGGCTCGTCCTCAGCGGCGAGCTCAAGCTGCTCGCGGCCGGCATCATCGGCGCGGCGATGATGCCTCTCGTCTTAAACCTCCTCCTCTTCCCGGGCCATCTGCTCGTGCGCCGCCACGGCCGCGCCTATGCGTTCGGCGCGGCACTGCTGACGTCCGCCGCGCTGGCCGCCTGGACCCGCGCCGCCGCGGGCCCCGTGCTCGATCGCGAATATCTGCCGTTCCTCCTGCGCCTGCTCTGGGCGTACTGCGTCGCCGTGCTTCCGCTCGCGATGATCTCCTCCTCCGACGAGGGCGCGTTCGTCCCCTTCGCCGGCGCGGCGCAGGTCCTGCTCGGCGTGCTCGTCCTCGCCGCGGCGCAGGCCGCCGACCTCCCCCCTTTGACGCCGCTCATAGCGCTCGCCGTTCTCGCCGCCGCCGCCGCCTGGGCCGTCCAGGACGCTTGGCACGCGGCGCATCCCCCGAAGAGGTAATTCCATGGCCAGCTCCACGACCGACACGAAGCAGATCATCTACTCGCTCATCGACGTGGGCCGCATCCACCCGCCGAAGAAGCAGGTGCTCAAGGGCATCTATATCTCGTTCTACTACGGCGCGAAGATCGGCATCCTCGGCGACAACGGCTCCGGGAAGTCCACCTTGCTGCGCATCATGGCCGGCCTCGACAAGGACTATACCGGCCAGATCACGCAGTCGAAGGGCTACACGGTCGGCCTGCTCGAGCAGGAGCCGCAGCTCGACCCCGAGAAGACCGTCAAGGAGACGGTCTCCGAAGGCGTAGCCGAGACCATGAAGCTCCTCTCTGATTACAATTCCATCAATGACCAGCTCGCCGACCCGAACCTCACGCCCGAGGGCATGGAGAAGCTGCTCGACAAGCAGGGCAAGCTGCAGGAAAAAATCGACACGACCAACGCTTGGGAGATCGACAGCACGCTCGAGGTCGCGATGGACGCGCTGCGCTGCCCGCCGTCCGACCAGAAGTGCGGGACCCTTTCCGGCGGCGAAAAGCGGCGCGTCGCGATGTGCCGCCTGCTGCTGCAGAAGCCCGACATCCTCCTCCTCGACGAGCCCACGAACCACCTCGACGCCGAATCCGTCGACTGGCTCGAGCAGCACCTCTCGAAGTACGAAGGGACGATCGTCGCCGTCACCCACGACCGCTACTTCCTCGACAACGTCGCGGGCTGGATTCTGGAGCTGGACAGGGGAGAAGGAATCCCTTATAAGGGCAACTACGCGTCCTGGCTCGAGCAGAAGGGCGAGCGGCTCGCGAAGGAGGCCAAGTCCGAGACGAAGATGCAGAAGGCCTTGGCCGAGGAGCTCGCGTGGGTGCGCCAGGGAGTCAAGGGCCGCCGCGCGAAGAACAAGGCGCGCCTCTCCAACTACGATCAGATGCTCGAGGACTCGCAGAAGGAGAAGTCGTACGACGACCTCGAGCTGTACATTCCTCCGGGACCTCGGCTCGGGGATACCGTCATCGAGGCGAAAGGCATCTCCAAGTCCTTCGGCGACAAGCTCCTGTACGACAACCTGACGTTCCGCCTGCCGCCCAACGGCATCGTCGGCGTGATCGGACCTAACGGCGCGGGCAAGACGACGATGTTCCGCATGATCACGGGCCTCGAGAAGCCGGACTCGGGCGACTTCAAGGTCGGCGAGACGGTGAAGCTCGGCTACGTGGACCAGAACCGGATCCTCGACGGCGAGAAGAACGTGTGGGAGGTCATCTCGGACGGGCTGGATACGGTCCGGCTCGGCAAGCTCGAGATGCCGTCGCGCGCGTACTGCGGGCGCTTCAACTTCGCGGGCCAGGACCAGCAGAAGCTCGTCAAGAACCTCTCGGGCGGCGAGCGCAACCGCGTCCACCTCGCGAAGATGCTGAAGGAAGGCGCGAACGTCCTGCTCCTCGACGAGCCGACCAACGACCTCGACGTGCACACGCTGCGCGCGCTCGAGGAGGCGATCCAGGCGTTCCCCGGCTGCGCCGTCGTCATCAGCCACGACCGCTGGTTCCTCGACCGCGTGGCGACGCACATCCTCGCGTTCGAAGGCGAGTCGCAGGTGACCTGGTTCGAGGGCAACTACGAGTCCTACGAAGAGGACCGCAAGAAGCGCCTGGGCGACGTTCAGCCCAAGCGCATCCACTACAAGAAGCTGACGCGCTGAGCGGACGCGACTATCCTCAAGGATAGTTCGCGCACGTCGAATGCGGGCGCGGCGACGTCAGCCGAGGACTTCGCGGGCGACGATAAGGCTCTGCACCTCGGTCGTACCCTCGTAAATCTCGGTGACGCGCACGTCGCGGAAGTAGCGCTCCACGGGGAACTCGCGCACGAAGCCGTTGCCCCCGTGAATCTGCACGGCGTCGAAGCAGGCCTTGTTCGCGATGCGCGAGGCGAAGGACTTCGCCATCGAAGCCTCCATCGTGCATTTCTCGCCTTTCGCGAGCTTCGCGGCGGCCTGGTAGACGAGCAGGCGCGCGGCGGCGATGTTGGTCGCCATGTCAGAGATCTTGGCCTGGGTGAGCTGGAACTCGGAGAGTTTTTTGCCGAACTGCTTGCGCTGCTTCGCGTATGAGACCGCCTCCTCGAGCGCCGCCTGCGCGATGCCGACGGCCTGGGCCGCGATCCCGATGCGGCCGGAGTCCAGCTGGCTCATCGCGATCTTGAAGCCGCCGCCGACGCTCCCGAGCAGCGCGGACTTCGGGATCTTCGCGTTGTGGAAGCTCAGCTCGCGCGTGTCCGACGCGCGCAGCCCCATCTTCTTTTCCTTCTTGCCGACGGAGAATCCGGGCATGCCCTTCTCAACGAGGAGGCACGTGATCCCGCGCGAGCCGGCCTCCTTGTTCGTCGAGACGAAGGTCAGGAACACGGTCGCGAAGCCGCCGTTGGTGACCCACGACTTGGTCCCGTTGACGAGCCAATGATCGCCCTGGTCGACGGCCGACGTCGCCAGCGAGCCGGCGTCCGTGCCCGCGCCGGGCTCGGAGAGGGAGTACGCGCCGATCCATTCGCCGGCGGCCATCTTGGGCAGGAACTTCTTCTTTTGCTCCTCCGTGCCGTGCTTGACGATCCCGGCGCAGACCAAGGAGTTGTGCACCGTCGAGCAGACCTGGAAGGACGCCGAACCGCGGGCGAGCTCCTCCATCGCGACGGCGTAGGCGAGCGGGTCGACGCCGAGGCCACCGAACTCCTCGGGGATGGACAGGCCGAAGAAGCCGAGCTCGGCGCCTTCCTTATATACAGCCTCGGGGATGGCTTCGTGCTCATCCCACTCGAGCGCTCCGGGCTTAAGGCGCTTCTCGGCGAACTCACGCGCGGAGTCGCGAAGCATCGTCATCGTTTCGGTCAAGGAGAAGTCCATGTGGGGATTATGCCAAATGCGGCGCTAGCGCGACTCGATCAGGCGGCGTGCGCGCGAGAGGTCGCGCTCCGCCTCGAGCGGCGGAGCGAGGCGATCGAGCAGGAGACCTCGGCTTACGAGCGTCACGGCGAAATCGGGCTCGCGGACGAGCACGGCGTCGAACGCCGCGCGCCCCTCCTTCCAGTCTCCCGCGAGCACCAGCGCGACACCACGGTCGTGCGCCCGCTTCAGGCTCCGCCATTCCCCGGGATTCGCCGCCCAGGACGAGGGGACCTCGCGCGCCGGACCCGTACGGTATTCGCTCCACATCGCCGCGCAGCCGCGTGCCCACGCGGCCCCGAGCAGGACGAGGCACACGGCGAGGTAGAGCCCGCCCTCGCGCTCGAGGCGCTCCGGCGACGGCGCTTTGCCGCGCCGGCCGAGAGACGCGAGACCCGCGCACAGCAGCGCCGCGAGCGCCGGCACCGCGGGCCAGGCGTAGCGCGTCCGCACCGCGCCCAGCGCGTGAAGGCTCAGGACTCCGGCGGGCAGGAGCGCCAGCCCCGCGGAGGCGCCGCCGGCCGGCGTCGCGAGCGCCGCGGCGCCGAAGACGAGCCAAGGCCAGTCTTCCGCCCACAGCCGCGGCAGCCGGCGCAGCGCGCCCATCGCGGACGCCGTCGGCGAGCCCGCGGCGAGCTCGCTCGCGGCGAGCAGGTCGGACGCGGCGCGGCGCGCGTCGTCGAGCGCGTGCCCGCGCGCGAAATCGCGCCGCCCGTCCTCGCCGACGCGGTTTGCGTCGATGAAATCCGACGGCGGCTCGCCGCGCCCCAGGGCCGCGGCCCAGGCGGGCGCCGCCGAGCCTGCGCCCTCGAAGGGCAGCGCGGCGCCGAAGACCGCGAAATTGCGCAGCGCCCACGGAGCGACCGCGAGCGCCGCGGCGGCCGCCGCGAGAAGAAGTCCTCGGCCCAGAGCCGCGCGCGCCCCCTTCCCCCAGGCGCAGAGCAGCGCGGCCGCCGGAAGCGCGGGCAGGATCGTGGAACGCGTCGCCGCCGCAAGGCCGAACGCCGCCGCCGCGAGCAGCGCGTCGCGGGTCGCCCCGCTCCGGCGCCAGCGGATCAGTGCGAGAACCAGCAAGGCCAGGATCCAGCCGTAGAACGGCTCGAGGGTCAGGTCGGCCGCGCCCGCGGAGCGCCCCGGCAGGACGAGCGCGCACGCGGCGAGCGCTGCGGCCCACGGCCCCGCGACCTCCGCCGCGATGAAGAAGGCCGCCGGGATCGCGAGCGCACCGGCGATCCCCCGGGCCCTGCGCGCCGCAGCCAAGCCCCCGGCGGACGAGAAGGAAAGCCACGCAGGATACAGCGGAAGACGCATCGCCGACGGCGGGCCGTCCGGGAAGAGCGCCAGCGACGGCCCCGCGGCCAGGCTCCGGGAGAGCGCGTAATACTCCCATTCGCCGTTCCAGAAGTCCCGCTCGGGAAACGCCGCGCGGGCGTCGCGCAGGCGCAGGCCGGCGCCCAGAAGTGCCGCGACCGCGAGAATCAACAGCGCGGCGCCGCGCGCGTCAACGCGGCGGGTAGTCGTAGAAGCCCTTCCCGCTCTTGACCCCGAGGCGTCCGGACGCCACCATCTCGCGCAGCAGAGGCGACGGCTTGTACTTCACGCCGCCGAAGCCCTCGTCGAGCACGTTCATGATGGCGAGGCAGACGTCGAGGCCGATGTAGTCGGCGAGCTGGATCGGGCCCATCGGGTGGGCCATGCCGAGCTTCATGATCGTGTCGATGTCCTCTTTCGTGGATACGCCTTCGTGCAGGCACTGGATCGCCTCGTTGATCATCGGCATGAGCACGCGGTTCGAGACGAAGCCCGGGAAATCGTTGGCGACGGCCGGGACCTTGCCGAGCCGGAGCGTGAGCTCCTTCGTCGCGGCGGTCGTCGCGTCCGAGGTCCCGCGCCCGCGGATGATCTCGACGAGCTTCATGACCGGGACCGGATTCATGAAATGCATGCCGATGACCCTGGCCGGATCCTTCAGCGCCGCCGCGATGCCGGTGATCGGCAAGGACGACGTGTTCGTGGCCAGGATCGCGCCCGGCGCGCCGTACTTCTCCAGCTCGAGGAACACCGTCTTCTTGAGCTCGAGCCTCTCGGGCACCGCCTCGACCGCGAACTGGAAGCCGCGCGCCTCCTCGATGGAAGTGGCGGTCTTCAGACGCGCCAGCGCAGCGTCCCTCTCGGCCGCGGTCAGCCCGCCCTTCGAGACCTGCCGCTCCATGTTCTTGGCGATCGTGGCTCTCGCCTTGTCCGCGAGTTCCTTCTTGGCCTCGACGAGGACCGTCTCGAATCCATTCTGGGCGAAGACGTGCGCGATGCCGTTGCCCATCGTGCCGCCGCCCACGACGCAAACGCGGGTGATAGTCATGGGCGCGATAGTATCAAATCGTCCGCGGACAGCGCCGCGGGCGGATCGGGAAATAGTGCTGCCCGCGCGGCGAGATCCACGCGGGCGAGAGGACGTAGCGCTTCGATAAGGCCGTGAAGACCTCTCGAGCCTGGTCGTCGAGCTCGTCCGGGGGCCGACGCGTCGAACGGAACAGCACGTCGGCCGCGAACAGCGCCGTCTTGCCTCCGCAGACGGCGGGATCGAGGAGCCGCGCGAGCTCTTCGCCGGTGCGGACCGGCTCGGCGCCGAAGCTCGAGGCCGCGTCGTCCGGGGTCGCGAGCTTGATCACGCGCGAGCGTCCGCCGTACGCGTAGGAGAAGACCCAGTCGGGCTCGGACAGGGCGACGAGCACGTCCTCGCGGCCGAGGCGCGCGCGCAGGAAGCGCGCCTCGGCGAAGCCGAGGATATCGCCGACCGCGTAGAAGGGCGGCGAAACCGCGTGCCAGGCGGCGAGCGCCGCCGCCGCCGCCGCGCACAGCGCGAGCGGGCGCTTCGCGCGCAGGGCCGCGAGCGCGAACAGGCCCGGCAGCAAGGTCATCCCGGCGTAGACGAAGCGGTTGTGCGGGTCGTTGACGAAGAAGAAAAACGACGTCAGCGCCCACAGCGCCGCGCCGAAGCGGCACAACGCCTTCTCGGACCAGGTCCGGGCGGACTTCCACGCCCACGCGACGACGGCCGCGGCCGCCCATAGCGGGGCGTCGAGCGGCGCGGTCGAGGCCGCCCAGCCGCGGATTTGACCCACCAGGTCCCGGGACTTCCACAGCGGCACGATGTCGTACGGCAGGGACGCGATCAGCCCCGCCGGCGTCGGCGGAAACGGCCAGCCGAGGACGCTCAGGCGCCTGGCGAAGAGCGCCAGGCCGATCAGCACCGGCGCCGCGGCCGCGGCGGCGAACTCGCTGCGGACCGACGCGGGATCGGCCGCCGAATCGCGCCGACGCTCGAGCTCCCAGGCGGCGGCGAGCGCCGCGACGCCGGCCGCCGTGTCGAGGCCCGCGGCGCACCCGATCCAGAGCCCCGCCCAGGCGGCGTCGCGCGCTCCGAGCCTCTCGCGCGCGACGAGGCGGTCGGCCGCGGCGAGCAGGCACAGCGTCGAGAGCGTGTACGAGGTCGTCATCAGACCCCACGACCACAGGTTCGCGGAGACCGCGAGGATCAGCGCGGCCCCCAGCGCGGCGTCCGCGCTCCCCGTCGCGCGCCGGACGACGCGGTGCAGGAGGACGATGTTCGCAGCACCCGCGAGCAGGCTCACGGCTTGGATGCCGGGCAGGGCGGGCGGCGCCGCGCCGCACAGCTCCCACAGCCGGCGCGCGCCGGTGACGAGCGGCATGTATAAGGTATGGAACGGCTCGAGCGTGTTGTAGCCGCCGGCCGCCTCCACGAGCGGGTACATCAGCGTATGCGTGTTATGGCCGTCCGGCGGGAAGGCCAGGCGCGCGCCCAGCCAGACGGCGGCCGTCGCGGCCGCCTCGATCCTGCCGTCACGCTCTTTCACGCGGCTAGTATAGTGATTTTGATAGAATGGGGAATGGCCAAGAAAGTCAAAGCCGACTCGTCCCGCCAGCCGTTCCAGTACCCGCTCAAGCGCGAATTCCGCGAGCCGGACTGGACGCGCCTGCCCGGCTACAAGGGCGTGACCACGGAGCAGTGGGAGTCCGCGCTGTGGCAGCGCCAGCACTCGGCCAAGAATCTCAAGGATCTGAAGGACGTGTTCGGCCCCTTCCTCACGGACGAGCTCGCGGAGGAGATCGTCAAGGATCAGCAGGAGAAGGCGACGATGTCGCTGCTGATCCCCCCGCAGATGCTCAATACGATGGACGAGAAGGACTTAAAGAACGACCCCGTCCGCCGCTACATGATCCCGATGGTCTCCGACCGCCATCCCGAGTGGCCGAACCACCCGAAGGCGAGCCGCGACAGCCTCCACGAGTCCGAAATGTGGGCGAGCGAGGGCCTCACGCACCGCTACCCGACCAAGGTCCTGGCCGAGATGATCGCGACCTGCCCGCAGTACTGCGGCCACTGCACGCGCATGGATTTGGTCGGCAACTCCGTGCCCCAGGTCCAGAAGCACAAGTTCGAGGGCGCCCCGAAGGACCGCTACGAGGCGATGCTCGACTACCTGCGCAAGACGCCGAGCGTGCGCGACGTCGTCGTCTCAGGCGGCGACATCGCCAACGTGCCGATCGCGCAGTTGGAATCGTTCGTCTCGGCCCTGATGGACATCCCGAACATCCGCGACATCCGCCTGGCCACCAAGGGCCTTCAAGGCCTGCCGCAGCACTTCCTGCAGGACGACGTGCTGAAGGGCCTGGACAGGCTCGCGAAGAAGTCGCTCGAGCGCGGCGTCGACATCGCCGTGCACACGCACGTCAACCACGCGAACCAGGTGACGCCGCTCGTCGGCAAGGCCGTGCGCAAGCTCCTCGATATGGGATTTCGCGACGTGCGCAACCAGGGAGTCCTCCTGCGCGGCGTGAACTCCACCCAGAAGGACATGCTCGAGCTCTGCTTCATGCTGCTCGATCACGCGAAGATCATGCCGTATTACTTCTACATGGCCGACATGATCCCCAACTCCGAGCACTGGCGCCTGTCGATCGCCGAGGGCATGAAGCTCCAGCACGACATCATGGGCTACCTGCCGGGCTTCGCGACGCCGCGCGTCACCGTCGACGTGCCGTACGTGGGCAAGCGCTGGATCCACCAGCTCGCCGACTACGACAAGGTCAAGGGCATCTCCTACTGGACGAAAGGCTACCGCACCGGCATCGAGGCCGACGACGCGGACGCGCTCACGCGCCGCTACGAGTACCTGGATCCCGTGTACACCCTGCCCCCCGAGGGACAGGCGTACTGGAAGAAGGAAGCCGGCGCCGCCGCCGCGCGCTGAGCTAGCGCGAGCCGAAGTAGAAGCGCACGCCGATCCCGCCGTCCGCGTCCACGCCGCCGTGCGGCGTCATGCGGAACACCGGGCCGGCCTCCGCGAAGAGCTCGATCGGCTGGCGCGTGACGCGCCAGTTCACGCCCGCGATCGTGCGCACGGCGAACTCGGCGTCGTTTCGCGCCTCCAGGCGCGGGCCCGCTCCGACATACACCCCGAGCTTGCCCTCTGCCGGCTGCGGGAGGATGTTCCACATGTGGTAGAGGATGTCCCCCCAGAAGACCGCGTCGCCGCTGAAGCCGACGCCGATATCCACCGCGAAGTCGTTGTCGAGCCACAGCTTGGCGGTGCCGCCGATGGGATCGCCGGCGATCACGCCGACTCCGACCTCCTTAATCCCGCCGCCCTGAGCCGCGGCCGACAAGGCCGCCGCCAAAGAGAGAGCGAGCGCGAACAGAATCGGCTTCAAGAGCCAGCCGTGAGCGCGCTTCGCGGCGCGGTGACGGCGGCGGCTCGTCGCGCGGGCGTCCGGATACAGGTCGCGGCGCGGCTTGGCGGGCGCATGCGCACGGGACGTATCGGCATGACGGCTGTCGATTTTGTTCATGATCACAGTGTAGCGCAAACGCGCCAAGACGGCGTCAATCGCGGATCAAATGATTCCTAAATCACGACCGGACCCCGTGACGGGACTCGCGTCCGGGGTTACAATCAGTGGAACAAGGAGGCCCCGATGCCCTGGTACAAGGAGGCGGTCTTCTACGAGGTGCCGATCAAGTCGTTCTACGATTCGAACGGCGACGGGATCGGCGATCTCGAGGGACTGACGCAGAAGCTCGATTACCTGCAGAGGCTGGAGGTGGACTGCCTCTGGCTCCTTCCGATGTACCCGTCGCCTCTGCGCGACGACGGCTACGACATCTCCGACTTCTACGGCATCCATCCCGACTACGGGAACCTCTCGGACTTCGACCGCTTCATCAAGGAGGCGCACGACCGCAAGCTGCGCGTGATCGCCGACCTCGTCCTCAACCACACGTCCGATCAGCACCCGTGGTTCCAGGCGGCCCGTCATCCAGGCAACGCGAAGCGCGACTGGTACGTGTGGTCCGACGACCCGAAGAAGTACAAGGACGCGCGCATCATCTTCACCGACACGGAGAAGTCCAACTGGACGTACGACCCCGTCGCCAAGCAGTACTACTGGCACCGTTTCTTCTCCCATCAGCCCGACCTCAACTACGACAACCCCGAGGTCCGCGCCGAGATGCTCAACGTCGTCAAGTTCTGGCTCGACAAGGGCCTCGACGGCTTCCGCGTCGACGCCGTGCCCTACCTGTTCGAGCGCGAGGGCACGAACTGCGAGAACCTGCCCGAGTCGCACGCGTACCTCAAGGAGCTCCGCGCGTTCGTGGACAAGAATTGGTCCGGCCGCGTCCTACTCGCCGAGGCGAACCAGCTTCCGAAGGAGGTGCGTCCGTACTTCGGCGACGGCGAGGGCGACGAGTGCCACATGGCGTTTCATTTCCCGCTGATGCCGCGCATCTTCATGGCGATCCGCAAGGAGGAGCGCAAGCCGATCGTCGACACCTTGCTCGAGACGCCGCCGATCCCCGCGTCATGCCAGTGGGGGCTGTTCCTGCGCAATCACGACGAGCTGACGCTCGAGATGGTGACGCCCGAGGAGCGCGAGTACATGTACAAGGAGTACGCGCACAATCCGCGGATGAAGCTCAACGTCGGCATCCGCCGCCGCCTCGCGCCGCTCATGGACTTCGGGCGCCGGCAGATCGAGCTGCTGGTGTCGCTGATCCTCTCGCTCCCCGGAAGCCCCGTCCTTTATTACGGGGACGAGATCGGGATGGGCGACAACATCTACCTCGGCGACCGCGACGGCGTGCGCACCCCGATGCAGTGGAGCCCGGACCGCAACGGCGGCTTCTCGCGCGCCGATCCCGAGCGGCTCTACGCCCAGCCCGTCCAGAACCCGGTCGCGAGCTATCTGTCGGTCAACGTCGAGGCGCAGGAGCGCCTGCCGGGGTCGTTGCTGAGCTTCATGAAGAAACTCCTCGACCTGCGCCGCCGCCACCCTGCGTTCGGCCTAGGCTCCTTCTCGCTGCTCGAGCCGTCGAATCCCCGCGTCCTCGCCTACATCCGCGAGCATAAGGGGCAGGTCCTGCTCGTCGTCGATAATCTCTCCCGCTTCGCCCAGCCGGTCGAGTTGCCCCTTCCCTCGTTCAAGGGCTGGACCCCGGTCGAGATGTTCGGGCACACGCGCTTTCCCCCGGTCTCGGACGCTCCGTACCCGCTGACTTTGGCGCCCCACGGATTCCTGTGGTTCCGGATGGAGAGATGATATGAGCGACCAGCAATTCGTCCTGCTCGCCGCCGCGGCCGCGCTCGGCTGCTACGTGGCCGCGCGCCTCGTCATCCGCCGCCAGGTGCGGCGGATGGCGGAGTGGATGCGCGGCGCCCGCAGCGGCGGCGCGTCCGCCCCGCCGAGGATTCCCGGAACAGCGCTCCTCGCCCCGCTGCTCAACGAGGCGCAGAGCGTGACGCGCGAACTGCTCCACGCCCAGGAGACCGCGGGCCAGGAGGCGCGCCTGCGCGAGCTCGGCGACTCGCTGTGGACCGCGGAGCGACTGCGCGAGCACGTCAGGATCAAGCTCTCGGGAATGCCGCTCGTCCTGGTGGCGAACCGCGAGCCCTACCGCCACGTGCGCCGAGGCGCCGGAACGGCGGTCGAGCGGCCCGCAAGCGGGCTCGTGACCGGCCTCGAGCCCCTTCTGCGCGCCTGCGGCGGGACGTGGATCGCGCACGGCGACGGCGACCGGGACCGGGAGACGTCCGACGAGCGCGGCCGCCTGCGCGTTCCTCCGGCAAACCCGCAGTACCAGCTGCGCCGGGTCTGGCTCACCCCCGAGGAGGAAACGGGCTACTACGCCGGCTTCTCCAACGAGGGCTTGTGGCCGCTGTGCCACATCGCGCACACCCGCCCGGTGTTCCGCGCCGCGGACTGGGAGCACTATCGCCGCGTGAACCGGAAGTTCGCGGACGCGGTGCTCGAGGAGATCGAAGGCCAGGACGAGCCCTGCGTTCTGGTCCAGGACTACCACTACACGCTGCTGCCGAAGCTGATCAAGGAGCGTCGTCCCGACGCGCGCGTCGCGCTGTTCTGGCATATCCCGTGGCCCAACCCGGAGGCCTTCGGCATCTGCCCCTGGCAGAAGGACCTGCTCGACGGACTGCTCGGCGCCGACCTCATCGGCTTCCACACGCAGTACAACTGCAACAACTTCCTCGACACCGTTGACCGCGTGCTCGAGGCGCGCGTCGACCGCTCGCGCTTCCTGGTCAAGCGCGGCGAGCATCCGACGTTGGTCAAGCCGTTCCCGATCAGCGTCGTCTTTCCCGAGACGCCGGACCCCGATCCCGCGGGCTCGGTCCGCGCCGCGCGCGCGAGGGTGCTGAAGGACGCGGGACTGAAGGCCGAGTTCATCGCCGTCGGCGTGGACCGGCTGGACTACACCAAAGGAATTCTCGAGCGGTTCCGGGCGGTCGAACGGCTGCTCGAGCTTCACCCGGAGTACCGCGGGCGCTTCGTGCTGTTCCAGATCGGGGCGCCGAGCCGGACGTCGCTGGCCGGCTACCGGGACTTTGCAGCGGCCGTCGCGGCCGAGGCGGCGCGCATCAACGCGCGCTTCGCGGGAGCGCCCCCGATCGTCCTCCTGGGCCACCACTCGCAGGAGGACCTGCACCGCTACTTCCTCGCCTCGGACGCGTGCCTGGTCACCTCGCTTCACGACGGGATGAACCTCGTGGCCAAGGAGTTCGTCGCCGCGAGAGAGGACGACGGCGGCGTCCTGATCTTGAGCCGCTTCACCGGCGCCGCGCGCGAGCTTCGCGACGCGTTGCTCGTGAACCCCTACGACGCGGACGGCGTCGCCGGCGCGCTCCTCGCGGCGCTGACGATGGAGCCCAGAGACCGCGCCCTGCGCATGACCCGCCTGCGTCGCCAGGTGCGGGAGAACAACGTCTACCGGTGGGCGGCGAACTTAATCGCGGAACTCGCGGCCGTGCGCCTCCCCGCGAGGGTCCGGCCATGAAAAAAACGAATCACGAGCCGCTGTCCGGCCGCCTGCTCGCCCTCATCGACGAGGTCTCTCGCCAGTCGAACGCATTGCTTCTGCTGGACTACGACGGGACGTTGGTCCCGATCCGCTCCCGGCCCGGCTTGGCGCGCCTCGACGCGGAGCACCGCGCGACCATGCAGCGTCTCCACGGCACGCGCCTCCAGCTGATCATGGTCAGCGGACGGTCCGTCAAGAACCTCAAGGAACGCGTCGCCATTCCCGACATCGGCTACTGCGGCGTGTTCGGGCTCGAGGCGCATTTTCCCGGCTGGAACTACCTCCACCGCACCGCCAAGACGCTGCGGCCGGCGGTCGCCGGGCTCGCGAGCACGCTCGAGGCCCTGTACAAAGACATGCCCGGGGTGCTCGTCGAGGACAAGCAGGCGGGCCTGACCCTGCATTACCGGAACGTCGCCGGCAAGCTCCACTCCGAGTTCTCACGGCGGCTGGAGAAGGCGCGCGCGATGTCGCCCAAAGGGCTCAGCTGGACGCGCGGCACGCTCGCGTGGGAGATCATGCCGGAGACGGCCTGGGACAAAGGCAAGACCGCGCTCAAGATCTGGCGGCGCCTGGGGAAGCCCTACCTCCTCGCGATCGGCGACACGCCCCTCGACGAGCCGATGCTGCGCGTGGCGCAGGCGCGCGGCGCCGCGATCCGGGTCGGGTCGGGCGAGTCGAAGGCCGCCTACCGCCTCAAGGATCCCGAGGAGGTCCACCGCTTCCTGAGGGCCTTGGCCGACCGCGCCGAGTTGAGCGCGCGCCAAAAACGCTAAAATATGGCATGCGCCGCTCCATCGCCTGGCTGTCGGTCCTCCTCTGCGCCTGCGCGGGCGGAGGCGGCGGCGCGGAGTGGCGGCGCGACGCCGAGCTCGGCGAGCGCGCGTTGAGCCACGGCCGCTTCTCCGAGGCCGAGCCCGCGCTGGCCAGCGCCCTCGCGCGCGCCGAGGCTTTCGGACCCGACGACCTCCGCCTCGCCTCGTCGCTCAACGCGCTCGGCGACCTGCGCATGGCCCAGGGCGCGGCGGCGGCGGCCGAGCCGCTGTACCGGCGCGCGCTCGCCATCTTGGAGAAAGGCGCCGGCCCCGACGCCCCCGAGACCGCCGCCGCGGTGGCCTACCTGGCCGAGGCCTGCGCCGCGTCCGGCCAGGACGCGGAAGCCGCGAAGCTCCTGCGCCGGGCCTTGGCCTCCGCCGAGAAGGAGCCGAACCGGTACGCCGAGATCGCCGCGCGCCTCGTCGAGCTCGCCGGCCTCCAGCGCGCGCTCGGCCACGACGACGAGGCGGCGCAGGCCTACCGCCGCGCGCTCGCCGTCACGGAGAAGGCCCTCGGCCCGGACAACCGCTTCACGGCCGACCGGCTGACCGACCTGGCGCTCTTCCACCACGCGCGCGGGGACTTCGACGAGGCGGACGCGTACTACCAGCGCGCGCTGGCCGTCAAGGAGAAGATCCTCGGGCCCGGTCATCCGGAGATCGAGGCCGCGCTGAACGATCTCGCGCTGTTCGACGAGGCGCGCGAGAAGCTCGACGACGCCGAGACGCTGTATAAGCGCGCGCTGTCGCAGCTGGAGCGCGCGCACGGCAAGAGCAGCCCGCGCCTGGCCGCGACGCTCGGCCACTACGCGCATCTGCTGCGTCGGCGCGGCCGCGCCTCCGAGGCGGCGGTGCTCGAGGCCCGCGCCCGCTCGCTCGCGCCCGTCGCGGCCAAGCCCCGTCCATGAAGACGCCGAATCTGCGGACCCAGCTCGTGCTCGTGACGGGCCTGGTCTGGGTGTATTCGCTCGGCGTCGGCGCGTCGTACTGGCAGCAGAGCCGCGCGCACGCCCGCCTCGAGTCCTCCTTCCATCAGGGCCTCACCATCCTGTCCTCGCTGCCGCGACTGCGCGACCAGCTGCGTCAGGTGGACCAGGCGGGCGACCAGTACCTGCTCTCCGGGCAGCTATCCTGGCTCGACCGCCGTGAGCTCTCGCTGGCCCAGGTGCGCGCGCTCCTCGGAGAGCTCGACGCCGCCGCGCCGGACGCGCGCGACCGCGCGACGATCGCCGAGGCCGACCGGCGCCTGACCGCTTATCTCGCCGAGCGCAGCCCCTGGATCTCGCGACGTCGCGCCGGCCGTTTGGCGCCCGCCGACGCGACTCGCGCCACGCGACGCGACCGAGAGCTCGACGCCGTCGCCCAGCCGCTCAACGAGCTCAAGAACGTCAACGTCGCGGAGCTCCGGGCCCGGCGCCTCGAGGCAGAGGAGGCGTCTCGCAGCGCGCTGTGGCTCATCCTATTCGCCGGCGCGTCCGCGGCCGCGTTCGTCGCCGTCCTGCTCTCGCGCGCCCTGATCGGCCCGGTCGCCGCGCTGCGCGAGAACGCGCGGAAATGGACGCTCGGCAAGCCGTGGGATTTCCCCCCGCCGCGCGGCGCGGGACCCGAGGTCGCGGACCTCCACGAGACGATGGGTGAGATGGCGACGCGCCTCAACGCGCAGTTCGCGAAGGAGGCCGAGCTCGGGCAGCTCAAAGGCAGCCTCGTATCGATGGCCAGCCACGAGTTCAACAACGCGCTCAGCGTGCTCGGCACGACGGTCAATCTGCTGCGCCAGACCGAGACGCCGCCTCCGTCCGGCCGCCGTTCGGACTATTACGTCATCGTCGAGGCCAACTTGCGCTCGCTCTCGCTCGCGACGCGCAACCTCCTCGACCTCGGCCTGCTCGAGTCCGGACGCTTCGCCGTGCGTCCGCACCGCGCCGACCTCGGCCGAGTACTCGCCGGCGCGGCCAAGGCGCTGCAGCCGCTCTACGAGCGCAAGGGGCTGAGCTTCACGCTCGAGCTCGAGGACGGAACACCGGCCGCGAAGGCCGACCCGGAAGCGCTGGTCATGGTCGCGACGAACCTCGTCGGCAACGCGGTCAAGTACACGCCCGAGGGCGGGCAGGTGAGGGCCGGCGTGTCGGTCGAGCCGGATGGACGCCTGCGCGTCTACGTCGCCGACACCGGCATCGGCATCGCGCCCGGGGACCGAGAGGCGATCCTCTCCGGGCACCGCACCGAGGAAGGGCGGCAGACGGCGCCCGGCTTCGGCGTGGGGCTCATGCTGGTCAAGAAAATCCTCGATGCGCACGGCACCGCGCTCGAGATCGAGGGGGCGCCCGGACGCGGCTCGCGCTTCTCGTTCGTTCTTCCCGCGTGGAACGGTCCCGCCGAAGAGCTCTTCGCCTAGCTCTTGACGAGCGCGGAGCGCGACGTCGCGAGCTCCGCGGCGATGGCCTCGAGCAGATGACGCCGGTCGATCACCTTGTTCAGAAAGCGCGTACCCCCGGCACGGAGGCTCCCTTTATAGTCCGCGGCCGTGTTCGAGCACGTCAGGAAGATGATCGGCGTCGCGGCGAAACGCGGGTCGGCGCGCAGGTCGCGGCACAGGTCGAAGCCGCCCTGCTCCGGCATGTGCACGTCGAGAAGGATCAGGTCCGGCGCCAGCGCCGCGACCTGCTCGAACGTCCACTCGCTGCCGTAGAGCGCCGTCACGCGGTACAGCGGCTTCAGAGAACGCTCCATCGCCGTGAGGAAGTCCGCCTCGTCGTCGATGATGACGATCTTCGGCCTATCGTCCTTTTTGGTGACCATGGACATATTTTAACCGCGGCCCGGGCGCGCGGCCACCAAATTTTTTCTAAATTCCGGTTAGGCTTCGAAGCGGTAGCCGAGGCCCGGCACGGCGACGATGCGCGCCGCGATCTTCGTACCGATCTTGCGGCGGAGCGTGGAGACGTGCACGCCGATGGTGTGCGGATCCGAGTAATCGGCCGGATCGTAGCCCCAGACGGTCTCTAAAAGGAAGGCCACCGACAGCACGCGGCCGGGCTTGCGCAGGAACGTCGTCAGCAGGTCGAACTCCTTGCGCGTCAAGGCGATCCGCTTACCTGCAACCACCACCGTGCGCGCGGCTACGTCGATGACGAGGCCGTGGGCCTTCAGTTGCTCGCCGAGCTCCTCGGGAGCGCCGTAGCGGCGGAGGACCGCCGCGACCTTGGCCCGGATAAGGGCCGGGGAGACCGGCTTGGGCAGGTAGTCGTCGGCGCCCTGCTCAAGACCCTCGGCCTGATCCGCGGAGCCCTTGTGTACGCCGGACATGAGGACGACGGGAACACGCGCGGTGCTCTTCTCGGCGCGCAGTTTCGCGAGGAGCGTGAGGCCGTCCCCGCCGGGCATCGAGACGTCGGAGAGGACGAGATCGGGAAGCGATTCGAGCGCGGCGGCGAACGCTTCGCGGCCGTTGGCGACGCGCTTAACGACATAACCTTCCGCCTCGAGGAGGTCGCCGTACACCCGCCGGTTGTCGGCTTCGTCGTCCACGAGCAGGATGCGGCAGCGGGCAGGCATGGGTTTATTATACAGACCGCTGACCCCGCTGACAACGCCGCGCTTGTAGCAATCGCGCCACGGGGTCACACTGAAGCGAGTCCCGGAGGCCGAATGGAGCCGCTTGGAATGAATCTCGCCGCGAGGAAGAGCCTGGCCGCCGCCGTCACGGCGACCATTTACTATGGAATGGCCCGGATCGGCCTCGAACTGGCTCTCGCCGGCACAGCTTCGTGCCCGATCTGGCCGGCGGCCGGGTTCGCGCTCGTCGCAGCCATCGCGGCGGGGCCCGAAGCCTGCCTCGGAATCTTCCTCGGCTCCTGGCTCGCCAACCTCCACGCGATGCCCGGCCCGCACGGCGCCTCCGCCGCGGCCGCTTGCGCCGGCCTCGCGCTCGGCAGCGCCCTGCAGGCGTTCGCCGGCTCGCGGCTCCTGGGCCGGGAGCTCGCCGGCCCCGATCCGCTATCGAGGAGCAAGGACGTCGTGCGTTTCGCCGCGCTGACGCCGCTCGTCTGCGCGATCGGCGCGAGCTTTGGAGTCGGCTCGCTCCTCGTGTCAGGGCACGTCGCGCGCGAACTCGCCGGACGGGCGTGGCTGACCTGGTGGATCGGCGATCTCGTGGGCGTGTTGCTCACGGCGCCGCTCCTCTTCGCCTGGCGCCCGGGGGACGACGACGAGTTCGGCGAGCCTCCGGACCTGCGCCGCGCGCTCGAGGCCGCAGCCGCGCTCGGCGTGCTGTGGTTCAGCGTCCGGATCGGCTTCGGGGACCTCTTCCCGACCGGCAGCCGTTATCCGCTGAGCTTCCTCCCTTTCACGGCCCTCATCTGGATCACCTTGCGCCTGGATCTTCGCGGAGCCACGGCCGGAGCCGCCGCGCTGGCCGCGCTCGTCCAGTGGCACACCGTCCGGGGCCTCGGGCCGTTCGCGGCCGGGCGCACGCTCAACGAATCCCTGCTCCTCGCCTCCGCCTATATCGCCGCGGCGGCGCTGACGGCTTTCCTTCTGCGCGCGGTGCTCGCCGAGCTCAAGGAAGCGCAGGACGCGCTCGAGCGCCGCATGTCCGAGCAGGACGGGGATCTATGGACGGCGAACGCGCACCTGCGCGTCGCGGCGCTCGGACGCCGCGAGGACGGGCGCCGCATCCAGCTGTATCGGCGCGTCGTCGGCGAGCTGCCGGTCGGCATCGTCGTGCTGCGCGTCGATGATCCGCGCGACCCCGAGACCTGGCTCATCGTGGAGATGAATCCCGCCGGTATGCGCCTGTCCGGCGCCGGCTTCGAGAATCCCGCCGGTCGTCCGCTGCTCGATTTCGCGCCCGAGCTGCGCGGCGGCGAGGTCCCGCGGGCCTGCGCCGAGGCGCTCCGGAGGAACCGCGAGGTCGAGGTCCGGGACTTCGAGAGCACGGAGCGCGTGCCCGGCGGCCGCTTCTCGATCAAGGCATTCCCGCTCGGCGGACCGCTCGTCGGCCTCGCCTTCGAGGACATCACGGCGCGGAAAGCGGCCGAAGCGGCGCTCGCGCGCTCGAACGCCGATCTCACGCAGTTCGCGTTCGTGGCCTCGCACGATCTTCAAGCGCCGCTACGCAAAGCCGCCGCCTTCGCCGAGCAGCTCAAGCTCCGCCTCGGCCCCGGGCTCGACGGGACGAGCCTGGACTTCATCGAGCGCATGGGGCGCTCGCTCGAGGGGATGCAGTCCCTCATCGACGCGCTGCTGAAGCTCGCGCAGATCGGCGTGCGGACCGCCGCGCCGCGCGAGGTCCCCCTCGAGACGGTCGCCGGCGCGGTGCTCGCCGATTTCGAGGGCGAGATCGCCCGCTCCGGCGCGCGCGTGCAGCGCTCGTCCTTGCCGGTCGTGATCGGCGACCCGCACCAGATGCAGCAGCTGCTCCAGAATCTGATCGGCAACTCGCTGAAATTCACCGCGCCGGGCAAAGCCCCCGTGATCCGCCTGCGCGGCCGGACCTTCGACGACGGCCACCGTGAGCTCGTCGTCGAGGACGACGGGGTCGGCTTCGACATGAAGTTCGCCGAGAGGATCTTCCAGCCGTTCCAGCGCCTGCACGGCCGCAACGAGTACCCGGGCAACGGCATGGGCCTCGCGATCTGCCAGAAGATCGCCGAGCGGCACGGAGGGAAGATCTCGGTCGAAAGCTCTCTCGGGCACGGTGCCCGCTTCACGGTCGTCTTTCCCGCCGGACGCGCGCAGGAACCCGTGAACGCGTCCCTGGAGAACACCCTGCGCTGACGGAGGATTTATGGAACAACGAGTCAGAGTCCTTTTGATCGAAGACGACCCGGACTACACGATGCTGATGAGCGTGTACGTCAACGAGGCCTGCGGAGAGACGCTGAAATACATGCTCGAGAGCGCGGTCAGCCTCCAAGCCGGGCTCGACCTGCTCGCCCGCCAGGAATACGACATCGTGCTCCTGGACCTGATGCTTCCGGACAGCCAGGGAATCGACACCTTGATCAAGATCCGCGCGAAGGCGCCGAGCCTGCCCGTCGTCGTGCTCACGAACCTAGACCACGACGAGGCCGGGCTCGAGGCGATCGCGAACGGCGCCCAGGACTTCCTGCCGAAGAGCAAGATCGACGCCGGCCGCCTGCGGCACTCGATCGGGTTCGCGCTCGCGCGCGACCGGCTGTACCGGCAGATGGAGAAGCTCGTTGAGGGTTCGCCCGACGGGATGGTCATCGTAGACCGCAGCCGGATGGTGCGCTACGCGAACGCGGCGGCCCTGAAGCTGTTCGGGCGGAAATGGGAGCAATTCGTGGGACGCCTGTTCGAGTACGAGCTGAAGCAGGACAAGGCCGTGGAGCTCGCGCTGCCGGGCCGCGCCGGCGAGCCGGTCGCCGCGGAGATGCGCGTCGCCGAGATCGAGTGGAAGGGCTATCCGGCGTGGGTCGCGACCCTCCGGGACGTGTCCGAGCTGAAGAAGCTCGAGCAGGTGCGCGCCGAGGTCAAGGAGCGGCGGCACACCGACCAGCTCAAGGACCAGCTCCTGAGCACCGTGGCGCACGAGCTGCGCACCCCGCTCAGCGTGGTCAAGGCCGTCGTCGGTACGCTGCGCGACAAGCTCGCGGGCCCGCTGACCGATGAGCAGACCGATATGATCGCCACCGCCGACCGCCACATCAGCCGCCTGACGAGGCTGCTCAACAACTTCCTCGACCTCACGCGGCTCGAGTCCCGCCGGGCGCGGATCAGCCGGCAGCCGCTCGATCCGCTCGAGCTCATTCAAGAGGTGTCCGAGGGTGTGCGCATGGCCAACCGAGGCAAGGCGATCGTCTTCCTCTTCGATCTGCCGGAGAAGCTTCCGCACGTCCACGCGGACTCGGACATGATCGCGCAGGTCCTGGGAAACCTCCTCGACAACGCGCAGCGCTACGCGCACGCGCGCGTCACGGTGCGCGCCGCGGCCGTCGAAGGCGCGGTCGAGATCAGCGGCAGCGACGACGGCCAGGGCATCCCCCCGGAGAAGCTGACGGACCTCTTCGACAAGTTCATCCAGCTCGACCGCCCGAAGGGCGGGGCGGGATACAAGGGCACGGGCCTTGGCCTCGCGATCTCGAAGGAGATCATGACGCTCAACGAGGGACGAATCTGGGCGGACAACGTCCCGGGCAGCCGCGGCGCCTGCTTCCGCTTCACGCTCCCGCTCGCGTCCAGATATCCCGCCGCGCCGAAGGAGGCCGATTCCCATGCCTGAGCCGACTCTCAAGAAGAAAGTGCTGATCGTCGACGACGAGCGGGACCTCGTCCAGCCGTTCGCGCTGCGCCTCTCCGCGTCGGGCCGCTACGAGGTCGCCGTCGCGTACGACGGCAAGGAGGGCATGGCGCGGGCCGTGACCTTCCGTCCCGACGTCGCGTTGATCGACCTGGCCATGCCCGAGCTGGACGGCTGGGGTCTGTGCCGTCAGCTGCGCGAGGAGCCGCGCACGCGCCGGACGAAGGTCATCATCATGACCGCCTGGCTGTCGCCGGATCTCGGCAAGCGCGCCGCGTCGGAGGGCGTGACCCGGCTCCTGCTCAAGCCGTTCGAGGAGGCCGAGCTGCTCCAAGCGCTCGAGGCCGATTTAGACCCCGTGAAGGCGGGCAAAGGAGGATCTCCGACATGAAGACCCTGAAAAAGAAGGCGCACACGGCGCCGCCGCAAAACCTGGCCCGGCCGCGCGTCGCGATCGTCGAGGACGACCCCGATTTCCGGGCGCTCGTGCGCGGCTGGCTGAACGCGCGCTACGACACGATCAGCTTCGAGAGCGCCGAGGACTGGCTCGACGGCGACGAGGACGCGCTCGCCCCCGACCTGCTGATCTCCGACGTGAAGATGCCGGGCATCAACGGCTTCAAACTGGTCGAGACCGTGAAGGCTCACCCCACGTACGCCCGCCTGCCGATCCTGTTCCTGACCGGGGTGGACTCCGACGAGGGGTTCCTGCTGGGCCAGGAGGCGGGCGCGAGCGCGTACCTGACCAAGCCGGTCGAGCGCGAGGTCCTGCTCGCAAAGATCGAGGAGTTGCTCGAGATTTGCTAGAAAACCAGCGACCGAATGCCGCGAATCCTCAGCGTCGAAGACGATCCCGACTTCCAGCACCTGATCTCGCTGGCCCTGCGAAATCAGGGCTTCGAGGTCCACTACGCGTTCACGGGGCCGGAAGGCCACGAGAAGGCGCTGTCGCTGAACCCCGACCTGATCTTGATGGACATGATGCTCCCGGGGCTCAACGGGCCCGAGGTCGTCAAGCTGCTGATGAAGAACAAGGCGACTCGGGACATCCCGGTCATCGTCCTGACCGCCTATCCGACCGACTCCAACTTCTTCGAGAGCGAGATCAAGGCGCTGGGCGTCGTCGAGTATCTGCGCAAGCCCGTCCAGCTCGAGGAGCTCGTCAAGGCCATCCGGCGGCTGCTGTCCTCCCGCCGTGACAAGCCCGCCTTCACGGTCTGGGAGCGCGGCGCCGTCCGGATCGTCTCGGACACCAAGGCCGTCTGGATTGGCGGTACGATGGTCGCCCAGCTCGCCCCGAAGCGCTTCGAGGTGCTCTTTCATCTCCTGCAGAGCGAGGGCGAGATTCCCTGGGAGGAGCTCGTGCAGAAGATTTGGGGCCGGGACGGGACCAAGAACGACCTGGAGAAGGCGGTCCAGCGCCTGCGCGAGGACCTCGGAGCCGAGGGCTACCGACTGACCACGACGCGCGGCGGCTACCAGCTCGCGACCTGAATCCATGAAAACCCGAAAGACAAGTTCGGCGACGAGCGGCGCGCCCGATTTCCAGCTCTTGTTCGAGTCCGCTCCCGGCCTGATGCTCGTCCTCAAGCCGGACCTCACGATCGTCGCCGTCAGCGACGCCTACCTGCTGGCGACGATGACGCGGCGCCGGGAGATCCTGGGCCGGGGCCTCTTCGCCGTCTTCCCCGACAATCCCGAGGACCCGGGAGCCACGGGCGTCGCCAACCTGCGCGCCTCGCTCCAAACGGTGCTGCGCGACCGGACCCCGCACGCGATGGCGATCCAAAAATACGACATCCGGCGACCCGCGTCCGAGGGCGGCGGGTTCGAGGTCCGCTACTGGAGCCCGCTGAACACGCCCGTGCTGGGCTCGGACGGCGGGATCGTCTACATCATCCACCGCGTCGAGGACGTCACCGAGATGGTGGCGCTCAAGCGGCAGGGCGTGGAGCGGGAGTCGGAGCTCTCCCGGCGCGACGCGCGGCTCCAGGAAAGCGTCGAGGAGTTGCGCGAGGCGAAGCGCGAGCTCGCCGCCAAGAACGACGCCCTGAGCCTCTCCTACCGCGAGCTCGAAACCTTCAGCTACTCCGTCGCGCACGACCTGCGCGCGCCGCTGCGGGCCGTCGACGGCTTCAGCCGCATCGTGCTCGAGCGCTACGCGGACCGCCTCGACGACGAAGGCAAGGACCTGCTCAAACGCATGAGCCGCGCCAGCCTCAACATGGGCCGCCTGATCGAGGCCATCATGGAGCTCTCCCAGCTCAAGCGCATCTCGGTCCAGCCCGCGCTCGTCGACCTGAGCGCCGCCGCCACCGCGCTCGCCCGGACGATCCAGGAAGGCACGCCGGACCGCCGGGCCGAGTTCGTGATTCAGCCGGGCCTTCAGGCCGACGCCGACCCGATGCTGATCGAGGTCGTCCTGCGCAACCTCCTCGAGAACGCGTGGAAGTACACGTCCGCGCATCCACGCGCGCGCATCGAGTTCGGCGCGGCGGAACGCGACGGCGAGATGGAGTACTTCGTGCGCGACGACGGCGCCGGCTTCGATCCCGCCTACGCGGGCCGGCTGTTCGCCCCCTTCCAGCGCCTCCACGACCGGAGCAAGTTTCCCGGAAGCGGCATCGGCCTGGCCATCGTGGCGCGAATCATCGAGCGCCACGGCGGCCGCACGCGCGCCGAGGGCGAGGTCGAGAAGGGCGCGGCCTTTTACTTCACGCTTCCCAAGCGGTAAGATCAGGCATGCCCTTCACCTTCACCCCCTACGGCGGCCTCGAAGGCCTTCTGCTCGTCGAAGGAAAATCCTTCCCGGACGAGCGCGGCTTCTTCATGGAATCCTTCCGCGCCGACGACTGGGCCAAGGCCGGCCTCCCGACGCTGCTGCAGGACAACCTCTCACGCTCCAAGCGCGGCACGGTGCGCGGCCTCCACTATCAGATCCCGCCCAAGGCGATCGGTAAGCTCGTGCGCTGCTCGCGCGGCCGCGTCTTCGACGCGGTCGTCGATCTGCGCCGGAAGTCCCCCACCTTCGGGAAATCCGCCTCGATCGAGCTCTCCGACGAGGGCAACCGCATGTTCTGGGTCCCCGCCGGGTTCGCCCACGGCTTCTGCGCGCTCACCGAGTCGGCCGACGTGACCTACAAGGTCACGGACTACTGGGCCAAGGAGGTCGACCGCGGCATACGCTGGAACGACCCGGCGCTCGGCATCAAATGGCCGGTCTCCGCGATTGATGCGATCGTCACGCCGAAGGACGCAGAGCTCCCGATTCTGTCCGCCGCCGACAATCCCTTTTAGTGGCGATCATCCCCTCGCTTCTCATCGAGCAGGTCCGCACGGCGGCGCCGTTTCTTTTCGACGGCCCGGAGCCGCAGGGCCCGGCTTACCGCTACCTCCGCGTGCTGCGCGCCTACGACGGCGGCCGCCTGACCGCGCTCGGCTACTACGAGCTGTGCTTGTGCGCGCATTGGGCGACGGCCGGAAGCTTCGTGCCGACCGACGTCGACAACGGCATCCGGTGGAAGCATTGGCAGAACGTGCAGCCAGGGCTCATCGAGGAGCAGGCCAAGCTCGTAGTCGAGGCCCTGTCCTGGGATTACGCCCCCGTCACCGCGAAGCTCGCGGGCTCGGGCGTCTTACGGCTCTCGACGCACGAGGGCACCTGGTTCTCGGTCGCAGTCGGCGCCTACGCCGCGTGCCTGCAGGCGCTGCCCGCGTACTCGACCGTCGTGCTCGACGCAATGCGCGCGGAGGCCGCGCGCGAGGACCGCGCCTACACGGCGATCACGTCCCCCGTCGAGCGGCTCAAGGCGTCCGCGCTGATCGCCCACAACTTCGGCGACCTCGACCGCGTCGCCGACCAGTGGGAGCTCAAGCCCGGGGACCCGTTGCGCGCTTCTCTTTATGACGCGGCCAAGCCGGGCTCGGCGCTGTTCGGCGGCCGCCTCGGCGCCGCGGGCCTCATCCACCAGAAGCATATGGGGGCGGACAACCACCGCCACTATCCCCTCCGCGCCGCGAAGGGTCTCCGAAAGTCCGCGGACCTCCTCCTGCCGGTCGGCCCGTTCTTCGACGCGTGGGGACGGCTCGTGGGCCGTCATCCGGCTCTGTCGCCCGAGGAGGTCGCCGAGGCGGTCCGCGCGCTCGTCGACGGCTGGGTCCGCATGCACGAGCCCGTGGGCTACGCCCGCGCGCTCGTGGGAATCCTAGAAGTGTTCCCGGGCGGACGTCGCGCGCTCGGCAAGCTCCTGCCCGCGAAGGACCAGCGCATGCTCGAATCCGGCCCGCTCAAGGCGGCGCTCGACGTCCCGCAGGCGCGCTTCGAGGCCCAGTGGGCCAACAAACTCTCGAAGTCACGCGACACTTTCGCGGCTCGGGCGGAGTCTCAATGAGGACTCCTCACATGCCCCGAGCTCATTTAGCGGCGTTCCTCGTTCTCCTCCCCGTCCTCGCGTCCGCGCAGGAGCCCGCGGCCGCGCCCGTGCGCACCTTGCTCGAGGCCTACCGCGCCGCGCTCGCCAACAGCGACGCGGTCGCGATCAGCGAGCGGACGATCCTCGAGGCCGAGGCGCTGTACCGCGCCGCGCTCGGCGGCTCGCTCCCGCAGCTGACGGCCCGCAACGACACGACCTGGCAGGACCGGCGCACGCCGCGCTCGCAGTCCGACGGCATGCTGCGGCTGGGCTGGACCGGGCTGACCGGCTACCGCGAGATCGCGGCCGTGCGCGCGGGCAAATCCACGGTCGGCCGGCGGGAGCACGAGCGGCGCCGCGCCGAGCAGCTGCTGCTCGCCGACGTCGCGGGCGCCTATTACGGGGTGATCCAAGCGCGAGAGAACTCCGGGACCACCGCCCAGCTGATCGAGTACGCCGACAAGCGCCTCGCCGAGCTCAAGGAACGGGTGCGCGTCGGCCGCGCGCGCGAGGCGGACGCGCTCGCGCAGGAGGTCCAGTCGCAGGCGCTGCGCTCACAGCTCGAGGAGAGCGTCCGGCAGGCCCAGGCTCGCGGCGACCTGCTCGCGTTCCTCGTGCGCGCCCCGGTCGAGCCCGTCGTCCCGTCCACGGGGGCCCTTGCCGCGCCCGCGGGTCTCGACGGCTACCTGGCGCGCGTCGAGACGCGCCCCGACGTCGCCGCCGAGCGCGACGCGGCCAAGGCGGCCGGCCTCGGCGTCGACGTCGCCCGCGCCGACTACCTTCCCGAGTTCGGCCTGCAGGGCAACTACTACGCGTACCGGCCCGCCTTCCGCTCGTCGACGAAGTGGGACGCCTCCGCGAGCGTGAGCCTCCCCCTGTTCTCGTTCGGCGCGGCGCGCGCGGGCGTCGCCGCCGCGAAAGCCGGCTACGAGCGCGAGGAGCTCATCCTTCGCGCGGCGCGGCGCTCCGCCGACCTCGACGTGCGCAACGCCCACCGAGACTTCTCGTCCGCGGCGCGACAGCTCGAGATTCAGCGCCGGGCCGGCGACCTGGCTCGGCGCGACTACCGCCTCCAGTCGTCGGACGAGCGCCGCGGCCTCGTGACCTCGATCGAGGTCCTGCAATCGCTCGACCGCCTCAACATCTCGAACCTGGCCTTCAACGACGCGCTGGTCCAGGCGCGGCTGGCCGCCATCGCGCTCGAGACGGCGGCCGGCGCCGCCCCCGAGGAGATTCTCAAGTGACCCTCTCCGACATCGCGATCAAGAAGCCCGTGTTCGCCTGGATGCTCATGCTCTGCCTCCTGCTGTTCGGCGGCATCAGCTTCATGCGCCTCGGCGTCTCCCAGAACCCGGACGTCGACTCCCCCGTCGTCAACATCAAGCTCGCCTGGGAGGGCGCGGCGCCCGAGGTGATGGAGAACACCGTCATCGATCCCGTCGAGGAAGCCCTGCTCACGATCGAGGGCATCGGCAAGATCCGCTCGACCACGCGCTTCGGGTCGGCCAACGTGACCGTGGAGTTCGATCTCAAGAAGGACATCGACGTCGCCGTCCAGGAGGTTCAGACGCGCATCGCGCAGGCGCAGAAGGACCTGCCCAGGGACATGGACCCGCCGACGATCCAGAAGGTCAACCCGGAGGACCAGCCCATAATGTTCGTCGGCGTCTCCGGCACGCGGCCGTACAAGGAGCTCACGACCTACGTGAAGGACCATGTCGTCGACCGTTTCCAGACCATTCCCGGCGCCGGGGAGGTCTCGTTGCAGGGCTACGTCGACCCGAACCTCCGCGTCTGGCTGAAGCAGGACAAGATGCGGGACCTGCAGATCACGGTCGACGACGTCGTCGCCGCGATCGCGGCGCAGCACTCGGAGCTGCCCGGCGGCCTGCTGCAGGGCGAGCAAGAGGAGCGCAACGTGCGCGTCATGGGCGAGGCATCGTCCGCGGAGGAGTTCGGACGCCTGACGATCCCCACGCGCGTCGGCGGCGGCGGCTTCCTCTGGAAGACGATCCGGATCTCGGACATCGCCGACATCGAGGAGGGCCTGGCGGACGTGAGGCGCCTCTCGCGCGTGAACTCCGAGACGTCGATCGGCCTCGGCATGAAGAAGCAGCGAGGCTCCAACGCGGTCGAGCTCGCCCACCTCGTGAAGGACAAGATCGCGGAGATCCAAAAGGAACTGCCCGACGGGATGAAGATCGGCGTCAACTACGACACCACTCGCTTCATCGAGGACACGATCCACGAGCTGCTGACGACGCTCGTCCTCGCCGTCCTACTCACCTCGATCGTCTGCTGGCTGTTCCTCGGCTCGTGGAGCTCGACCCTCAACGTGGTCCTCGCGATCCCGACCGCGCTGGGCGGGACCCTGGTGGTCATGAATTTCCTCGGCTTCACCTTGAACACGATCACCTTGATGGCGATCTCGCTCGTCATCGGCATCGTCGTCGACGACGCCATCGTCGTCCTCGAAAACATCGCGCGGCACCGGGAGGAGGGCATGCCGCTCATCAAGGCGGCCATCCACGGCTCGCGGGAGATCACCTTCTCGGTCATCGTCATCTCCAGCGCCGTCATGGCCATCTTCCTCCCCGTCGCCTTCATGAAGGGCGTCATCGGCAAGTACTTCTTCCAGTTCGGCGTCACGATCTCGGTCGCGGTCGCCTTCTCGCTGCTCGAGGCGGTGACCCTCGCGCCGATGCGCTGCAGCCAGTTCCTGCAGGTCGGTCACACGAGCCGCGTCGGCAAGGCCGTCGACGCGCTGATGGCGCGGCTGACCGAGGCCTACGAGCGCACGCTGGAGAGGGCGCTCGCCTTCCGTTGGACGGTCATCCTGACGGCCTTCGCGCTGTTCCTGGGCTCGCTCGGGATCGCGTCGCGCCTGCGCCGCGAGATGTCCCCGCCCCAGGACCAAGGCACCTTCACCGTCAAGATCCAGACCCCCCCGGGCTCCTCGCTCACGTCGACCGACGAGGTCTACAAGCGCGCCGAGGCCTTCCTCCAGGCCCGCCCCGAGGTCCTGAAGATCTTCTCCTCGGTCGGCGGCCAGCAGGGCGGAGAGTCCAACAGCGGGAACATCTTCATCACGATGAAGGCCTACAAGGACCGGCCCAAGGCCGAGGGCATGCGGCGCCCGCTGTCGCAGCAGGAGTTCATGTCCGTCGTGCGCAAGGCCCTGGGCAAGTTCCCCGGCGTGCGCCGCGTGGCGCTGCAGGACCGCTCGCAGACGATCTCGACGGGCGGCGGCAAGGGCTATCCGATCGAGCTGTCGGTCCGCGGCCCCGACTGGGACAAGCTGGGCGGGCTCGCCGAGCAGATCCGCGAGCGCCTGACGGACAGCGGCCTGGCCGTGGACATGGACACGAGCTATCAGGTCGGCGTCCCCGAGGTCCACATCATGCCCGACCGTGAAAAAGCGGCCGCGCGCGGGGTGACGGTGGCGTCCATCGCCCGCACGATCAGCACCACCGTCGGCGGCATCCGCGCCGGCAAGTACACGAAGGGCGGACGCCGCTACGACATCCGCGTCAGCCTCTCGGACAAGAACCGCACGGGCGTGACCGACCTCTCGAAGCTCTGGGTACGCAACGTCCGGGGCGAGCTCGTCCCGCTCTCCGAGGTGACGACCATCATCACGAAGCCCGTCCTGCTCACGATCCAGCGCGAGGACCGCGAGCGCTCGGTCACGGTGTTCGGCAACGTGGCCCCGGGCAAGTCGCAGGCGGACACGATCACCGAGGCGCAGAAGCTCGCGAAGGAGCTGCTCCCGGACGGCTACCGGCTGGCTCCGAGCGGCAGCTCGCAGGACTTCCAGAACTCGTTCCGCGAGCTCGTCATGGCGCTGCTGCTCGGCGTCGCGGTCGCCTACATGATCCTGGGCGCCCAGTTCGACAGCTTCATCCACCCGTTCACGATCCTGCTGGCCCTTCCGTTCAGCCTGTCGGGAGCGCTGCTGGCGCTCTGGGCCATGAACCAGTCGCTGAACATGATGAGCATGATCGGCATCCTCCTGCTGATGGGGATCGTGAAGAAGAATTCGATCCTGCTCGTCGAGTTCACGAACGCGCAGCGCCACGCGGGCCTCGCGACCGACACGGCCCTCCTCAAGGCCTGTCCGCTGCGCTTGCGCCCGATCCTGATGACTTCGCTCGCGATCGTGGCCGGAGCCGTTCCGGCCGCCCTCTCGCTCGGGCCGGGCTCCGAGTTGCGCGCGCCGATGAGCTCGGCCGTCATCGGCGGGACGATGATCTCGACGCTGCTCACGCTGTACGTGGTCCCGTGCGCGTACAGCCTGCTCGCGCGACTCGAATCGAGCGCCGAGGGCGGCCGCCGCGCCGAGGTGCTCGACGCGCTCAAGATGCCGGAGCCGGGCGAAGAGCGCTGACGCCGGCTACTTGTCCGGCCCGACGGACGACTTGCCCTCCGCCTCGCTCATGAGCGTGAAGATGTGGAACGGCTTGCCGCCCTGGTTGTCCTTATAGAGGTCGCGCAGCCAAAGCGCCTGGCCTTTCCGGAAGACGGCCTTCTCGTCCTCGACGTTCAGCTCGACCTTGATGCGCTTCGGGTGGTCCTTGCAGCCGCCGTCGGAGCGGGCGCCGAGCATCGCGCCGGACATCTGGATCTCGAACGCGAATCTCCACGCGCCGTCCTTCGACCGCCTCGGCTTGTCCGCGATCACGCCGCGCAGGATGCAGTTGTTCACGTAGGATGCCATGGCCGGTACTCCTCCCAGGATCAAGAGCGTCAATAGATATTTTTTCATTTACTCGTAGCGCAGCGCCTCGATGGGGTCGAAGCGCGAGGCCTTGTACGCGGGATACAGCGCGAAGAGAAAGCCCGTCCCGAGCGCGATCAACAGCGCCCCGCCGACGTGCAGCGGGCTGATCGGGGCCATGCGGTCCCCCTTCGGGGCCAGATACCAGATGCCGAAGACGCCGATCCCGGTGCCGCCGATCCCGCCGAGCACCCCGAGCATCATCGCCTCGCTGACGAACTGCCAGACGATGTCCGCGCGCGTGGCGCCCAGCGCCCGCCGGATGCCGATCTCGCGCACGCGCGAGAAGATCGTGGCCAAGGTCACGTTCATGATGCCGATGCCGGAGGCGAGGATCGCGACGACGCCGATGATCAGGATCGAGACGACGAACTCCCGCATCTGCTTGAGCGCCCCCTGCATGATCTCGCGGAAGTCCTTGATCTCGAAGTCCTCCTCCCCGCGGTGCCGGGCCTTGAGCAGCGTCTTGATGCGGCGAATGTAGACCGACGCGGTCGCGGCGTCGCCGGTGTCGATGTGGATCTCCTCGACGACTTCGGGGTTCTTCTGGTAGGACGGAGTGAGGAAGCGGTGGTACGCGGTCGCCGGGACCAGCGCCACGCCCTGTCCCCCCCACGAGCGGCCGAACCAGCGAGGATCCTTGTCGCGCGGCGGCTCCTTGAGCACGCCGACCACGGTAAACAGGTGCTCCCCGAGCAGGACTTTGCGGCCGATCGGATCGTGCCGGGAGATGTGCTTCGAGAGGGCCTGCTCGGGCCAATACTTCGCCCAGTACGGCTTCTTGATCCAGCCGCCCGTCTCGATCAGCACGCACACGCGCGCAGCCTGCGCCACGTCGCGCTCGTTGATGGTCCGCCCGCGCAACGTATACACCCAGTCGCGTTTCGTCCATTCGGCGGTGACGGCGCGCGCGCGGATGCCGTCGTTCTTGAAGTCGTCGAGCCGCATCGCCGTGCCCCAGCTCGTGGTCAGCGGCGAGACCATGTACAGCTCCGGGTATTGGCGGCGGATCTCGAGCGCGTCCTCGTACGTCAGGCCCGTCGAGAGGCCCTTCGAGACGTAGTTGTTCTTCTGAGAGATCACGATCCGCCCGGGCCCGGCGAGCCGCAGCGCGTCGTCGTAGCGCTTCATCATGCCCGCCGTCTCGGAGAACGTGAACAGCATCGCCGCGATGCCGATCGCGAGCGACAGAGAGGTCATCGCGCTGCGCGTCTTGTGCGCGCGGATCTCCACGACGGCCGAACGTCCGAGCTCCGAGATCTTCATTCGGCCTTCAGCGCCTCGACCGGATCCAGGCGCGAGGCCCGGTAGGCCGGCATCAGCGCGAACGCGGCGCTGACGAGTGCAGCGAGCGCGATGCCCTCGGCGCACTGCGTCCAGGAGATCTCCGCGACCTCCCGGGAGTCGCCGAGCCCCGATAACCACCGGATCCCGCCGAGGCCGAGGGCCACGCCGGCGACGCCGCCCGCGGCGCCGAGCATCGCCGCCTCCAGGAGGAACTGAGCCAGGATGTCGGCGCGGCTCGCGCCGAGCGCGCGGCGGATCCCGATCTCCCGCACGCGCGCGAAGATGGTCGCCAAGGTCACGTTCATGATGCCGATCCCGCCGGCGAGCAGCGCCACGACGCCGAGCGCCAGGCCTGCCTTCACGTACTTGCGCATGTCCTCCATCTTCGCCTCGATGGCCTCGCGCTCGTCCTTGATCTCGAAATCCTCCTCGCCGCGGTGGCGGCGCTTGAGGATCGCCTCGACCTGCCGGCGGCGCGCGGCCAGCGTCTTTTCATCCCCGGTGTCGAGGCGGATCTCGTCGACCGCGTCGGAGCCGTTCGAGCCGCCGCCGAAGCTCTGCTGGAACGCCGTGATCGGCACGAGCGCGTTCGGCGTGTCCCAGCTCTCCCAGCGGGGATCCTTGTCGCGCGCCGGCGGGGTCAGGACGCCGACGACCGTGAAGATCGAGTCCTGCAGGCGGACGCGAGCCCCGAGGAGGTCGCGCCGCCGCGCGAAGGCGTCGTACGGGTCCTCTTGCCACCATATCTTCGCCCAGAACGGCTTCTTGATCCAGCCGGCGGGCGCGATGAGCACGGCCACGCGAGAGCGGTGTTCGACGTCCCATTCGTTGAGAAAGCGGCCGCGGAGCTCGTAGACCCAGTCGCGCCGGCGGAAATCCGGGGTCGTGCCCGCCGTGTTGACCCCGTCGACGGAGGAACGGCCGGAGACGAGCTTCAGACCCCGGGCGGAGCGGGGCTCGACCATGTACAGGTCGGGCAGCTCCCGGCGCAGCGCGAGGGCGTCGGAATAGGTGAGCCCGAGCGACAGGCCCTTGGTCTTGTAGTTGCGCTTCTTCTCGATCGTCATTCGTCCCGGGCCCATCAGCTCCAGGTTCTTCTCGAGCGCCTCCTGCATGCCGCGCGTCTGGGCCATCGTGTAGAGCAGGGACGCGACGCCGACGGAGACCGCGGTGAAGGAGAGCGCGGAGCGGAACTTGTTCGCGCCGATCTCGCGCGCGCCGGCGCGGAGCGCCTCGCGAAAGTTCACGCGAGAGCGCCGTCGAGGATCCGGATGACGCGCCCCGCCGCCGCCCCGATCGCGGGATCATGGGTGACGAGCACGACCGTCATCCCTTCGGCGTTCAGCTCCTTGAAGAGCGCGAGGATCTCCGTCGACGACTTGGAGTCGAGGTTGCCCGTGGGCTCGTCGGCGAGCAGCAGCGCGGGCTTGTTCGAAAGCGCGCGCGCGATGCCGACGCGCTGGCGCTCGCCGCCGGAGAGCTGGAGCGGCGTGTTCTGCGCCTTGCGGCCGAGGCCCACGCGCGTCAGCAGCTCGCGGGCCCGCTCGCGCCGCTCTTCCACGCCTTCGCCGGCGTAGGCCATCGGCAACGCAACGTTCTCGAGCGCCGACAAGCGTGGAAGGAGGTTGAACGACTGGAACACGAAGCCGATGCGCGCGCGGCGCAGCCCCGTCAGGGCCGCGTCGTCGAGCTTGGCCGTCTCGGCGCCCTCGAGCAGGTACCGGCCGCCCGTCGGCCGGTCGAGCAGCCCGAGGATGTTGAGCATCGTGGACTTGCCGCAGCCCGACGGGCCCATGATCGCGACGAACTCCCCGCGGGCGACGGAAAACGACACGCCTTTGAGGGCCTGGTAGCCGCCCTCGTAGATGCGCGTCAGCGCGTCGACCTGGATCGAGTTCAAGGCTTGGGCTTCTCCGCCGGCTTCTCGGTGAGGAACTTCTCCCCTTCTTTGACGCCCTCGAGCACCTCGACGTCCATCTCCGAGCGCAGGCCGAGCTTGAGCGGCCTCTTGAGGGGCGCCGTCCCGGCATCCGCGAGATACGCGTATTCCTTGCCCGCCTCCTCGAAGACACCGGACAACGAGAGCTTCAGCACCTTCTTGCGCGAGTCGAGGAGGCCGTCCACGCGCGCGGTCATGCCGGGTTTGAGGCGCGGGTCACTCTTGAGCAAAGTGACCTCCACCTTGAAGTTCTTGAGGTTGTTGCTGTCCTTCTCCGCCTGCGGCGACACGAGCGTGACCTTGGACGGGAAGTCCTGGCCGGGCAGGGCGTCAACGGTGACCTTCACGTCCATGCCTTCCTTGAGCTTCAGGATGTCCATCTCCGAGATCTTCATCTTCACGACCAGCCGGGACAGGTCGGCCACGGTCAGCAAGTAGGTCGGGGTTTGGGACTCCATGAGCCCCGTCACGTAGTCCCCGAGCTTGCTCAAACGCCCTTCCTGCGCGGTGGAGGCCCCCCGGTCCTGGTAGCGCATGACGACCCCGTCGATAGGCGAGGTCAGGGTCGTCGGGACGTACGCCTCCGCCTCGGTGCGGCCCGGCTGGATCACGGCGAGCTTCGCGCCCTTCTTGACGCGGGTTCCCTCGTCGACGAACAGCTCGATGACGCGGCCCGACACCTTGGAGGCCACGTCGGCGAAGGTCTTCGGCGTCAGCTCGCCGGAGTCCATGAAATGAAGCTCGATGTCGCCTCGCTCGACGACGACGGTCGTCGGGCCGCCGGCTTCGCCGCCGCGGCCTTTACATCCTTTCCAGCCCGCGGCGGCGACGACGAGAACGACCGCCGCGGCCGCCCACTTCGCCTTGGACGTCTTGAGGCTCACCATAACGGGTCTCCCACCGCGCGCTTGTAGCGCGCGCGGTCGATGAAAATGTCGTGCAGAGCCAGCGCTCGCTCGACGCGCGCGTTCAGATAGTCGTTCTGCGCCTGGTTCATGCGGATCGCGTCCGCAGCACCCTGGCGGTACTGCCGGCCGACGAGCTCGAGGGCCTTCGCCGCGATCTCCTCCTTGAGCAGCGCGACGGCGTAGGAGCGGGTGACCTTCTCCACGCTGATGTACGCGCCGTAGACCTCGGATTTGACGGTCCGCTCCGCCGCGTCGCGCGCGGCCTCGGCGCGGCGCTTCTCCGCGCGAGCCGCCGAGATCGCCCAGCCTTGGCTGAAGCCGTTGAAGCCGATCGGCAAGGTCACGGCGAGCCCGATATTGTAGTTCGGGTTGGGAATCGTCGAGCCCGCGCCGGGGAAGGCCGCGTAGCGCGTCTTCGTCCAGGTCGCGTCCACCTTGAAGTTCGGGAGTATCCCCTCGACGGCCTGCTGGACGGCCACGCGCGCCTTCTCGAGGTCGGCGCGGGCCGTCTCGACCTCGGGCCGCAGGCCGAGGGCTCGCGCGAAGTCGTCGCCGACGAGCGGCAGGGACGTGGCGCCGGCCTGCAGGTCCGCCGAGAGGGCCGCTTCATCGAGCGCGCTCCGGTCGACCAGCACGTTGAACGCGACGAGCGCGGCTTTGCGTTCTGCCTCGGCCGCGATGATGCGCAGCTCCGACGAGCGCCAGTCGGTCTCGCTCTTGAGCAGGTCGGCCAGGCTCTTCATACCGTGCTGATACAGGTCGAGGGACTGGTCGTACTGGCGCTTCTGGTCCGTCAGGTTCTGCCGCGCGACCTCGAGAAGCTCGGTCTTCGAGTCGAGGTCGTAGAACGCGGTGAGCGCTGCGAACGCGCGATCCTGCTTGGCCGACGTCAGGGCGCCGCGGGCCGCGCGGCGCGTGAGCGCCGCCGCGCGGGTCTTCTGCAGATCCGCGAAGCTGTTGAATAGGTTCCAGTTCGCCGTCGTGACCGCCTGCCCCTCGCGCGCCGCGAAGCGTCCGTGCGCGTAGCGGTAGGAGTCGAGCGGATTGTGGCCGTACGGATATTCGTTGTACGTGAACGCGAGCGTCGGCAGGACCATCGCCGCGGCCTGGCTCTTCAGGGCGGCGTCCGCCGCGTCGTAGGCGTCCTGCGCCGTGCGGACCTCGGGGGCGCTGCGCAGCGCGGCCGCCGTGTAGGAGGAGACGGAGAATCCCTCGGCGAGTACCGGGGAGGAAAGCAGCGTCGTCAGGGCCAGGACGGTCAGTTTCATCGCGAGTCGAAGCGCTCCAGTTTAGCTAAAATACGCCCATGCTCGTCGCCAAAGGACTGCGCAAGACGTTTCACGGCCAGCAGGTGCTCAAGGGCGTCGACTTCTCGGCCGCCGCCGGCGAGCTGATCGTCATCGTGGGCCGCTCCGGCTGCGGCAAGTCCACTTTGCTGCGCTGCCTCAACGGCCTCGAGCGGTTCGACGAAGGCTCCATCGCCTTCGGAGGGCTCACCCTCGACGGCGGCCACGACGAGGCGATGACGCGGGCCATGCGCGCGAGCTTCGGCATGGTCTTCCAGAGCTTCAACCTTTTCCCGCATCTCGATCTGCTGTCGAACCTCGTCGCGGCGCCCATGATCGTCAAGGGGCTCTCGAAGGAGGCGGCGGAAGCCGTCGCGCTGCCCCTGCTCGACAAGGTCGGCCTCAAGGGCTTCGAGCGCCGCTACCCGAGCCAGATGTCCGGCGGTCAGCAGCAGCGCGCCGCGATCGCGCGCGCGCTCGCGATGTCGCCCAAGGTCATGCTCTACGACGAGCCGACCTCGGCCCTCGATCCGTGGCTCGTCGACGAGGTCTTCGACGTCATGCGCAAGCTCGACGCCGAGGGCATGACCCAGGTCGTCGTCACGCACGAGACGCGCTTCGCGCGCGAGGTCGCGCGCGAGATCGTCTTCATGGAAGACGGCCTCGTGGTGGAAAAAGGGCCGCCCGCGAAGCTCTTCGGCAGCCCGAGGGATCCGCGCACGATCAAATACATGAGCAGGTTCGCCGCGTGACGTCCCTCTCCGCGCTCGCGCTGCTGCTCGCCTGCGCCGCCTCCGCGGCGCCCGACAAAACCGTCCTGCGCTGGGGCGGCGACTCCTCCGGCGGCGCGCCGTTCGTCTTCCAGGACCCCAAGGACCTCGCGAAGACCGTCGGCTTCGAGGCGGACTTGGCCGACCTGCTCGCCGCCGAGCTCGGGCTCAAGGCGCGGTTCGTCCAGAATCAATGGGACAGCTTGGTCCCCGGGCTCAAGCGCGGCGACTACGACGTCGTCATCAACGGGCTCGAGATCACCGAGGACCGCAAGGCCGAGGTCGAGTTCTCCGAGCCTTACTACCTGACGTACGAAGCGCTGACGGTCCTCAAGAACACGAACGACGTCGCGTCGCTCGCCGACCTCAAAGGGCGGCGCGCCGGCACGCTCAAAGGCGCCTTGGCCGAGCGCCTGCTCGCCGAGACGGGCGGCGTCTCCGTGGTCGGCTACGACACGCAGACGATGCTCTACGACGACCTGGCGCTCGGCCGCATCGACGCCGTCCTGCTCGATCACCCCGCCGCGGTCTATTACGGCATCGATCCGAGGCTGAAGAACCTGCCGGGACGATTCGGAAGGATGGCTTATGGGGTGGCGATAAGAAAGGGCGACGCCAAGCTGCTCGCCCGCGTCAACAAAGCGATCGCGGATCTAATGAAGTCCGGCAAGCTGCGCGAGATCTACGAGCGCTGGGGCATCTGGAACCCGGTGATGGCCGAGGCCTTCATTGACACGTCCAAGAGCCATGCCGAGCCGACCGCATACGCCGACTATATCGCGGCGCGCGGCGTCCATTTAGGATGGCGCGCGAAGCTCGCCAAATACGCGGGCTATATTCCGTTGCTCGCCAAGG
>JBBQVX010000003.1:0-74110 GCA_038211115.1 Elusimicrobiota bacterium | reverse complement strand
GACGATGCGCTTGTTCTCCTCGATCTCCTTGTAGGTCGCGAAGTTCGGCCAGCGCGTCCCGTCAGGGCCGATCATCGTGTGCCGCCAGTGTCCGCCGGGCTTAAACTCGCGCTGTTGCGTCTCGTCGGAGAACCCGTGCGGGCCCCACCATTTCACGATCTCCGCGTTGTCGGTCCACGCGCGCCACACGCGTGCCACCGGCGCGTTGATGAGGCGGGTGACGATGATCTCGCGGTCGGCTTCGGGCTTGGTCTTGTTCATGGCGTTCATATTACGGGTTCTCCTTGAGATAGCGCTCGAGGGAGTCGAGCTTGTCGTTCCAGAACTTGCGGTGCGCCTCGATCCACTCCTGGGCTTCCTTCATGCGCTTCTGCTCGAGCGTGCAGTGATGCTCGCGGCCCTTCTTCTTCCGGGACAGCAAGCCGGCCTTCTCGAGGATCTTCATGTGCTTCGTGATGGCGGGCGCCGAGACGTTGAAGGGCTTGGCGAGCTCGGCGATCGTCGCTTCTCCGGTCGACAGCCGCGCGAGGATGCCGCGGCGGATCGGGTGCGCGAGCGCGCCGAAGGCGAGATCGAGCCGGTGCTGGTTATGCTTAACCATATGGTTAAGCATAAACGACCCGAAGGGAAATGTCAATAGTTGGACTGCGACGTTTCGGAAACGCTAAACTGTCTCAATGGCGAGAATACTCAGCGTCGAGGACGATGTCGATCTCCAGCAGCTCTATGCCTACGCCCTGAAAAAACAGGGCTGGGAGACCGTCTACGCCTACGACGGCAAGGACGGCCTCGAGAAGGCGATCGCGCTCAAGCCCGACCTCATCCTGCTCGACATGATGCTGCCCGGCCTCAACGGCGTCGAGGTCATCGAGCGCCTCAAGCAGCGCGAGGACACACGGACGATCCCGATCATCGTCATGACCGCCTACCCCTCCGACGCGCAGTTCCTCGAGGATGCGGTCAAGGCGCTCGGCGCCGTCGAGTACCTCGCGAAGCCCGTCCACATCGACGAGCTCGTCAAAACCATCGCCCGCCTGCTAAAATAGACCCATGAGATTCCTGATCCTCGGCTCCGGCTTCCAAGGGCGCGCCTGCGCCTACGACATGCTCCGCAACCCCGCGGTCACGGAGGTCGCGCTCTGCGACATGTCCGCGGCCAACCTCGCCTCGGCGAAGAAGTTCCTCGCCAAGGTGTCCGGCGGTCGCGCGAAGTTCAAGCGCCTCGACGCTGGGAATCCCGCCGCGGTGAAGAAGGCGCTCAAGGGCTACAGCGCGCTCGTCTCCTGCGTGCCCTATTTCCTGAACCTCCCCCTCGCGAAGGCCGCGATCGCGGCGCGCGTGCACTACGTCGATCTCGGCGGCAACACCGATATCGTTAAAAAGGAAATCGCGCTGCACCCGCTCGCCGTGAAGGCCGGCGTGTCCGTGCTTCCCGACAACGGCCTCGGCCCGGGCATGATCTCGACGTTGGCCGTGCACGCGATGTCGATGCTCGATACGGTCGACGCGGTGCTCATCCGCGACGGCGGCCTGCCGCAGAAGCCGGTGCCGCCGATGAACTACATGCTGACGTTCTCCGAGCACGGGCTGATCAACGAGTACGTAGCACCCGCGACCGCCCTGCGCGGCGGCCGTCTGGTCCAGGTTCCCGGGCTCTCCGAAACCGAGATCATCGATCTGCCCGCCCCGCTCGGCCGCTGCGAGGCCGCGCACGCCGCCGGCGGACTCTCCACCTTGGCCGAGACGTACGCGGGCAGGGTCCAGACGATGGACAACAAGCTCATCCGCTATCCCGGGCACGTCGCCGTGATCAACGCGATGGCGGCCATGGGGTTCTTCGGCGACGAGAAGATCGAGGTCCGCAAGGGCGTCAAGGTCTCCCCGCGCGAGATCGCCGCCCCGCTGTTCCGCAGGCACTTCCTCCGCCCCGGCGACGAGGACATGGTCGTCATCCAGAACACCGTGCGCGGGATCAAGGATGGCCGCCCAGCCGAGATCGTCCACAATCTGATCGACCTCGGCGACAAGGCCAACGGCATGACCGCGATGATGCGCACCACCGGCTTCCCGGCCTCGATCGTGGCCCAGATGGCCTCCGACGGCCGCGGCCGCATCAAGCCCGGCGCCTATCCCGTCGAGCTCGGCGTGCCGCCCGAGCCCTTCATCGACGAGGCCCGCAAGCGCGGCTTCAACCTGACCTGGAAGTTCCGGTGGCTCGACGTGCCCGCGCCCGTCAGCGCCGCGGCAGCTTAAGCCCGGACAGCGCCAGGATCGCGCCACCGACGAGCGTCCCTGTCACCGGGAACGGCACCGCGGCCGCCAGCGCGCCGAGGAACGCCTTCCCGTGCGCGCGGTTCGCGTCGTCGCCGCCCAGCCGCGTCTGGACCTTCCAGACGACCGCGTAGGTCACGACGAAGGCGGCGACGCTCATCGCCGCCATCGACACCGGCCCGAGCTCCCACTCGAGGCCGAAGCAGAGCCAATCGACGGCCAAGATCGCGGCGCCGCTGGCGCGCTGGAAGAACGGGCGGGGCGAAGGCTCGAGCGAAGGTTCGATCACTCGGCGCGGGTCCGCTCGGACTGGGCTTCGAGGCGCTCGCGCTCGTGCGAGAGCTGGTTGAGGGCCTCGCTCGCCGCGTCGCGCAACTGCTCGTTCTGCTTCACGACCCGCTCGAGAGCGCGCGCGAGATTGTCCATCACCGAGTTCACGGCCTTGACCGAGCGAGCGACCTCGGGATCGATGTCCTCGTCGAACCGGATACCCCAGCCGCCGTTGGCGAGCTTCTGGAGGGCCAGGCGCATCTCGAGGCTCCGCACGCGCTCGTCGCGCGCGCGCACGCGCTCGGCCATCACGGCCGTGAAGAACGCCATGACGTGGAAGAAGGCGAAGCGCAGGAGCAGGTTCGTCAGCGGCATATCCACGGCGACCTTCCCCTTGGACCAGAGGCCGGCATAAAGGAGGCTCGCGACCGTGCCGATGAGGAAGCCGTGCCAGACTTTCGTCATCAGCGCGGACATGAACATGATGAGGAAGAACATCAGGTACAGCTCGTCATCGAAGCCCTCGCTGAAGTACATGATGCAGGCGACCACGCCGATATCCCACAGGAAGGCGGCGGACTGCGCGAGCGGGGAATTGAGCCGGGGATCGGGGGCCTTCCACAAAACCAGGCTCGTGAACAGATGGAAGGCGGCGAGGACAAAGGGGGCCAGCTCGAGGATTTTCTCCTGGCGCTGGCTGTGGACCAGCATGACGGTCAGGACCAGGAACAGCACGCCCCGGAACGCGAAAGCCGTCGTACGGTCGTCCAGCGCGATACCCTTCACGCTCGAAGCATAGCCGGGAGGCGGGTCGAAGTAAAGACCCCTGGGACCTTTGTTCACATTATGTTTTATGCTTATTATTACTCAATAAAGCGGCACTTCAGGATCGACGACTCGAGACCACGCGTCGATGCCTCCCGCGAGATTGACGGCGTCGAAGCCCGCCGCGCGCAAATGCTGGACCGCGTGGGCCGAGCGCATTCCGTGATGGCACATCACCACGATCGGCCGATCCTTCGCAAGCACGGACAGGCGCCCCGGCAGCTCCGCCAGCGGGATGAGGACGGCCCCCTCGATCCGCGCCGTCTCGTATTCCTCGGACTGGCGGACGTCGAGAAGGAAATGGGGCGTCTTCTCGCGCCGCCAGACGGCGTATTCGTTGACGGTCATCGGTCGATTCTAGTAAACTCGGCCCCATGAACAAGAACCTCTTCCCCCTGCTCGCCGTCGCCGCACTCTTCTCCCTCGCCGCGTGCGATAAGAAGACCGACGCTCCCGAGACCGCCGCCCCGGCCGCGGCCCCGGCGCAGACGATGCCCGCCGCCGCCGCGAACCCCGCGCTGCTCTCGCCCGAGAAGGCGACCGAGAAGGCCCCCGAGGTCTTCAAGGTCAAGATCGCCACGACGAAGGGCGATATGATCATCGAGGCGCACCGCTCGTGGTCGCCCAACGGCGCGGACCGGTTCTACAACCTCGTCAAGATCGGCTACTTCGACGACACCGCCTTCTTTCGCATCGTCAACGGCTTCATGGCTCAGATCGGCATCCACGGCGACCCGGCGGTCAACGAGAAGTGGCACGCGGCCAACATCATGGACGACCCGCAGGCCGGCCAGTCGAACAAGCCCGGCTACGTGACGTTCGCCAAGACCGGGATGCCGAACAGCCGCTCGACGCAGATCTTCTTCAACTACGGCGACAACGCGGGCCTCGACGGGCAGGGCTTCACGCCCTTCGGCAAGGTCGTCGATGGGACGCCGACCTTGGGCGCGCTGAACATGGAGTACGGCGAGGCCCCCAACCAGGGCGCCATCCAGAGCCAGGGCAACGCCTACCTGAAGGCGAACTTCCCGCGCCTCGACTACATCAAGACCGCCCGCATCGTTCCTTAAGAAGCGCCGCGAGGACGCAAAGGCCCCGCCGGGAGCGATCCCGGCGGGGCCTTCTCATCTGCTAAAATGAGCGAGATGACGACCCAAAGCGAGCAGGACGCGAAGGACCTCCAGAAAATGGGCTACGCGCAGGAGCTCTTGCGCGACATGGGCGGCTTCTCCAACTTCGCGATCAGCTTCTCCGTGATCTCGATCTTGACGGGTGCCACCCAGCTGTTCGGCTATGGTCTGCAGCACGGCGGCCCGCTCCAGATGAGCCTCGGCTGGCTGCTGGTCTCCTTCTTCACGATGATGGTCGCGCTCTCGATGGCCGAGCTCGCCTCCGCCTACCCGACCGCCGGGGCGCTGTACCACTGGTCGAGCTTCCTCGGCGGCCGCGCGATGGGCTGGTTCACGGCCTGCTTCAACACGATGGGTCAGTTCGCGATCCTGGCCGGCATCGACTGGGGCCTCGCGAGCTTCGTCATCGGCCTGCTGGGCTGGACGGCGACGCCCGCGACCACGATCGCCGTGTTCGCCGCGCTCCTGTTCTCGCACGCCCTGCTCAACCACCTCGGGATCCGCGTCGTGTCCTGGCTCAACGACTTCTCGGCCTGGTACCACATCGCCGTCGTCCTCTTCATCCTGGTCGTGCTCGCCGCGAAAGGCTTCGCCCAGCCCGCGAGCTTTCTCCTCAAGTTCAGCGCGACGGACGGCTACGCTCCTTCGTACAGCTTCATCGTGGGCCTGCTGCTCGCGCAGTGGACCCTGACCGGCTTCGACGCCTCCGCGCACGTGACCGAGGAGACCCACGACCCGCGCCGCAACGCGCCGTGGGGCATCTTCATCGCGGTCGCGGTCTCGGTCGTGTTCGGCTTCCTGATGCTCGCCGCGATCACGCTGTCGATCCCGGACCTGGCGCAGGCGACGGCGTTCGGCGACAACGCGCTGATCGAGGTCATGAAGCTGCGCCTCGGCCCGGGAATGGGCGCGGCGATCGTCTGGCTCATTTGCGGCGCGATGTGGCTGTGCGGCCTGGGTGCCATGACCTCGGCGTCACGCATGGTGTTCGCGTTCTCCCGCGACGGCGGCCTGCCGGCGCACAAGCTCTGGGCGACGGTCAGCAAGAAATACCAGACGCCCGCCAACGCGATCTGGGGGCTGTTCACGTTCGCGATCCTGCTCGCGGTGTCGGTGAAGAATTACAGTTCCATCCTGTCCATCGCGGTCATTTCTTTGTATCTGTCTTACGGGCTGCCGATCGTCGCCAGGCTGTACGCCCGCTTCACCGGCAAAGGCGGCGAGATCGGGCCTTGGCACCTGGGCTCCTTCAGCACTTTGATCGCCGTCGTCGCGATCCTCTGGATCGTTTTCATCTCCGTCGTCTTCATCCTCCCGCCGAACGAGCAAGCCGGGCAGATGATGCTCAAGGTGCTCGCCGTCCTGCTCGGCATCTGGTTCTTCTGGTCCCGGGCCCGCTTTAAGGGCCCCAAATACCACGCGCATTAGGAGACAGCCATGAAAACCGCGGTCAAATCCACGGCCAAGACGTACGACATGCTCATCGACGGCAAGTTCGTCAAGGCGAAGAACGGCGGCGTGCGCGAGATCACCGACCCCGCGAGCGGCGAGCTCCTCGCCGTCGTGCCCGAGGCCGGCCGCGCCGACGTGAAGCTCGCGATCCTCGCCGCCCGCAAGGCTTTCGACGAGGGTCCCTGGCGCAAGACGACCGCGCAGGACCGCGGCAAGCTCCTCTTCAAGATCGGAGATCTGATCCGGACCAACGCGAAGGCGCTCGCCGAGCTCGAGGTCCGCAACATGGGCAAGCCCCTCGCCGAGGCCGAGTACGACGTGGCCGACGCGGCGAACTGCTTCGAGTTCTACGGCGGCCTCGCCACGAAGATCCACGGCGAGACGATGTCGGTGCCCGCGAACTCGATGAGCTTCGTCGTGCGGGAGCCCGTCGGCGTCTGCGGCCAGATCATCCCCTGGAACTACCCCCTACTGATGTCCGCGTGGAAGCTCGCGCCGGCGCTCGCCGCGGGCTGCACCGTGATCCTCAAGCCGTCGGAGCTGACGCCGCTGACCGCGCTCGAGCTCGCCAAGCTGATCGTCGAGGCCGGCTGCCCCGCCGGCGTCGTCAACGTCGTCTCCGGCCCCGGCGCCGGCGCGGGCGAGGAATTGGCCGAGAGCCCGCTCGTCGACAAGGTCGCGGTCACGGGCGGCACGCTCACGGGCCGCAAGATCGCGCTCGCGGCCACCGGCAACCTCAAGAAGGTCACGCTCGAGCTCGGCGGGAAGAACCCCAACATCGTCTTCGCCGACGCCGACTTCGAGTCCGCGGTCGACGGCGCGCTGTTCGCCGCGTTCGCGAACCAAGGCGAGGTCTGCTCCGCGGGCTCACGCCTGCTCGTCGAAAAATCCATCCACAAGAAACTCATCGACGCGATGCTGAAGAAAATATCCCGCATCAAGCTCGGCCACGGCCTCGGCGCGGGCGTTAAGATGGGCCCGCTCGTCTCCGCCGCGCACCGCGACAAGGTCGAGGGCTACATCAAGGCCGGAGTCCACGAGGGCGCCAAGCTCGTCTGCGGCGGCGGACGACCGAAGGGTGCTGAGTTCGCGAAAGGGTGGTTCGTCGAGCCCACGATCTTCGACGAGGTGAAGCCCTCCATGCGCATCGCGCGCGAGGAGATCTTCGGGCCCGTCCTGTCGGTCATCGAGTTCAAGGACGAGGCGGAAGCGATCCGCATCGCCAACGACAGCGAGTACGGCCTCGCGGCCGGCGTCTGGACCTTGAACGTCAACAAGGGCATCCGCGTTCTCAAGGAGCTGCGCGCGGGCATCACGTGGCTCAACACCTACCACCCGACCTTCAACGAGATGCCGTGGGGCGGCTACAAGCAGAGCGGCAACGGCCGCGAGCTCGGCCTCTACGGCATTCAGGCGTATCTCGAGACCAAGCAGATCAACATCAACCTCGACGAGGCCCCGATTGGCTGGTACTAAGACCAAAAGCATCGTCCTCAAGACCGCGATTCCGGGGCCGAAGAGCTTGATGCTGATGGCGCGACGCAAAGCCGCCGTGGCGCGCGGGCCGTTCCACGGGACGCCCGTCTTCGTCGACCGCGCCCACGGCGCCTTGATCACGGACGTCGACGGGAACGTCCTCCTCGACCTCGCCTCCGGGATCGGGGTCGTGAATACCGGCCACACTCCGGAGCGGCTGGTCGCGGCGATCAAGGCGCAGTCGGAAAAGCTCCTGCACGGCTCCTTCAACACGACCCCGTACGAGGGCTACGTCGAGTTGTGCGAGAAGCTCAACGCGAGGACGCCGGGAACGTTCGCCAAGAAGTCCTTCCTCGCGAACAGCGGCGCCGAGGCCGTCGAGAACGCGATCAAGATCGCGCGCGCCCGCACCGGTCGCCCGGCGGTGATCGCGTTCGAGCACGCCTTCCACGGCCGGACCTTCATGGCCATGACTCTCACCTATAAAGAGAAGCCTTACAAAGCCGGCTTCGCTCCGCTCAACGGCGACGTGTACCGGGCCCCTTTCCCCTATGAGTACCACGGCGTGAGCGCCGAGGCGGCCTTCTCCGCGTTCAAAGACGTCGCGGCGAAGGTCGGGAACGACAAGCTCGCGGCCGTGATCATCGAGCCGGTCCAAGGCGAGGGCGGGTTTCTGCCGGCGCCGAGGGAATTCCTCGCCAAACTCTCGGCCTATTGCGCGGATCATGGAATAATCGTGATCGCCGACGAGATCCAAAGCGGCTTCGGTCGGACCGGGACTTTGTTCGCCTCCGAGCAGCTCGACTTCGTCCCGGACCTCCTGCTGGCGGCCAAAGGCCTCGGCGGCGGCCTGCCCATCTCGTCGGTCACGGGACGCGCGGAGATCATGGACGCGCCGGCCGAGGGCGGCATCGGCGGGACGTTCGGCGGCAACCCCGTGGCGGCCGCCTCCGCGCTCGCGGTCCTCGAGTTGTTCGAGGACGGGACCCTGCTGAACCGGGCGGCCGATCTCGGCCGCTCCGTGCGGCGGACCTTGCTCGGCTGGAAGGAGAAATACCCGTGCGTCGGCGACGTGCGGGGCCTCGGGCCGATGCTCGCGTTCGAGCTCGTCCGCGATGCGTCGAAGGAGCCCTTCGCCGAGGGCGCGAAGGCGCTCGTCAAGCACTGCTACGAGCGCGGCGTGGTGATCCTGACCGCGGGCTCCTACGGCAACTGCGTGCGCCTGCTTTTCCCGCTCATCATCACCGACGAGCAGCTCGCGGAGGCGTTCGAGGTTCTCGAGGACGGCCTCAAGAGCCTCAAGCCGTAAAGGCGAGCGCCGCATCGTCGTTCACTGGCGCGGGTAAAATCTTCTATCATACCCCCATGAAATACCTTCCCCTCCTCCTGGCTCTCGCCGTCCTCGCCCCCTCTTCCGTCCGCGCCGACGACGACCTGCTCACGCGCGACGAAGTCGGCACCTTCAAGAAGAAGCTCGTCGCCGTCCTCGACGCGCTCGGCGCTCCGCCCGCCGGCTTCGCCAAGGACAAGGACGACTTCAACCTCCCCACGAACTTTTACAAGAACGAAGGCAAGCTCCAGCCCATCAACGCGTCGGTCAGCCGCCGCCTGGCGATCAAGGGCGTCAAGGACGCCGAGAAGAACCAGAAGAAGCTCGGCGAGGACTACCAGAAGAAGATCATGGCGGCCCAAATGAAGGGCGACTACGCCGAGCTGGCGCGCCTCAGCCAGGAGATGCAGGCCCAGGGCAGCAAGAACGCCCTCGACGGCATGCAGGCGCAGAGCGACAAGAAGGAGCCGATCGAGCTGCGCGTCTCGCTCAACGAAAGCGCGGACGAGGGCATCGACCCCGACAACGTCGTCGTCGAGAAGCCGGGCATGATCGCGATCAAGTCCAAGAACGGCGGCGAGGACGAGGTGAAGTCGACCGTCCGGATGTTCTTCCAGCCCTCGGCGCTCAAGGACACGAAGAAGCTCTCCAAGGTGCGCCTGTTCAGCGATACGCACTCGGTGCCGGCGAAGACCAGCGTCGGCTCCGTCGTCGTCCAGCTCGACGGCCCGACGGCCGACATCGAAGCCTGGGCCAAGCGCGCCGACGCGGGCAAGATCCTGGCCGTGATCGACGCGCCCGGCAAGTAAAGCTCATGGCCAGCATCGCGTTCACCAAGAACTACACCGACCACTCGACTCCGCAGGGGTATCAGTTCGAGTTCCACTGCGACAAGTGCGGCAGCGGCCACCGCTCCAGTTACGTGGCCAGCAAGATGGGGCTCGCGACGGGCATCCTCGGCGCCGCGTCGAGCCTGTTCGGCGGCGTCCTCGGCCAGGCGGCCAACGCGGGCGAGCACCTGAAGGACGCCCTGCGCGGCAAGAACTGGGACGACGCGTTCGCGGCCGCGATCGGCGAGATCAAGCCCAAGTTCTTCCAGTGCACGCGCGACGGCCGCTGGGTCTGCCCCGACGTGTGCTGGAACGCGAAGGCCTCACTGTGCAAGGACTGCGCCCCGGACTTCGCCGAGGAATCCGCGGCCGCCCAGGCCGCCGCCCTCAAGGGCGCGGTCGCGGCGCAGATGCAGCTCAAGGCCGAGGGCGCGGACCTCGTCGGCAAGCTCGACATCAAGGCCCAGCAGGCCGGCGTCTGCCCGCACTGCAAGGCCCCGGCGACGGGCAGCAAGTTCTGCGGCTCGTGCGGCAAGCCCATGGCCGCCGTCGCGTCCGCGTGCCCGAAATGCAAGGCCGAAATCCCGGCGACGTCGAAGTTCTGCCCCGACTGCGGGACGCCCAAAGCCGGCTAGGCGGCGGGCTTTTTTTCGACGGAGAAAGCGTGTACGTCGTTCGACTTGCCCTTGAGCTTCAGCGGGCCCAGATCCTCGAACGCGTAGGCGTCGCCCGCGGTCGTCTTGATCTCCTCGCTGACGACGATCGCGCGCTTGAGCTCCTTGCACTGCGACTCGAGGCGGAACGCGATGTTGACGCAGTCGCCGATCGCGGTGAAGTCCCGGCGCGAGGAGCTGCCTATGTTTCCGAACATCGCCTCGCCCATGTGGACGCCGCAGCCGACGGAGAAGCTCAGCTCGGGGTGGCGCGCGGTCAGTTGCCCGTGGTACAGGCGGGCCGTCTCCACGAGCTCAATCGCGCTGTCGAGCGGGCCGCGCGCGATCTTGGGGTTGACGGACTCCCCGCCGCCGAGCCAGTAGGCCATCACCGCGTCGCCGATGAACTTATCGATGACGCCGCCGTGGCTCTCGATCACCGCGCTCGCGTCGCGAAACCAGCTGCCGATGAAGCTCGGGAGCTCCTTGGGCGGCAGGGTCTCGGACAGCAAAGTGAAATTGCGGATGTCGACGACCAGGATCGAGATCGCCTCGGTCGAGACGTTCATCGCCGTTTCCATCGTGCTGTCGTAGTCGGCCGTCAGCGGCGAGGTGATCGGGCGCTGGTCCGGAGCCTCGAACTTGAGCGTGCAGTCGGCGATCACGATCATATCCCCATCCGAGAGCTGCACCGGCGCCGTCACGAGGCGCCCGTTGAGGAAGGTCCCGTTCGCGCTGCCCAGGTCCAGCAGGAAGTAGTTCCCGCGCCCGAGCGGACGCAACAGCGCGTGCCCGCGCGAGGCCCGCGCGTCCTTGATGATCAGATCGCTGGTGCTGCCCCGGCCGATCGTAAACGGCCCAAGTAGAGGCACCCTGGAGGGCGGCTGACCGGGCACGGCGATGGACAACTCAGGGGGCATGTGACGTGCAAGTATAGACGGGACGCGCGGACTTGTCCAGACTCAAACGGTCACGCGCGGCCTATTTCTTCAGCGGCTGGACGAGCTTGACGTTCTCCATCTTGACCGGCGTCTTCGGGCGGTCCCCGCCGTCGCGCGGGGAAGAGCCGATCTTGACGACGTTCTCCTGCCCCTCGATGACCTGACCGAAGATCGCATGGCGGTTGTCGAGGTGGGGCGTGGCGCCCAGCGTTATGAAGAACTGGGAACCGCCGGTGTCCGGGCCGGCGTTGGCCATCGACAGGATGCCGGCCTTCGAATGCTTGAGCTTGGGGTGGAACTCGTCGAGGATCGTCCAGCCGGGTCCGCCGCGGCCGGTACCGGTCGGATCGCCGGTCTGCACCATGAAGCCGGGGATCACGCGGTGAAACAGCACGCCGTCGTAGTAGCCTTTTTCGACGAGCTTCACGAAGTTGGCCACCGTATCCGGAGCTTCCTTGGGGAACAGCTCGACGGCGATCTTGCCGAGCGTGGATTCGATGACGACGACGGGATTGTCGGTCTTATAAGGGCGATCGGCCATGATGTTGTCTCCTGAGATCAGCGTTTAAAGCAGCGACGGCAGCGGGCTTCGTATTTGTCCGACGCTCCGACTTCGACGACCTTCTTGCCGCCGGACAGGCGCTGGGAACGGTTCGCGGGATTGCCGCACAGCATGCAGATCGCGAGGTTCTTGGTGACGAATTCGGACAAAGCCATCAGGCGCGCGGTCGTCTCGAACGGCTCGCCGCGGAAATCCTGGTCGAGGCCCGCGACGATGACGCGGCGCCCCTCGCCGGCGAGCTGCTCGCAGACGGCGACGATGTCGCCGTCGAAGAACTGGACCTCGTCGATGCCGACGACCTGCGTGTCCGAGCCGATCTTCTTCAGGATGTCCTTGGCCTTCGCGACGGCGATCGAGGGCGTCTTGACCAGGTCGTGGGAGACGATGTGGTCCTTCGCGTAGCGCACGTCGAGCGCCGAGTTGAACACCTGAACCTTCTGGCGGGCGATCTGGGCCAGGCGCAGGCGGCGGATCAGCTCCTGGGTCTTGCCGGAGAACATCGAACCGACGACGATCTCCATCCAGCCGCCGTGGCTCCACGACATCGGAGCGGCGGGGCGGTGGCCGTTGCGCGCGGCGGTTTTCTTGCTCATTTGTACGCCTTCTGGAGATAAGACCGGTAGCCGCCGGCGACCTTCAGCGGCCGCCACCAGGCCTCGTGGTTCATGTACCAGGCGATCGTCTGCGCGAGGCCGCGCTCGAAATCGTATTCGTGCTTGAACCCGAGGCGAAGGAGCTTCGAGCAGTCGAGCGCGTAGCGTCGGTCGTGACCTTTACGGTCTTCGACCCGAGTCACCAGATTACTCGGCTTCTTCATCAAGCCGAGCACTTTTCGAATGAGCTCCCGGTTCTGACAGGTATAGGACCCGCCGATGTTATAGACCTCGCCGAGCGTCCCCTTTTCGAGCACCGTCAGAATCGCGCGGGCGTGGTCGCGCACGTGAAGCCAGTCGCGGACCTGCTTGCCGTCGCCGTACTGCGGGAAGGGCTTGTCCTCCATGAAGTTGGTGATCATGAGCGGCAACGCCTTCTCGGGGTACTGGAACGGGCCGTAGTTGTTCGAGGCGCGAGTCGTGAGCACGGGTGCTTTGTGGGTGACGAAATAGGAGCGGACCAGGAGGTCCGAGGCGGCCTTCGACGCGGCGTAGGGGCTGTTCGGCTCCAGATGGTCGCCCTCTTTGGAGAAGCCCCTCGGAATCGAGCCGTACACCTCGTCGGTCGAGACGTGCAGGAAACGCGCGGCCTTGTGCCGCAGCGCCGCGTCGAGCAGCACCTGCGTGCCGATGACGTTGGTCTTCAGAAACGCGCCTGCGTCGAGGATCGAGCGGTCGACGTGCGTTTCGGCGGCGAAGTGGACGACGTAGTCCGCGCCCCGCATCGCGGCGTCGACGGCCTTCGCGTCGCAGATGTCCTTCTTGATCGTCCGGACCTTCAAGCCCTGGAGATTGGCGGGGTTGCCCGCGTAGGTCTGCTTGTCGAGGTTGACGACGCGCCAGCCCGGGCGCGCCTTGAGCAGGTGGCGGATGAAGTTCGAGCCGATGAAGCCGAGCCCGCCGGTGACGAGAACCGTTTTAGCCATCGGAAGCGATCTTAGCATTTCGAAGTTTGGCGGTTGTTTGGTTGTCCGTAGGCCGGACGCCTGCTAACCTGTTGTAGACGGAACAGGAGGACGCGATATCGACTGAGGACGGGAAGTCGGACCGGCGCGTTAACTGGAGCTCCCCGTGCTCGGCGGGGAGCTCCTCCGTTTTCAGGCGAACGCGGCCTCGATCGCGAGCGCCGCGCGCTTGACCTGAGCGGCCCGGACGCCGGTCCATGGGCCCTTCTCCGGCGGCAGCCACTCGAGGGAGAGCAGCGCTCCGCCCGTGCTCACGACCTCGGTCACGGCGACGACGGGAGCGGGCTCCGGCGGGACGGCGAAGACGAGCCCCTCCCAAAACGCCGCGCCGCGCGCCGGGTGGTCGAACAGGAGCATGGCCCACAGCATCAAGCCGTCGCCGAGAGCCAAGTCCCCCGCGCGGACGGCGCAGACCGCGCGTCGGCCCTCGAGGAGACCCTGGGACCTCAAATCCTCCAAAGTCCGCAGCGCCTCGGGGCCGAACACGACGATCGCCCCGTCCATCAGGGCCGCAGGTCGTCCTGCGTGGCCCGCTCGGGGAACAGCTCGGTCTCCCAGTCGCGGTGAGGCGCGTCCTTCGGATCGAAGGTGCCGAACTTGAAGTCGACGCGGACCGAGGCCTCGCCGACGCCGCCCGGCCGGAAGCGCCCCGCGACCTTCGTGTAGAAGTCGTGCCAGCGCTTCGTCCACGAGAACTCCTTCTCGAACACGCGCCAGCCGTGCAGGCCGCCGACGCCGCGCGCGCTCTCCGCCTGCGCCCGGATGCCGAACGCGAGGCGCCAGGTCGGGCTCGACGGGACGACCGCGAAATCGAAGCTCGCGACGTACTTGCGCGAGTCGGCCGCGTTCCAGGCGAAGCCTCCGCCCAGCGCCGCGCTCTCGTCGTCGCCCCAGCGGGCGTCCAGGATCGCCGCACGGTTTCCGTCGTCGAGCGCGTATTCGTCGCGCACGGTGAGGTTAAGCTTCGTAGTTGGCGCCCAGCTCGCGTCGGCGGTGATCGGCTGGACGCGCTGGCGGAAGCCGACCGTGCGGTCGCGGAAAGTGCGGAAGTCGTAGCCGGACGAGAGCCGCGCGTACATGCGCGGCGCCGGAATGAGGACGTCGCTCAGCGTGAGGAGGTTCTCCTCGACGCCCTTGTCGAGCGCGTCGCGGTCCTGCACGAAGCGGCCGGACTGCAGGCGCTCGCGATAGGACTGCGTCACGTCGACGCCGCCGACCGGGGTGTCGAAGCGCAGGGTGCCCGCCGCGGCGGGCCGTCCGATCACCGCGTCGAGGACCGTAGCCGTCGAGCCGACGACGGCCTCGTCGAAGCGGTTGTAGTACGTCTCCTGGTAGCCGAGCTTCGGCGTCAGGCTCACGCCGTGCACGACGGCGAACGTGCGCGTCCCCTCCCAGCCGCCGCCGACCGTCTTCTCGATGAACGGGCGGCCGGCCAGGAAGGTGTTGTCCGCGAACCCGTTCAGCGTGTTGAGCCAAGGCAGCTTGCCAAAACGCAGGGGCTGGCTGATGATGTCGAGGCGCGGGTAGCTCTCCGTCGACTTCAGGTACTGCCGGCGGTTCAAGGCCGCCGTGTCGAGGCGCGAGTACGAGAGGCGCGCGGTCGCCTGGGAGAAGCGATGCGTGAACGCGCCGCCGTTGACGAGCTCAGAGGTGACGCGCAGGGAGTTCGACCGCGCGTAGTTGTTGTTGAAGTCCGCGTCGGACTGGAGCTGCAGCCGTCCCTGGAACGACGTCGAGGAGAAGAGCGCCTGGTACTGCTGGCCGAGAATCGCCCACCGGCGGTCTCCGGTCGACGTTTCCTTGATCATGTAGCCGAACAGCGCGCCGCGGGAATCCTCACCGTCGCGGCGGTGCAGCTCGCCGCCGAAGCCGGTGCCCTGCTTCTGGTAATAGTCGGCGTACAGCTTGCTGTAGACCTTATCGCCGTGATCGGTCGTCAGCGTGTTCTTCATGAACGGGCCGTTGCGGCGGTCGAAGCCGGGCTGGGTCTTCCAGCGTAGGTAATGCCGCGGCGACAGCGTCTTATACAGGAACGGCAGGTAGAACACCGGCACGTCGCCGAGATAGAACAGCACGTTGCGCGCGACCATGCTCTGCTTCGGCTTGACCGTGATGCTCGAGGCACGGAAGTGGTAGTGCGGAGGCTTCGCGCCGCAGCTCGTGAACTCGCCGCCGATGTAGTCGAGGCGCCGGTTCTCGCCGACCTTCGCCTCCTTCGCATGGATGCGCCAGTCCGCGTGGCCCGCGCTCGTGCGCTGCAGCCGCCCCGTGTGCTTCGCGAAGTCGAACTCGCCGGATTCGCCGTACACGGCGGAAATGCCGTCCTCGACGAGGAGCGGCCCCTGGGAGCGGCCGCGCCGGTGCTCGGTGTCGATCCACAGCTCCTTGCCCTTCACGGTCCACGTCGACTCGTTGAGGATCACCTGGCCCTGCAGGTGCAGCAGCTGGCGGTCGGAGTCGAACTCGACCTCGTCGGCGGAATAGTCGAGCCGCGGGCCCGGGGGCGGCGCGGGCAGGGCGTAGTCCTCGGCTCGCGCGGCGCCGCCGGCGAGCGACAGCACGAGCAGAGCGGCTCGGATCAACCGCACCGCTCCCGGGACAGAAGTGCTGCGCCCACGACGCCCCAGTCGCGGTCGAGCGGGGCGGAGATCACGACCTTCCGGAAGGGCTCGCGGAACGGCTGCGCCGCGAACACGCGCTTCAACGGATCGAGCACGAGCCCGCCCGCGCGCGCCACGCCGCCGAGCAGCAGGATCGCGTCGGGATTGAGCACGAGCACGAGGCTCGCGAGGCCCTGGCCGAGGCGCGTGCCGACGACGTTCCAGACCTTGCCCGCTCCGGCGTCCCCGGCGAGAGCCGCGTCGGCGACGGCCTTCGGCGTCAGGGGGGCGGGCGGACGGCGCATGAATTCCTTGGCCAAGCGCTGGATGCCGTACGTGCCCGCGTACGCCTCGAGGCAGCCGCGCCGCCCGCAGCCGCACTTGGGCCCGTCGAGTTCGAGCGTCAGATGACCAATCTCGCCCGCCGAGCCCGTGGCGCCGCGGTGCAGGCGGCCGTCGATGACGAGGCCGCCGCCGACGCCGGTGCCGAGCGTGACGCCGACGACCGTGCGGGGCTTCTTCTTCAGCGCGACGACATAGCCGCCCCAGACGGCGACGTTCGCGTCGTTGTCGACCACGACGTCGACGCCGAGCGACTTCGAGAAGGCCTTCTTGAACGAGAATCCCGTCCAGCCCTTCAAATTGGGGACGAAGAGCAACGTGCCGCTCTCCGAATCCACGCCCCCCGCGAGGCCCAGCCCGACCGAGCCGAACCGCCAGTCCTTCAAAATCGCGGTCACGCGGCGCACGAAATTCGCGGGGCCCTTCGACGGCTCGGTCGGGAACTGGTCGGAGCGGACGACCTCGCCGTTCGGATCGACGAGGCCCATCTTCGTGTAGGTGCCGCCGACGTCGATCCCGACCGCGAGCGTCTTCATGCGACCGCCTTCAGCGCCGCGCCCGCGAGGTACAGGGAGCCCGCGCACACGGCGACCCTCGGCGCTTTCGCGTCCTTTCTCCACGCCGCGATCGCGGTCGCGGGATCGCGCTCGATCGTGATGCGCGCTTTCGGCGCGGCGGCGCGGATGTGGACGGAAAATTCGAACGGCTCGAGCGCGCGCGGGCTGGGCGGGCGCACCACGATCGCGTCCTTCAGAAACGGCGCCAAAGGCGCCAGTAGGCCCTTCACGTCCTTGTCCTTCATGACCCCGAGAATCCAGAGAGCCGGCTTCCTCGACAACGGGGACGCCTTCCACGTCTCGGCGAGCGCGCGCGCCGCCTCGGGATTGTGAGCGCCGTCGACGATGAGCGTCTTGCTTCCGAGCTTGATCGCTTCGAAGCGCCCGCGCCAGGCGACCTTCGCGAGGCCGCGCTTCCATGCATCGTGCGGCACGATCAGGCCGGATGCGTCGAGAGCGGCCTGCGCCAGCGCCGCGTTCCACCCCTGGCGCGAGCCGAGCAAGGACAGCGAATAAGACTTGCCCCACGGCGCGCGCAGCGTCTGAGTGCCGCGGACCCAGTCCGTCCGCATGAGCTTCCACGGCTTCGCGACGACGACCGGGCTGCCGCGCAGCGCCGCGCGGCGTAGGACCGGCAGGTCCGGGCGTACGGCGGGCCTGCCCGCCTTGAAGATGCCGGTCTTCTCGCGCGCGATCGACGCGAGCGTGTTCCCCAGGAACGCCTGGTGGTCGTAGTCGATCGAGGTCACGACCGCGGCGAGCGGGGACGGCACCACGTTCGTCGCGTCGAGGCGGCCGCCGAGGCCGGTCTCGAGGACCGTGACCGCGCACTTGCGCTCGGCGAAATGCTGGAACGCGATCGAGGTCAGCAGCTCGAAATAGGTCAGGCTCTTCTTCTTGTCGACCGCGAGGGCGCGCGCCATGTGCCGCGAGAACTCCGCCTCCGAGATGTCCCGCCCGTCGACGGAGATCCGCTCGCGCACGGACAGCAGATGCGGCGAGATGAACAGCCCCGTGCTGTAACCGGCCGCGCTCAGCACCGCAGAGAGAATGGCGCAGGTCGAGCCCTTGCCGTTCGTGCCCGCGACATGCAGGGCGGGTACGGCCAGATGCGGATCGCCGAGCTCGGCCAGGTGCGCCCGCATGCGGCCGAGGCCCAGCACGATCTTCGTCTCCTGGCGCTCGTCTAAGACCGCGAGCGCCTCCGCGAAGATCATTTCTGCCGCTCGAGGCGCGCGCCCGCTCCGGACAGCTTGCGCTCGACTTGCTCGTAGCCGCGGTCGATGTGATAGACGCGCGAGATCGACGTCTTGCCCTTCGCCGCGAGGCCCGCGACGAGCAAAGCCGCGCCGGCGCGGATATCGGACGCCATGATCGGCGCTCCCGATAGGCGCTCCTGGCCCGCGATGACGGCGGTGCGGCCCGAGACGGCGATCTGCGCGCCCATGCGGCCGAGCTCGGCCGCATGCAGAAACCGGTTCTCGAACACCGTCTCGGTCACCTTCGCGAAGCCGGTGCACAAGGTCATCAGCGACATCCACGGCGCCTGCAGATCGGTCGGAAAGCCGGGATGAGGCTTCGTGACGACCGACACCGCCTTGGGTCGGCGCTCCATCGCGATCTCGATCCAGCCCCGGCCCGTCTTGATCTTCGCTCCGGCCTTCTTGAGCGCCGAAAGCACCGCGCCCAGGTGCGACGCCTCCGCGCCGATGAGCTTCACGCGGCCTCGCGCCGCGGCGCAAGCGAGCAGGAAGGTGCCGGCCTCGATCCGGTCGGGGATGACCTTGTGCTTCGCCCCGTGGAGCTTGGCCTTGCCGACGACGGTCACCGTCGCCGTGCCGGCTCCGCGTACCTCGGCCCCGAGCTCCTGAAGGAACCGCCCGAGGTCCTCCATCTCCGGCTCGCGCGCCGCGTTCTTGATCGTCGTCTTGCCGGGGGTCGCGGCGGCGGCCATCATCAGATTTTGGGTGGCGCCCACGCTCGGAAACCGCAGCTTGATCGTCACCGGGTTGAGCTTCGGCGCGGACATGATGATGTCGCCCTGGTCCGCGATGCGGCGCGCGCCCATCGCCTCGAAGCCCTTGAGATGGATGTCGATCGGCCGCAGGCCGATCGCGCAGCCTCCGGGAATCGGCACGCGCACGAGCCCGAAGCGCGCGAGCAGCGGTCCGGCGGCCAGCACCGAGGCGCGCATCTGCTTGACGATCTCATAGGGAGCCTGCGTCTTCAGCGAGCCCGTGGCCAGGACCTTCACCGTCGAGCCGTCCACGATGAGCCTCTTGCCGAGGCTCTCGAGCAGGCGGAACGTGGTGCGCAGGTCGCGCAGGGTCGTGGGCACGTTCTCGATCACGCAAGGCTCGTCCGTGAGCAAAGTCGAGATCAGGATCGGAAGGGCGGCGTTCTTCGCGCCGCTGACTTTGATCGACCCCTTCAGAGGGCGTCCGCCTTCGATGACGAGTTTATCCATGGTTTTCCAGCCGGGGAGGTATTAAAGCACTCCCGGGCGCCTCGCCTCCACTACTCCCGGCGCGGCGGAGACCTTTCGCCGTCCCGTCAGGCCGGGAAGAGACCGATCGCGAAGCGTTCGTGGCCTTGGGCGTCCTTCTTGACCTGGACGTCCTTCAGTCCGGCGGCGGCGAAGAGCTTGGCGACGGCCGGGCCCTGCTTCGAGCCGATTTCCATGGCCAGGATCCCCCCCGCCTTCAACATCTTGGGCGCCATCGCGGTGATGGCCCGGATCGCGTCGAGGCCGTCCTTGCCGCCGTCGAGCGCCATGCGCGGCTCCTTGAGCACCTCGGGCTCGAGATGATCGAGCTCCTTCGTGGGGATATAGGGCGGGTTCGAGACCATGAGGTCGGCCCAGCCTCTCAGGCCCTGCTTATCGGAAAACAAGTCCTCTCTCACGAAGCGAATGCGGTTGCCGACGTGGTGCGCGATCGCGTTCTTCTGCGCGAGGTCCAGAGCCTGCTTCGACAAATCGGTCGCGAACACCGTCGCCGACGGCAGCAGCTGCGCCAGCGCGATCGCGATGCAGCCGGTCCCGGTGCCGATCTCGAGGATCTTCGGCGCGGCGGCCTTCGACGCCTTCACGAGGCGCTCGCACTCGATCACGAGCTCCTCGGTCTCCGGACGCGGCACGAGCGAGTCGCGCGTGACCTCGATCTTGATGCCGAGAAAGGGCTGATGTCCCAATATGTAGGCCAACGGAATGCGCTTGCCGCGCCACTTGAGCCAGTCCTGGTACTGGTGCGTCTCCTTGGCCGTCAGCACGCGCGTACCCTGCGCGACGGCCGTCAGCCGCCCGACGCCGAGCATCTCCGACATCAGGAACTCGGCGTTGGCCTTCGGCTCGGGGACGCCGCGGTCGATCAGGTACGCCTCGCCCTTCTTCAGGCACTCCGCGACGGTCACTTCGCCTCCGCCATCAGGAGCCGGCGCTGCTCGTCGCGCAGGGCCTCGAACACCGGGCCCATGTCGCCTTCCATGATCGCAGCGAGGTTGTGCCACGAGCGCTCGAGCCGGTGGTCCGTCACGCGCGACTGCGGGAAATTGTAGGTGCGGATCTTCTCCGAGCGATCGCCGGTCCCGACCTGGGACTTGCGCGTCTGCGCGTTCTCCGCGGCGGCCTTGATGCGCTCGGCGTCGGCGAGCATCGCGTACAGGCGCTTCATCGCGCGCTCGCGGTTGCGGCCCTGGCTGCGCTCCTCCTGGCACTCGACGATGAAGCCGGTCGGAAGATGCGTGATGCGCACGGCCGTCTCCACTTTGTTGACGTTCTGGCCGCCGGCGCCGCCCGCGCGGTAGGTGTCGACCTTGAGCTCGTCGGGCCGGATCACGATCTCGGCCGACTCCTCGACCTCGGGCATGACGGCGACGGTCACGGTCGAGGTGTGGATGCGTCCCGCGGCCTCGGTCGCCGGCACGCGCTGCACGCGGTGCACGCCTCCTTCGTACCGGAGCCAGGAGAAGACCTCCTTGCCCGCGACGAAGATCACGGCGCTCTTAACGCCCTTGCCGTTCGTCGAGAGGTCGTGCGTCTCCACCTTCCAGCCCTTGGTCTCGCAGTAGCGCATGTACGCGCGCAGCAGCTCGCCGGAGAACAGGCCGGCCTCGTCGCCGCCGGCTCCGGCGCGAATTTCGAGATAGCAGTTCTTCGCGTCGTTCGGGTCCTTCGGCAAAAGATCGGTCGCGATATCGGCCGACAGCGCGTTCCAGCGCTCCTGGAGCTTCGGGCGCTCCTCGTCGGCCATGGCCTTCATGTCCGGATCGGCCTCCATCGCCTTCAGATCCTCGAGCTCGCCCTCGACGCGCAGCAGCTCGCGCACCTTCGCCATCATCGGAGACAGCTGGGAGTGGCGAACGGCCAGCTCCTTGAGCTCCGTGGCCGACAGGCCACCCGCCGCGAGCTTGCCTTCGAGCTCGCGGTAGTCGTTGTCCAGCTTGGCTATCTTGGGATCCATGAATCGGTGTCAGGCTTGCCGGTTTCCAGTATTTCCCGAGTCGGCTTATCCAAAACACTGGAAACCGGCAAGCCTGACACCCGTCAAAAAGAAGCGGGCCCCGGCCTTATCGGCCGGGGCCCGTTTCGGAGAGAGACCGCTAGTCCTTCTTGGCGGGCTTGTCCTTCTTCGGTCCGGCCGGCTTCTTCGCGTCCTTCTCGTCCTTCTTCACGGCGGTGGAAAGAACCTGCTCGCGCTTGGCCGTATGGCCGACGTGGACGAGGCGCTTGGCCTGCGTCTTCGCGACCTTGCGGTCGACGGTCTTGCCTTCGGACTTCACGAAGCGCTTCTTGAAGCGGTCGATGCGGCCGGCGGTGTCCATCACCTTCTGCTGGCCCGTGTAGAACGGGTGCGAGAGAGCGGAGATGTCGAGCTTGACCATCGGGTAGGTCTTGCCGTCTTCCCAGACGACGGTGTCCTTGGCGATGACGGCCGAGCGGGTCAGGAAGCCTTTGTTGGCGGAGACGTCCTGGAACACGACGGTGCGGTAGAGGGGGTGCAAGTTCTTCTTCATGATGTCGTCAGTATAGCAAATCTAGATGTTTAAGGCTATTCCTTTGCACATCTGCGCCGGACCCTTGGGCCCGGCGACTAGTCGCGCCCGACGGCGTACTTTCCCCCGCCTTGGCAGGCGAAGTAGAAAAAAATGAAGCAGTAGACGACCGCGAGCTCGCCCTGGTTTACGCCTGGAAAAAATTCTGAATTCATCTTAAATTTCCAGTGGAATTGCGTATAGGCCACCGCCATCGTGCCGCTCGCCAGGAACGCCGCGGGACGCGTCTTGATCCCGAAGGCGATCATCAGGCCGCAGAAGAACTCGATCACTCCGCCGAACCACATCTGCGAGCCGATCGTCATCGGCGGCATCTGCGCGGGCGCGAAAAGGCCGAATAGCTTCTGCGCGCCGTGGAACGCGAACATCCAGCCCGACATGAAGCGCAGGGCCGCGTATGCGGGGTCCGAGAAGAGCTTGAGGTGTTTCATGCCGACATTATAAAAAAATTGGACGTCTCGGATCGCCCGGTTTATCGCTATAATATCCTTATGCAAACCCCCAAGAAGAAGAAAATGTTCATCAAGTACAAAAACCTCGGCGGCAAGTCCACCGTCGCCCGCTACGAGATCCTCAAGGATATCGTCACGATCCGCTTCACGAACGACTCGGTCTATAACTACTCCAACCAGAGCGCGGGCGTCACGAACATCGCGAAGATGAAGACTCTCGCCGTCGCCGGCAAGGGCCTGGGCACGTTCATCGATGCCGGCGTCAAAGAGCTCTACATGCGCAAGATCCGGTAGGGATTTCCGGTCAAACAGAAGCCCCTCCGGCCTAGCGGCGGAGGGGCTTCTTCTTTTTAGGGCCTCGTCCACGGGGGAATGCCCCCCGGAGGCTTGCCGTCGCCGGGAATACGCGGCATGCAGCGGCCGTTCTCGAAGTTCTCGTCCGCGCGGCAGGAGACGTCCGGCGCGGCCGCCTTCGCTGCGTGGCCCCGCTCATGTGCGCAGCCCGCGAGCGCGAACGCGCATAGCATCAAGAGAGTCGAGCTCTTCTTCATGATCTCCTCCCCGTCTCATTCGGCGCCCATTTCGGCAGGCCGCAATTCATGCAGCTTCGCGCGAATCCATTATGAGCCCAACGAGAGGAGCAGAACGGTTTTCCGCATCTCGGGCAGGGCCATTTGACGGGCGCTTGGCTCGCCCAAATCGCGAGCGCGAGCCAGGGAAGGAACGCGGCCGGAAAAATACGCCCTAGGGCGGGCAGCAGGGCGCTCAGCGCGAGCGTCGCGAAGCCGCCGCCGAAAAAGAACAGCGCCGTCAGGCCGAGGCTCCGCCAGTACGCGCGGCGATAGGCGCTCCACTGAGCGAAGTAGGGGTCGTCCGGCTTCAAATCGACCTGCCTCACGAGCCGCCCGAGGCGGCGGCGACGAAAGGGTAAATCCCGATCAGGGCCAGCATCATTCCCGCCAAGAACACGTAGTAGCCGTTCTCCAAGAAGCGGATCGTCCGAATCCATAATCCGAAGCCCGCCTCGCCCGGCTGCAGCGGCCCGCGACTCGGGAGCTCATCGCGGCCGAACCGCTGCTCGAGGTTGAGCATCTCCCCGGAACCGATCAAGATCACGGCGCCGAGCACCATCAGAATCACGCCGAGCACCGACATCCAGGCGAACGGCGTCAGCCTACCGGCGGACGACAGCGCGACCTTGAAAGCCAGAATGAATTGCGTGTCGGACATCCTTTAGAGGCGCTTCAGGAAGGAGAGAAGGCGGTCGTTGAAGACGGCGGGGTTCTCCGCGTTGGAGAAGTGGCCCGCGTCGGGGATGACGTGGAGCTCGGCGCCGGGGATGCGGGAGCGCATCGTCTCGGAGAGCGGCAGCGGCGTGATCTTGTCCTGGGAGCCGATGAAGATCGCCGCCGGGACCGTGATCTTGGAGAGGCCGGGGACGGCGTCGGGACGCGCGGCGAGCGCCGCGAGAGCCGCCATGACGGCCTCGGGCGAGGATTTCGCGGCCACGCCGCGCAGGAAGGGCATCGCGGCCTGGTTCGACACCGCGTCCTTGAGGAACGGCGTCAGGAACGCGTCGACGCCGTTCTTGCGCACGAAGTCGATCGCGGACGCGCGCTTGGCCTTGTTCTCGTTGGCGTCCGGCTCGGCGCGCGTGTCGCTGAGGACGAGGCCCGAGACGCGCTCGGGAGCCGCCGCCGCGACACTCAGCGCGACGTAGCCGCCCATCGAGAGGCCGACGAAGGCGGCCTTGCCCTCGAAGGATTCGAGGACGTCGGCCGCGGCGTGCTCGACGAGCCAGGGGCCGACGAGCGGAGTCCCCCCGAAGCCGCGCAGGTCCGGGATCAGGAGGCGGTAGTCGCGCAAGGCCGAGATCTGCGGCTCCCACATGGCGCCCGACATCGGGAACGCGTGGATCAGAACGACGGCGGGGCCTTTCGGATTTCCAGACTCGCGGATAGAGAGCTTCATGTCGTCTCCTAGCGCTTGCCGATCTTCGCCGTCGGGTTGACGGCCTTGCCGTTCTTATCGCGGACCTCGAAGTGGAGGTGCGGGCCGGTGGAGATGCCGGTCGAGCCGACTCGGCCGATGATCGTCTTGCCGCGCTGGACGAGGTCGCCGGCCTTGACCATGATCTTCGACAGGTGGCCGTAGCGCGTGGTCTCGCCGTTGTTGTGCTTGATGATGACGAGCTGGCCGTAGCCCTCGTTCCAGCCGGCGTCGATGACGCGACCGGAGCGGGCGGGGACGACGGGCGTGCCGTACGGCTTCGGAATGTCGAGGCCGTCGTGCATGCGGCGGCGCTTGAGCACGGGGTGGTAGCGGGAGCCGAAGCGCGACGAGATGCGCGGGGGAGCCTGGGACTCGAACGGGAAGCGGTACGTGTCGAAGTTCACGCGGACGCCGGGGATCAGCACGCGGTCTCCGCGCTCGAACTCGAACGGCTCGAGCAGGGCCACTCCGGGGAAGTTGTTGGCCTGAACGACGACCTCCTTGAAGCGGCGGCGCTCCTCGACGCCGGACTTGAACTTGGCGACGATCGCGTCGAGCGTCTCCGAGTCCTTGCGCACTTCGTAGAGCTGGCCGTCGCGGTTGAGGACCGTCATGCGCATGCCGGGGTAGATGAGGACGAACTCGTTGTTGTTGGTCGCCTGGAACGCGTTCAGCGTGGAGCCGTAGCTCTTCGCGAGGTTGCCGATCCAGGCCTCCCCCTTCTGCACGCGGTGCTCGCCGTACATGAGGCGCCGGGATTTGGAGAGGACCTCGGCGTTGGGCTCCTCGGGTCCCGGCGCGGTGAGCACGGAGAAGCGCTCGAACGCGACGGCCGCCGGCGAGCCGGAAGAGATGACCGCGGCGAGGGCCGGGACGGTTATTAAAATCGCCGACAAGGCGACGGCCTTGAGCATCAGCCGACCATGTTGGAGAGTTCCATCGATTTGAGGAACTCCTTGTTGGATTTCGTGCCCAGGATCTTCTCACGCAGCAGGTCCATCGCCTGGACGGCCGCCAGCGGCGCCAAGACCTTGCGCAGGATCCAGATCTTGTTGAGCTCGTCCTCGGTCATCAGCAGCTCTTCCTTGCGCGTGCCCGTGCGGTTGATCTCGATGGCCGGGAACATGCGGCGGTCGGCGAGGCTGCGGTCGAGGTAGGCCTCGGAGTTGCCGGTGCCCTTGAACTCCTCGAAGATGACCTCGTCCATGCGCGAGCCGGTCTCGATGAGCGCGGTCGCGAGGATGGTGAGGGAGCCGCCTTCCTCGACGTTGCGGGCCGCGCCGAGGAAACGCTTCGGGCGCTGGAGCGAGGTGGCCTCGAGGCCGCCGGACAGGACGCGGCCGGAGGACGGGGTGCAGGTGTTGTAGGCCCGAGCTAAGCGCGTGATCGAGTCGAGCAGGATGACGACGTCCTTGCCGAGTTCGACCATGCGTTTGGCCTTCTCGAGGACCATTTCGCTGACCTGGACGTGGCGCTCGGCGGGCTCGTCGAACGTCGAGGAGATGACCTCGCCCTTGATCGTGCGCTGGCATTCGGTGACTTCCTCCGGGCGCTCGTCGATCAGGAGCACGAGGATGACCGTGTTCGGGTGGTTCTTGGCGATCGCATTGGCGATCTTGCCGAGGATGATGGTCTTGCCGGTCTTGGGCGGAGCGACGATCAGGCCGCGCTGGCCCTTGCCGATCGGACAGATGAGGTCGAGCAGACGCCCGGTGACCTCTTCGCGCGTCGTCTCGAGCGTGTACTTGGCGTTCGGGTGCAGCGGCGTCAGGTTGTCGAAGAGCGGGCGGTCCTTGATCGTCTCGGCGTCAATGCCGTTGATCTTCTTGACCTGGAGGAGCGCGAAGAAGCGCTCGCCGTCCTTCGGGGGGCGGACGAAGCCGGCGACGGTATCGCAGCGGCGCAGGCCGAACTTCTTGATCTGAGAAGGCGACATGTAGATGTCGTCCGGGCCGGGGAGGTAGCTGTAGTCGGGCGAGCGAAGGAAGCCGAAGCCGTCGGGGAGGATCTCGAGGACGCCCTCGTCGTAGATCATGCCGTTGGCCTTGAGCTGGCCGTCGACGATCTTGGCGATGAGCTCCTGCTTTTTCAAGCCGCTGACGCCCTCGAGCTTGAGCTCCTTGGCGATCGCGTTGAGCTCGGCCATCGTCTTCTTCGCCATCTCGGCCGTTTCGAGCGGCTTGAGCGCGGCCGCGGCCGCCGCCGTGGGAACCGGGGCGGGCGTCGCGAGCGGCTTGGGCGTTTCGGGCATAGGCTTAGTCGTGGTTTCCATGAGACAATCCTCGGTGAAGTAAATTAAGGCCTTGATAATATTCGTTGATTTTCTTTTCCAGCGCGGGAAGATCTTTGTCGTTGTGAATGGTCACGTCGGCCATGCTCAATTTCTTACTTAAAGGCATTTGAGCTTTGATCCGGAGTCGTGCTTCTTTCGGTTCTAAGCCGTCCCGTTTGATAATCCGCTTAAGCTGTTTTTGCGGCGCGCACGCGATCACGATCGTCGCATCAAAATTCTTCTGCAGCTTCTTTTCGAACAACAGGGGCACATCGACGACCACGAGGCCCCTCATCCTACCGACGAGCTGCTTCATTTCTTTCAAGATCAACGGATGGGTCGCCCGCTCGAGACCCGCCCGCGCGCGCTTGTCGGAGAAGACGACGCGCCCGAGCAGCGCCCGGTCGATGGTCCCGTCATTTTTGAGGATGCACGTCCCGAAATCCTTCACGATGCGCTTGTAGGCGTCGCGGCCCGGCTTCGCCTGCTCCTTGGCGATCTGATCGAGGCTGACGGTGGAGGCGCCCAATCCCTCGAACGTCCTCAGGGCGGCGGACTTGCCGGTGCCGATGCCGCCGGTGAGGCCCACGACGAATCGTTTCGGCTTCAAGAAGGCTTATTCCGTTCGGAGTAACGATGCATAATCCCGCGTTCGTCGTCCGTCAGCGATTCGAGGCCGTCGGACAGGATCTTGTCGAGGATGCGGTCCACCTCGGCCATGTCGGAGTCGGCGGCGCGCGACGCGGGCTTGCTCGCGCGTCGCGGGACGGGGCGCGGGGCGGGCTCGTCCTCGGACTCGGCGCTCGTCACGCGGCGCCAGAAGGCCTTGAGCTGGATCTTCGTGACCCACCACCAGCGGATGTAGAAGTAGCCGGTCAGCATGCCGCCGAGGTGGGCGAAGCGCGCGACGCCGGGCGTCGAGCCGGTGGCGCCCGCGAAGAACTCGATCGCGCCGAACAGGATCGCCATGTGGGCGGCCTTGATCGGGATCAGGAAGTAGAGGTAGACGACGGCGTCGGGGTACAGCATCGCGAAGGCCACGAGCAGGCCGTACACCGCGCCCGAGGCCCCGATCACCGGGACCGTGGAGTGCGGGGCCAGCGCCAGGTGCGCGGCGGCGGCGCCGAGGCCGCACAGGAAGTAGTACTTGAGGAAGTCGCGCTCCCCCCACTGCGATTCGACGGGCATGCCGAACATCCAGAGCGCGAACAGGTTGAAGACGAGATGCCAGATGCCGCCGTGCAGGAAGAGATAGGTGACCGGCTGCCAGATCCAGCGCTGGAAGATCACCTGCTGGGGCACGAGGCCGAAAAGGTTGTGCATGTCCGGGACGATCAGGCCGACGATGAAGCCGACGACGTTGGCGTTCATCAGCGCCCGGATCGCCGGGGGCAGGTTGCGGACATCGACGGGATCGTGGCGGAATATGCGCGTCACTTATTTTTCTCCATGTCCTGCCAGTTCGGCCCGATCTTGACCTCGGCGACGACGGGCACGCGCAGCTTGATCGCGGCCTCCATGACGCCCTTGACCCATTTCCCGAAGGCGGCGGCCTCGTCTTTCGCGACTTCGAAGACCAGCTCGTCGTGGACCTGGAGGAGCATGGTCGCGTGCTTCTTGCCCTTGGCCATCTCCTTGGCGATGTGCAGCATCGCGAGCTTGATGATGTCGGCGGAGCCGCCCTGGATCGGGGTGTTGCGCGCGGCGCGCTCGGTGAATTGGCGTACGGCGGCGTTCTTCGCGGTGAGCTCCGGCAGCCAGCGCACGCGGCCGAGCAAGGTGCGCACGCTCATGTCGGCCTTCGCCTGCTCGAGGTTCTTGACGACCCACGCGGACACGCCCGGGTAGCGTTCGAGGTACTTCTTGATGTACGTCGAGGCCTCCTGCTGGGAGATGCCGAGCTGGTTCGAGAGGCCGAACGCGGTCTGGCCGTAGACGATGCCGAAGTTGATGGCCTTCGCGGCGCGGCGCTGGTCGGTCGTGATGTCGGCGGCCTTGACGTGAAATATCTCGGCGGCGGTGCGCAGGTGAATGTCCTCGCCGTTCTCGAAGGACTGCATCAAGGTCTCGTCCTGCGACTCGTGCGCGAGGACGCGCAGGTCGATCTGCGAGTAGTCGGCGGACACGAGAACCTTGCCCTTGGGGGCGATGAACGCGCGGCGGATGCGGCGGCCGGCCTCGGTGCGGATCGGGATGTTCTGCAGGTTCGGGTCGAGGCTCGACAGGCGGCCCGTGACGGAGCCGGTCTGGTCGAAGGTCGTGTGCACGCGGTGCGTCTTCGGGTCCATCTTCTCGAGCAGCGCGCGGACGTAGGTGGACTCGAGCTTCGCGATCTCGCGGAACTCGAGTATCTTGCCGGGCAAGGCGTGCTGGGCCGCGAGCGACTGGAGGGTTTCCTCATCGGTCGAGCGTCCGCCCTTGGCGGTCTTGTGAAGGACGGGCAGGTTCAGCTTGTCGAAGAGGACCTCGCCCAGTTGCTTGGGCGACTGCGCGTTGAGCGGGGCGCCCGCGAGCGCGTCGATCTCCTTCTGAAGGACCTTAAGCGCCTTGAGGAACTCGACGGACAGCTCGCGGAGATAATCATCGTCGACGAGAATGCCCGCGTTCTCCATGTCGGCGAGCACGGCGGACAATGGCATTTCGACGTTCTCGAACAGGTCGAGGACCTTCACTTCCTTCATCTTCGCGAGCAGGGACTCGCGGGCGCCGGCCTGAGAGGCGCGCGCGAGCAGGTCCTGCTCGGGGTCGTCGGCCTTGGGGTCCTTCGCGGAGTTCGGGTCGAGGCAGTACGCGGCCAGCTTCGCGTCGAAATCGGGTCCGGCGAGCTCGATGCCGTATTTGGAGAGGATGAGGCGAGTGCTCTTCAAGTCCCAGCCGCACTTGAGCGCCTTGCCGGAAAGCGCCGCGCGCACGGCCTTATCGGCGGCGGCTTGCTCCTCGAGCACGGCGACCTTGCCGCTCTCGAGGCCGACCAAGGCGCGCACGTGTGAGACGGAGAGCAGCTCCCCTTCACCCGCGGAGTCGGCGACGGCGCCGACGAGCAAGGTCTTCGCCTTCGCGAGGTCCTTGACGAGCGTCTTGAGCGCGACCTTCTCCGGCACGAGCAGGTCGGGCGCGGACGGGGCGTTCGTCGCGGCCTTCACCGACGGGGCGGCGTGGGCGGGCACGCCCGCGGCGCGCGGCGGCAGCGGAGCCCCGAGGTCCTTGGCGAGCGTGCGGAACTCGAACTTCTCGAGGCCGGCGGCGAGCACCTGCGGATCCGGGTTCTTCACGCGGCAGTCCTCGGTGGAGGTGCCGAGCGCGACCTTCTCGTCGAGTGCGATCAGCGCGAGCGACAGATCCGCGGCCTTCTCGCCGTCGAGCAGGGCCTGGAGCAGCTTCGGCGTGAGCGCCTTGTCGCCCTTCTTGGCCGCGGCGATCGCTCCTTTAAAAGAGCCGTACGCCTTGATCAGCTTGACCGCGCCGACGGGTCCCACGCCCTTGAGGCCGGGGACGTTGTCGGAGGAGTCGCCGACGATGGCGAGGTAGTCGCGGACCTTGTCGGGGCCGATGCCGAATTTCTCCTCGATCTGAGGGGCGTCCATGAACGCGTCCTTCGACGCGTTGAAGACGCGGATGCCGGGGCTGACGAGCTGGAGCGCGTCCTTGTCGCCGGTGACGAGCACGGCGTCCCAGCCGTCCGCAACCGCGTTGCGCGCCAAGGTGGCCATGATGTCGTCCGCCTCAAATCCCTGCTTCTCGATGCAGTGAAAGCCCATCGCCTCGGCGAGCGGCTTGGCCTGGCCCAGCTGGACGATGAGGTCGCCGTCGATCTCTTTGCGGGTCGCCTTGTACTGGTCGTACATCTTGTCGCGGAAGGTCGGGCCCGGGACGTCGAAGCAGACGGCGAGGCCTTCGGGCTTGTCGCGCTTGAGAATCTGGATCAGGACGCGCGCGAAGCCGTACAGGGCGCCCACCGGCTCCCCCTTGGAGTTCGTCAGGGGCGGCATCGCGTGATAGGCCCTATGCAGGTACGCATGGGCGTCGATCAGGTAAAGGCGGGGTTTCATCGACCGGAGGTCGGTTAGAGGACGGCTGGGCTTCTTAAGGAACGGCTGTTAAGCGAGAAGGCCGTCGAGCAGCTTCTTGATGTCGGCCTTGGACTGCACGCCGACGCGCTGCTCGACCATCTTTCCGCCCTTGAAGAACAAAATCGTGGGGATCGCCGAGATGCGGAAGCGGCCCGGGGCGTTGGGGTGCTCGTCGGTGTTGAGCTTGCCGACCTTGACCTTGCCCGCGTACTCCTTGGCGATCTCCTCGATGATGGGCGTCAGCATCCGACACGGACCGCACCACGGAGCCCAGAAGTCGACCAGCACGGGCTGGGTGGACTCGAGAACTTCCTTGTCGAAGGTGTCGTCGGTGAGCTGGATTTCGGCCATCTGAGGGAGTCTCCTGGGAGGAACGTCGGCTACCGTCTCATGATAGCAGGACCGAATATGGGTGTCAAGAGAACTGTCGTCGATGATCGACTTCTCTGCGCTGGCATGGATGAGCGCACAGGCGACTCCGTCGCAACACGGTCCGCTTTAATCGATCAACAGCAAACTGCCATCGGATTCTATTCGCAGTACAGACTGGAAGCTTGCGGACTCCCCTTCATTTAGCCGTTTATTTCTTCTGCAACTGCAGCGTAAGCTCCAAATTGTTGCGCGCCTGCTGATCATTTGGATCTAGAGCCAGCGCAACATGGAGTTCCTTGACTGCTTCGGTCAACTTCCCTTGCTTGGCAAGTATTACCCCAAAATTGCGGTGAAAGGCCGCATTCTTGGGGTCGAGACGCAACGCGGCACGGTACTGGACGATGGCTTCATCGATTTTTCCCAAAGAGACTAGGGCAGCGCCGAGGTTCGCCCGGTAAGTCGCGACGTTTGGATTTATTTTGACAGCGATACGGAAAGAGCCCGCAGCTTGGGCGTACTGCTCTTGACGCATCAGCTCGAGCCCGTTCATTTCGTAATCGAACGCGGTCTTGGGAGAGCTGAGAACTCCGGACGGCTCCGGATTTTCCAGCTCCTTCTTAAGTTCATAGACCTCGACAAATTGACGCGTATCCACCGGGGCAGGAGCGAAGATCTCGTTTCGGAATGCTACGCGAAGGTGTTTTTTCGCAAATGCGTCGAATGTCACTTGCCCTTTTTTCGAAAATAAGGAATCGTCGCCGCCTTTTCGAATAACCTCCCACCAATTGATGAAGATGTGAGTAATGCCGGCGTTCCGCAAATAATCGCGCACCTGCTCCGGGCTGGATGCACCGTTGACGGCGGCAACAAAGGGATCAGAGATGAATACTGAACACAAGACGGTATCCCGCAAGAAGTAATACCCCCGCGATTCTCCGAGAAAAAGAATTTTTACATTCATGGGGAGCAGATTAACGAACTCTGCAGCGGCGTAATACGGCGTAGGATACCCGGGGTGGCTCCTCTGCAGATACTCGGCTTTCGTTTTTTGACCGGATACGACCACCCATCCGCCCAATTCGAACCAGGAATTGAAGATTTGGCAGCAGTTAATGCCGCAGGCCAAGATAACCGCCAAGGGGAAGACGCGGCTCAAGACACCAACCCTTTTTTCGGAGGCCAGCGGCGTCGCTACCGCGATCGCTAAAAAAGGAAGAACAAAAATAAGGTAGCGAGGCAAACGGGATGAGAGGCTCGCCAGCGCCAAGCCGACCATAAGCGCGACTAATAATAGACGGTATGGCGACGACTTTTTCCAGTCCGCGAGACAGAGCGCCGGTACGCATGCGAGGGACGCGACTCCGATGGAATCGAGCGTTCGAACGTCCCATGATCGCGACCACGGACCGGCAAGGAAATCGACGAAGCCAGCCATCGTGGTGAATACGGGCCGCAGTTCTCTGCCCGCATCCTGCAGTACGCCTCGCCAATCAGGGACATCGGAGGAGTGCGCATTGAACAATTCGTGAAAGAACGGGAAGATCGGATTGCGATAGAAATAGAAGTTCTTAAGAAGCCAGGGGAGAACGACGATCAGGGCCGCCAGAACGAAGAGCCCTGATTCCGTTTTTGTTCTGCGCCAATTTTGTTTTTGTTCCCATATTCTCTTGAAGAACAACAAGAGCAGCGCGACGGCTAGAATCGAAAAGGCGTTGTACTTGACGCCCATAGTCAGGCCGGCAAAAATCCCAGCAAGGACAATCCAGTTTATTTTCGGAGTTTCGGCGTTCTCCAGTCCGATGATCAAGGCGAAAATCGTGAGAAAACTAAAAAAGCACCATCCCAAATCCACGGTGCCGTACCACGTTTCAGAGCTGACCATGGGGCAGGAATAAAAAAATAGCGCTGCCAATAGGCCGACCTTCGCATCGGCGAAACGGCGAGCCCATAAAGCGATCAAACCCAGAATAGCGATGCTAATACCCCAAGGAATGAGTTTGGCCAGGCCTTCACCGCCTATTGCCAAGCCGAGCCCGTACAACATCTCTATATTGAACGGGACTCCAGAAAAAACGTTATGCGGGGTCGGGAAAATAGCGTGCTTGAGCAGATAAGCTTGGGGAAGCGCGAGATGGTAGACCAGCGCGTCATAGAAGGTCTCCGGCCCCAGGGCGCCGACAAGGTTGATTAGTATGAGTCCGGCGATCATTACTCCCGCCAGCGCTGACGTGAAGCTGGGCCTTCGCAGTTCGGGAAGCGCGTTCTTGATGGCGCCTTGTGGAAAAGGCCGATGGATATAATCAGCGACAACTCCCGCCCCAATGATTAGAAAAATATTGCGAATCAGCACGGGATCGAATCGCCCGACCAATCCAAGCGCCAGGGCCGAGAGTGAGAAGAAACCCAATCCAAGACCGAGACCGAAGATTATTTCCTCGGAAATGGAGATAGACTGAAATTGGAACAGACGGAGCAGCCATCTGCCGCTCAGCGCGGAGACCCCAAAGAAAAGAAACAAAAGGAATACGCTGACGACGGAATGCAAAAGAAGCGCCGAATTGGCGTGAGTGAAGAGCAGCGCTAAAGGGAGCTTGGAGGTTGCAGCCGGGAAACGACCCAGCCGGTCAAATCCATACAGGTAGCAAGCAATGGGAATCCAGCAAAGTTCGACTATGTTTGAAAAAAGAACCTTGGGTTTTGAGTTCTGCACTCAGGGCTTCGGAGTTGCCAACCTGGGGAACTTTCTCCCTGCACGGCGGAGTGCTTCCTCAAATCCCGCGCCGGCCAGCATCAGCACAATGATCATCAGCGGGACGCGATAGCGGATCGGAGCCTGGCTGATCGAGAAGGACCAGGTGACCGAGATGATCAGGGGCACGAAGAACCAGCGCACCCACGCGTCGCGGCGCTTGATCCACAGCCCGAACAGCGCCAGCGGGATGAGCCAGCCGTCCGAGCCGAGGGCCGTGAGCGCCACGACGAGGTAGCTGTGCGTGTAGGCCCGATCGTGCGGCACGAGGCGCCACAGCTTGATCGAATGTTCGGCCATCCGGGCCAAGAACAGGCCGGGGTGGTCGCGCGACCACCTCTTGGCAGCCGCCATGTAGGCCTTATGCCTCGGGATCTCCCCCTCGTTCTTCATGATCTCGAGGAACACCGGGTCGGCGTTGAGAAGGCGCGTCTGCTCGTCGGTGCCGAGCACCTCGTACGGGATCGTCATGCCGAGGTACACTTCCCCGCCGACGTTGGAGGAGAACGGGATCACCTCGTGGAACACGACCCAATTGCGCCCCGCCCACGCTCCGATCATCAGCGTCAAAGGAATCGCGAACGCGGCGCTTCGCTTGAGCTTCATGCCCTTCTTTTCCGTCGCGTAGAGAGCGAGCACCGCCCAGAGACACCCCGGCGCCCACGCCCCGTTGGCGAGGCACAGCCAGCCCGCGAGCGCCCCGGCTCCGAGCGCCGCCCACGGGCCCTTCCAGCGGACAAGAACATAGACCATGAGGACCAGGATGAACGCCAGCAAATCCTCTCGGAAGAAATACCCCGCGTAGTAGATGAAGTACGGATAAAACACGCACGCCCAGAACGCGAATCGGGCGGCGACGGGCGAGAACAGCCGCTTCGTCAGGTCATGGAGGATCGCGGCCGTGATCGTCGACAGTAGAACCTGCGCGAGGAAGACGTACATGCGGTGCGAGGCGAAGAGCTTGTAAATCAGCGCCACGAACAGGATGTAGCCGGGCTCGCGCCGCGCGGTCGGGACGCCGCCGGGCGGGTCGCTGTAGACGCCGGAGGCGAGCAGGCCGCGCGCGATCGGCTCGTACTCGTACTTGCCCGTCGGCGTCGGCTGCACGTCCTTGTGGTAGGCGTGAATCGTGAAGCCGAGGCGCAGGACCAGGGCGAGACACAGTCCGATCCCCATCTCCCGGCGGCTCATGAGCCCCCCGCCGGTTTGCGCCGGTATATTTCGATCAACGGGTTCGCCGTCGTCGAGGTCGGATCGATCTCGATCCACGGGAACAGCTTTCCGCGCGGGAATGACGCGACGAGCTCGTAGTAAGGCAGCACCGGACCGAGCGCCGGGCGGTCGTCGTAATCCGGAATCGTCAGCGCGAGCCAACCCGGCAGCTTCCCCGGCGGCAAGGAGGCCGCGAGACCGGGCTCGATGAACTCGAGCCGGTAGCGGTCGTAGCGGAAGAACGGGCTGTTCGACGGCTGGGGATAACGCAGGAGGCCGATCTGCGCGCCTTGAGGCACGTTCTTCTCGATCCACTCGCCGGCCTGCATGTGCGTGGAGCGCTCGCCCGCGCCGAGGCTGAAGTTGTGCGCGTAGGCGAGGCCCTGGCACGCGAGACCCGCCAGGACGATCACGGCGGTCGCCGTCCCGAAGCGCCCGGCGGGGCCTTTCAGGGCGCGCAGCTCCTGCAGGAGGCGCCCCGCGAGCAAGGAGCCGACCGCGACCCAGCCGAGGAAGTAGCGGACCTGTCGCGTCGAGATCACGCCGCCGACCGTCGCCGTGGACGCGAGCGCGATCAGGAAGGCGAGCGCGCACAGCAGAAGCACCGGCTCGCGGCGGCCCTTGAGCAGGGCGAAGACCGCGCCGCCGAGCATCAAGACGAGGACCGGATCGGTGACCGAGCGGCGCAGCGCGTTGAGGACGAACGTGAGCGGATGCGCCAGATCGAAGGCGCTGAAGGTGCTCAGCACCTTCATCTCCTGCATCGCCTCGGCATGGTCGAGGATCCAGTACGGGCTGATGAGCAGAAACACCGCCCCGGCGCAGATGCCGGCCAAGACCAGCCCCTGGATTTCCGGTAGCGGCTTGCGCGGGCGGCCGCGGGGCTCGTGAAGGCCGAGCAGGCGCATCGCTCCCGCCGCGCCGACGACGACGCAGGCGGGCCACGCGCCGAGGAAGGCCGCGGTCGCGAGGCCCGCGACCGCGCCGGCCGCCGCGTAGTCCTTCCGGGAGCCGCGCTCGAGCACGTGAGCGCAACGGTCGAGCGTCCACAGCGCGAAGAAGGCCCAGAAAGCGTGCGCCTTGAGCACGTGCGCCTGGACGACCGCCGCCGGCGTCATCAGGAAGATGGCGGCGGCGTAGGCGCCGGCCTCGAGGCCGACGCGGCGGCGGCCGAGGCGCAGCAGCATCAGGCCGCAGCCGACGTAGGAGGCGACGGTCAGCAGGCGGCCCGCCAGATACATCGCGGCCATCTTCGAGGGGTCGGCGAGGTAGAACAGGATCGAGCCTTTCAACGTCACGAGCCCGAGCAGCGCCCCGAGCCCGAGCGCGGCCCCCACCGCATAGATGTGCAGCGCGCCGTACGTGAACAGGTGCGGATTGAACTGCAGCTTCTTCGGCTTCATGCGCGAGAGTGCCAGCAGCATCGTCTGCTCGTCCTCGTGCTCGGAGCGGACGTAGAACGAGCGGTAGGAGTTGAGCAGCTCCGGCGGCGGCGTCTTCCAGCCGGCCGGGGTCTCGACGACGCCGGTGAAGCTGCCGAAGGACTTCGGGTTGACCATCAGGTTCTCGCCGAGGCTCTCGTGCATCTTGGACCACGAGCTCGCGAGCTCCTGCTGGAAGGCGGGGCCGTCGAGCCCCGGCGGCATCACGCGCGAGAGCCGCTCCGGCCCGGGCAGGCCCCAGCGGATGCCCCACAGCCCGAGCGTCAGGCCGAGCAGAACGAGCCCCGGCGCGAGCGCGCGGCGCGCTACTTGAACCGCCGCCACAGCCTGAAGAGCGTGTGCAGATAGCTCATGCCGAATTTGAAGATGCGCGCCTTCGACTCGCCCTGCTCGCGCGGCACGTACAGATAGGGGAGCTCGAGGACCTTCTTGCCGCCGCCCCACAGCAGGACGATGATCTCCGCGACGACGTCGTAATACGGGCCCTCGCTGACGACCGCCTGGACGTCCGCCGTCTTGTACAGCCGGAAGCCGCCGGAAATGTCGGTGAGCGGGCACACGAGTACGGTGCGATACACCGCGTTGAGGATCTGGCTGAGCAGGCGCCGGCCCCACGGGCGGGTGTCCCCCGCGCCGGGCAGATAGCGCGAGCCCATGACGACGGAGTACTTCTCGCGCTCGGACCAGAACTTTCCGAACAGGTATTTCGGGTGCGAGGAGTCCGCGTCGAGGGCGAGGATGTACTTCCCCTTCGCGAGGGCGATGCCTTCCCGGTACGCGTTGCCGTAGCCGGGGCCGCTCTGCCGGACGACGCGCACGCCCGCCTTCTCCGCGATCTCGACGGTCCCGTCGGTCGAGCCGCCGTCGATGATCAGGACCTCGTAGTTGGGCTCGACGGGCTTGATCGCGGGGCCGAGCTGGCTCAAGAACTCCCCGAGCGCGCCCGCCTCGTTGAGCGTCAAAGTCAGGATCGTCAGTTCCGGCGTCATTTCCGGGAGACTTTCTTGGGCTTGATCAGCGGATCGGAGAGACGGAAGGTGTCCTTCTCGTAGTCGCGGCCGTGGCGCAGGCCGTGCGCGAGTGCCAGAAACGTCGCGTCGGTGAGGGCCTCCGTCGCGTGCGACTCGTTGGGCGGGCTGACGGCGAGGTCGCCGGGCAGCAGAATCCTGGTCGTGCGGCCGGCCTTGCTCTTGGACACGTATCTCACGCGACCCGTCAGCACGTAGGTGTACTGGATCGTCTTCTTGTGGTAGTGGTTCGCGCGGACGGCGCCCTTCTTGTTCGTGATGATCGTCACCGCGTTGAGCGGGACGCCGTCGAGGATGTCGGTGATCGCGCCGCGGGCATCCGTGAAGGCCGCCTTGCGCCGGAAGAACTTCACGGCTTCACGACGCGCGGGCGCGGGATCGGGATGATGAAGCGGCCGCCTTTTTTCACGTACTCCTTCAGGTTGGCCATGATCTCGGGCGCGAAGTTCCAGGCGAGCAGCAGCGCGTAGTCGGGCTTGCGCTTGAGCAGCTCGGAGTCCGGAAGCACGGGGATATGGGAGCCGGGGGTGAAACGGTCGATCTTGAGCGTCGACTTCTCGGTGACGAAGTCGAGCGTCTCCGAGCCGATCTTGCAGTAGTTCAGCAAGGTCATGCCCTTCGCGGGCGCCGATACGGCGACGATGCTCTTGCCCTTGTGCTTGAGGTCGCGCAGCAGCCAGAGCAGCTCGGCGCGGTTGCGCTCGACGTCCTGAGCGAACTTCCTGAGGACCTTCTCGGAATGCAGGCCGGATTTGGCCTCGCCCTTGAGCACCTGTGCTACGCGCGCCTCGATTTTGTGCTTGCCGGGGCGGCCGACGAACACCCGGAACGAGCCGCCGTGAATGTTCTGCTTCTCGACGTCGAACACCTCGAGGCCGTGCTTCTTGAAGAACGGGATCATCGGCTTCAGCGACAGGTACGACAGGTGCTCGTGGTAGATCGTGTCGTACTCGAGGTTCTCGATCAGCGTCTGGAAGTGCGGCGCCTCCATGACGAACACGCCCTCGGGCGTCAGCAGCACGTCGAGCGCCCTCACGAAATCGACGAGGTCGTTGACGTGCGCGAAGCAGTTCGAGGCCGTGACCATCGACGCGCGGCCGTGCTGCCCGCGGATCTTGGCGGCGAGATCCGCGCTGAACAACTCGTTGAGGGTCGGGATGCCGTTCTTCTCGGCGATGCGGACGATATTCGCCGCCGGGTCGATGCCGAGGATGCGCGTGCCGTTGGATTTGAAATTGCTGAGCAATACTCCGACATTCGAGCCCACGTCGATGACGAGGTCCTTCGCGCCGAGGCCGAACCGCGCGACGGCCTGGGCCGCGAACTTCGCGAAATGCTCGCGCCCCGTGCGCGTCGTGGACGCCTCATAAGGGTAGTCGTGCCGGTACAGGATCTCGGGCGAGACGACGTAGCCGAGCTGGCTCAGGCCGCACGCGCGGCACATCAGGACGTCGAGCGGATAGTAGGCCCGCGGATAGCGCAGCTGCTCCTTGCGCAGGAATTCGTCGGCCGGGGGCATAAAGCCCAGATCGAGGAACTGATACAGGTTCTCGCTGCGGCACATGCGGCAGATCATGGGCTAAAAAATACCTTTTTTTCGGGCACGGAGGTAGATGCTGCGCCCGAACGACCGGCCCACAAGCGGATCCAAGATATAAACGAACGGGAACACGACGTTGTCGTAAAAGGCCATCGAGCCGGGAGTGATGCTGCCGTCCCCCCACTTCAGGATCTTGTAGATCCCGAAGGCGAAAAAGCCCAAAGCGTCGACGTTAAACACTTCGTCTATGACGAAACCGGCCTCCGCCACTTTCTCGACGAGGTCTTTGCGGTCGTACCTTCGGAAATGATGGACGAGCTTGTCGAGGTGGTTATAAAGGATCTGGGACGCGGGCAGGTACAGGTTCAGAACGCCGCCCGGCTTCAGCTTCGCGTGCAGCTCGCGCAAGGTCGCGCGGTCGTCCTCGATGTGCTCGAGCACGTTGACGCTGACGATCCCGTCGTATTGTCCCGGCAGTTCGGCTAAAGTGCCCGCCACCCGGCGCGCCAGCGGCTTCAGCGCGTCGAAGAACTGCGGCTCGTTCTCGACGGCGTCGATCATTTTCCCGCCGGCCTTGAACCGTTCCAGGAAGTCCCCGAGCCCGGGCCCGAATTCGAGCAGCTCTCCGTCCATCTTGAGGCCGCGGCAGATCAGGCGGAAGACGTAGTTGTTGTAGCGGACCAGCGAGCGCGTGGCGACCAGGTGGCCGGTGCCCGCGTACTCCGCCTTTTCTAGCACAGGATTTTCCCGGCGGGATCCAGGCGGAGGACGCCCCCGGTCGGAAGCGCGCAGTCGTCGAGCGCGAGCGCGACGAACGCTTGGGCCGCGACGGCGGCGCTCTTGATCGTCTTCGGGTCCTCGTCGGGCGCCGCCGCGGCCCGCATCGCGGTCGCGGTCGGCCCGGGGCTCAGCGTGTAGAAGCGGATCTTCGTCTCGCGCGTCTCGTCCGCCCAGACCTGCGTCAAGCCCTCGAGCCCGAACTTGCTCGCGGCGTACGGCCCCCAGCCGGCCGTGCCCTTGCGCCCTTGGCCGGACGACAGGTTGATCACGACGCCGCGCTCGCGCTTGAGCATCGAGGCGCGAAGCACCTCGCGCGTGACGAGGAACGGGCCGGTCAGGTTGGCCGCGATCGTCGCGTTCCAGTCCTTCGCGGACACCTGCGCCAGCGCCCCCCTGGGGCCCAGCACGCCCGCGTTGTTGACGAGAACGTCGATGACGCCGAATTCCTTGAGCACGGCGGCCACGAACTCGTGGACCTGGCTCTCGTCGGTCACGTCGCAGCTCTCGGCGGAGACTTTCGCGCCGAGCGCGCGCAGCTCGGCGGCGACCTCTCCCAGATTCGCCGAGTTGCGGCCGCAGATCGCGATTTGGGCGCCTTCCTTGGCGAATGCGGCGGCGGCGGCCCGGCCGATGCCCTGCCCGCCGCCGGTGATGAGGACGGTCTTCCCCTGGAGGCGTCCGTTCATGGCGGCATTATAATAGATTTCTGATAACATAGCCGTCGTGAAGAAGCGCAGCTGGTCCGACGGGCAATCGATGGCTGCGGTGTTCGCCGCCGTCCTTCTGCTCGACCTATCGGTCCGCTCGCTCTTCTACAACTTCGACGGCGTCGCCTGCGCCATCGCCGTCGAGCTGTCCGACTTCAAGCACCTGACGCACGGCAACCACCTCGCCTACGGCGTCGTCGCCTGGTGCTTCGACCGCCTCTGGCGCCTGTTCGGCTATCACGGGCAGGCGCTGCTCGTCCTCCAGACGCTCGACGGGGTCCTCGGCGCCGCGGGCGCCGCCGTCTTCTCCTCCTTGCTCCGCCGCGCCGGCCGCGGCGAGCGCGAGGCCGTCCTCGGCGCAGCCGCGCTGGCGGTGTGCCACGCGTGGTGGTTCTGGAGCCTCGAGGCGCAGGTCTACATGCTGGGCGCGCTGTTCGCGGCGCTGGCCGCCCGCGAGGCGCTGTCGGACCAGCCGCGGCCCGCCCGCGCGGGGCTGTGGCACGCGTGCGCGATCCTGGGGCACGTCGGGCATCTGATGGCGCTGCCGGCCATCGCTTATCTCCTGACCCGTAAAAAGGACCGCCGCTCACTGCTCCCTTATTTTAGCGCTCTCTTCGCGGGCGTCGCCGTCCCGTATCTCTGCGCGGGCCTTTTCGCCGTCAAGCCGGCGTCGTTGGACGAGTTGCGTCTCTGGCTCCTCGGCAGCGCGGCCCTCACCACGGATCGCTCCTTCCTCTGGCATTCGGTACCGTTTTCGCACGCGGTCTCCTCATGGTCGATGATGTCTTTACGCATCTTCACCGAGTTCGTCGGCCGGCAAGGAGCGTGGGGATCCGTCGGATTGATACTCGCCGTTCTACCGATTCTCGCGGCGGCCCGCGCCGCCGTCGACAAGAGCCGCGAGGCTCTCTTCTGGCTCCTCTGGCTCGCCGGCTATGCGGCCCTCTTCCTCATCTGGGAGCCGTACACCATCGTCTACCGTGTCAGCGACCTGCTGGCGCTGTGGGCGCTGGCGACGCTCGGCCTGCAGGGCCTTCCCGCGCGCTGGCGCCTGGGGGCCCTCGCGGGCTGGACGGTCGCGGCGCTCGCCTACAACTTCGCGTTCGTGGTCCGACCTGCGTCCGAGTTCTCCAACAACCCCGACCTCGTCGAGACCGAGTGGACGAAGATCAGCGCGCCGCCCGAGGCCTGGATCCTCGCCAACGGCCGCGGCGTCGTGTACATCCCCTACTTCGCGGGGCGCCGGCCGGTGAACCTGCGCTACTTCACGAACGAGAAGGACCTTCACGCGCGCCTCGATCTGCTAAGCAAGTCCGGAGAGTCCGTCTACGTCAGCGGCCGCACCCTCCAGGAAGAGGGCTTGCGCGACAAGCTCTCGCGTTACGGCTTGAGGCCCGTCGTAGAGAAGTCCGGCCTCTCGATGTTCCGAGTCGCCCGCGGGAAATAATCGCTCGACTGTTTCCGGAAACAGTTGCCGTTCCCGGATTGTAGTGGGGGATCAGCCCTTCGCCATGTATTTACAACGTCCACACAAATCGTCATAGGCCGCCCGAAACTCTTTTCGTATAATAAGCCCGCTTTCACAACACAGGAGAATCGACCAACATGTCCACCAACATCGAACAGCTGCTCGGAGCAGACGCCAAGCTCCTCGAGCACAAGTGCGTCGGCATTCCGAAGGAAATGATCCATGCCCCCGGCCCCGATTCCGTCGACCGCCTGTTCGGCGGCTCCGACCGCTCGATCCCCGTGCTCCGCAACCTACAGTCCCTGTACAATAACGGCCGCCTGTCCGGCACCGGCTACGTCTCGATCCTCCCCGTCGACCAGGGCATCGAGCACTCGGCCGCGGCGTCCTTCGCGCCGAACCCGATCTACTTCGACTCGGAGAACATCATCAAGCTCGCGATCGAGGGCGGCGCCAACGGCGTGGCCTCCACGCTCGGCGTGCTGGGCTCCGTCGCCCGCAAGTACGCGCACAAGATCCCGTTCATCCTCAAGTTCAACCACAGCGAGCTCTTGAGCTACCCGAACACCTTCGACCAGACCATGTACGCCGGCATGAAGCAGGCCCGCGACATGGGCTGCGCCGCCGTCGGCGCCACCGTGTACTTCGGCTCGGCCGAGTCCCGCCGGCAGATCTGGGAGGTCAGCCAGGCGTTCGACCAGGCCCACCAGCTCGGCATGGCCACCATACTGTGGTGCTACGTGCGCAACAACGCGTTCAAGACGCCGGAGAAGGACTACCACGTGTCGGCCGACCTCACCGGACAGGCCAACCACCTCGGCGTCACGATCCAGGCCGACATCATCAAGCAGAAGCTGCCCGAGAACAACGGCGGCTACAACGCGATCAAGGGCTTCGGCAAGACGAGCAAGCTCGTCTATGAGAAGCTCACGACCGACAACCCCATCGACCTCACCCGCTGGCAGGTCGCGAACTGCTACATGGGCCGCGCGGGGCTGATCAACTCGGGCGGAGCTTCCTCCGGGGCCTCCGACATGGCGGAAGCCGTGAAGACGGCCGTCATCAACAAGCGCGCGGGAGGAATGGGATTAATCTCCGGCCGCAAAGCCTTCCAACGTCCCATGAAAGAAGGCATCGGCATCCTCAACGCGATCCAGGACGTGTACCTGGATAAGAAGATCACGATCGCGTAAGCGCTCATCTCGAGGGCGACTGTTTCCGGAAACAGTCGCTCAAAAAAAGAGGCCCCGGCGGGAATCCCGCCGGGGCCTTCTTCTTTTCGACGAACGGTCAGTTTTTCGGGTGGCCGTTCAGGACGAGCTCGATCTCGCCCCACAGCTTCTCGACGGTGATCGGCTTGGGCAGGAACTGGTCGGCGCCGGCGAGGAGGCCCTCGACGCGGTCGCGCGGATCGGCGTAACGCGTAGAGGCGGACACGAAGATGACCGGTGTGTCCTTTTGGTTCTCGAGACGCTTGACCTTACGGCACAGGTCGAAGCCGTGCACGTCCGGGAGCTGGACGTCCATGATGATGATCGAGGGCTGGCTCTGCTTAAGAGCCTTGATCGCCTCGTCGCCCGTACGAGCGCCCGTCACCTCGATTCCCCGCAGCGACATGACGTCGATGAAGGTTTCGCGGAAGTGGTCGTCGTCTTCGATGATGAACATCGGTGAAGCGGTCATGTACGTTCTCCGTTAAGGTTTGGGGGCGGCGCCGGTCGCATTTAGGATGAAACGCTTAATCGGGCCGGCGGCCCGGTAAGCCAAAGTTTTGTCGGCGGCCTTCATCGCCTGGATGTCCGCCGTCACCGTCTTGAGCTCCTCGGTCGCCTCATGGAAATAGAGGCTGGCGGCGCTGTCGGCCGCGGCCGCCGTGACGAGGTAGCGGTACAGGACGCTCTCGCGGGCTTTCAGCGCGCGGAACGCGGCGACGTCGGGCGGAACGGTCGAGAACGCGGCCTGGAGCTTCTTGTACGCGGCGTCCACGTTCAGGAAGCCTTCGCCTTCCTCGTCGACGGTGTTCTTGCCCGTCTTCTCGAGGGTCGACATGACCGCGTTGACGATCGCGTCGAGCTTGACGCCCTTCTCCGTCACGCCGAACATCATCGCGAGCAGCGCGATCGCGCCGGCGACGCCGGGGGTCGACATCGAGGTGCCGGAGATGGCCTTCACGGGCCCCTTCTCGCCGTCCACGCGGTCGGCGTCGTTGAGCGCCGCGGGCCACGCGCCCTCGATGTTGTAGCCGACGGCCGTCAGGTCGGGGCGATGATCCTTGTAGGATGCGTCCTTCGAGGTCACGGGCGAGCCGGGGCCGCGCGAGGAGAAGTAGGCGACCTTCTTGTCGCGGCCGGCGGCGGCCACGGAGACGACGCGGATCGCGCCGGTCTCGGCGTCCTTGTAGGTCACGATGGCGGGCGCCCCGATGGTGTTCTTGCCCGAACCGGCGTTGCCGGCCGCGAAGACCATGATATGGCCTTCCTGCGCGAGCTTCTTGACGAGCTGGGCGTCGGGACCGTTCGGGTCGCCCTGGTCGTCGCCCCACGAGTTGGAGATGACGAGGTTGCCGTCGTTGCCGGCCTGCGTGAGCGACTTGAGGATGTCGTCGAGCGTCGCGCCGCCGTCCACGAAAGTCTTGTAGTGTGTCGTGTTCCTCGACCACGGCGCCATATGCAGGATCGTCGAGCTCACCCACGAGCCGTGGCCGATATCGTCGATGTTCGCGCCGGAGGTCATGTTCTTGAGCTCCTTCATGCGCTTAAGAAGCGGATGCGTCGCTTCATAGCCGCTGTCGATGACGCCGAACTTGGGCTGCGGCGGCTCGCTCTTGAAGACTTTGGCCCAGAGACCGGACCAGAAGCCGAGCTCGGGCTTGCCCCACTTCTTCACGCCTTCGGCCTGCACGAGGTCGGCCTTGGTGATCTTGAGGTTCTCGTCCATCGTGACGGCGTTGCGCGCGTCGGGGTCCATCTGTTCGGGCGTGACGGGGACGGGGCGGATGATCTTGCGCTCGGAATTCTGATAGACGGTGAAGCCGCGCTTGGCCATGTCCTGCGTGAACTCGGCGACGGAGGCGCCGTCGACGCGGATCGTGGCGGCGTTGATGCGCGCGTACGTCGCGAGCGGAGTTCCCTTATAAGACTCGAGGGCGGCGGAGTCGAGGCCGGCGGTCGCGAGCTGGGTCAGCATCGCCTGCTGCAGGCGCGTGTACTGCTCGACGCCGGAGGGCAGGTTCACGTCCACGTTCGAGATGTGCGAGTCGTGCAGATTGGTCTTCTTCTCGCCGAACATCACGATCAGGTCGACGGGATGCGGAGCGCCGTTGGTCGCGGCAGCGCCGTTGGTCGGGCCCGACGGGCCGGGGACCGCGGACGTGTCGGCCGCCGCGACGCCGGCGGATTTTCCCGCGCCCGCGCCGAGCTGTCCGACCGCGAGTCCGAGAGCGGCCACGGCCGGCAGGAAGGCGCTGGCCATGCTGACGCCGGTGACCGACATCACGCCGCCGATCAGGAGCTTGGCGATGAACATCGCAGCGCCCGAGATCGCGCCGCCGGCCACCCAGAACAGGATCATCAGGGGCACGAAGGCGCCCATGGGCCCGAGCTTCGCCATGAAGTTGTCCATCGCGTAGCGGGCGTTCGCGGGCAGGAAGGCCTTGAGCATGTGGCTTCCGTCCAGCGGCGGCAGCGGGATCATGTTGAAGACCGCGAGCAGGACGTTGAGGAACACGAACATGCCGAGCATCGCGACGACGCCCGCGCCGAGGCCCGCGGCCACCGCGCCGGTGATCGCGAGCGCGCCCGCGACGGCCAGGCCCATGTTGACGGCCGGTCCGGCCAAGGCGACGAGCGCCATGCCCTTGACCGGGTTCTTGAAGTAGCGGGGCTCGACGGGCACGGGACGCGCGCCGCCGAAGATCATGCCCGTCAGGAAGAAGCTGGCCGCCGGGATCAGCAGGGTCCAAATCGGGTCGATGTGCGTCAGCCAGTGGCGAGGATTGAAGCTCGCGCGGTTCTGCAGGCGGGCCGTCGGATCGCCGAGCTTGTCGGCCATGCGCGCGTGGCCGATCTCGTGGAGGATCAGGGAGATGATGATCATCGGGAACATCGCGATCGAGCCCAGGGACAGGGCCGCGACCGTCAGCGCGCCGCCGCCGAGCAGGCCGGCGCCGAACAGGCCGAGCAAGGTGCCGCCCCCGCGATGGCTTCCGTCGTTATGGTCGTCCGGGCCGTTCTCGCCGCCGACGCGCGTCGCGTTGCCGAGGCCGTCGATCGGGCCGTGCTCATGAGAGGGATTGCCGTTCTCGTCCACGTTCTCGCCGGGCGTGCCGGCCTTCTTCGCGGCCTTCAGGTCGGAGCCGCGGCTCTCGGTTCCCTTGCCGGAGACGGCGGGGACGGACAGGCCGGGCTTCAGGGCCTCGCCGTCGAACTGCTTGCGGGCCTCGAGGACTTGGGTTTCGGAGGGCTTATCGGCGATGGACGGGACGGAGAGTTGGGTCTTCAGCGCCTGGATCACGGCGGTCTTGGCGGAGACCGGCGCGTTCACGCCGGGGACGACGGCCTTGGCGGCCGCGGAGGCGATCGTCTTAAGGGCGACGGGGGTCATCGAGGGGATGACCGCGTTCGCGGCGACCGGCGAGGCGACGGAAGGCGCCGGGATTACGGCGGCCTGCTGCAGCGCGGACGGCGTGATCGAAGGAGCCGACAGGACGGAGGAGAGGCCCAGGCCGGAAGGAGACAGCGTCGGGATCGCGTCGACCCCGGAGGTGCGGCCGAGGTTCGCGCCGGCGACGCCCGTAACGCCCGTGACGGTCGCACCGTTGGCCGCGTTCATCGTCTGCGCGGCGGCGTTATAAGCGCTCGAGCCCGGGGACAAAACGACGAGGGCGAGCGACAGGGTGAGGGCGATCAGCGAGCGAAAGCGCTTCATTCGGTATGGCTCCTTTTGCGTCTGCCTGAATTATAACGCCCGAGGAGGATTCCTAGGCGGGTCATAGGTCCCAACGAGGGCCTGGCATTGGTCCCAACGAACGAGAGGCCATAGGACTCCGGAATTGGGCCTGAGAGGCCGCGCTAGCGCCTTCGGCCGATCGGGAAGATCAGCGAGGGCGAGACGAAGTCGATCAGCGCGCACAGCCCCATGACGCCGCCGGCGATCAAGAGGACCGTCCCCGTGGCGAAGGCGGACATCAGCCAGCCGACGATCAGCACGCCCGCGATCGCGAAGACGAGCTGATAGAAGAACATCGCGGAGTAGATCTTGCCCTGGCTCTCGTTGTAGGAGCCCGACACGACCTTCGTCGTGAGCGACGTCCACGCGACGGACGCGGGCGCGCCGAGGATCGAGGACACGAGCATCAGCGCGACGGCCAGGTGCAGGCTGCCGGAGAAGAACAGCGCGGCGAACGCGAGCCACGAGAAGCCGTGGAGCCAGGAGGTGAACTTGCCCTGGCGCTGGAGCCGGTCCATGCCGGTCGTCGCGTCCTTGAACGCGCCCGCGAGGAGTTTGGCGCCGCGAAGGTTCGCCCACGCGCGCAGGTCGCTCGAGGCGCTGGTCGCCTCGAGCAGCGAAAGGGCCTCGGCCTCGGAGCGCCCGAGCGCCAGGCCGACCGCGCGCGCGCCCTCGCCCGTGAGATCGGCTCCGAACGTCGCGCCCGAAACGGCCGGCCCCCCCTTCAGCCAATCCTCTTTATAGCGAGCCAGCACCGACGGCAGCGCGCCGCGCAGGGCGGCCGTGGCCGCGTCGAGCGCCTTCGCGTCCAGCGCGGGCTCGAGGGCAGAGAGTTCGGACCGGAAGACGCGGGCCGACGGCGCCAGCGCCATCTGCTGAGGGTCGCGCGCGAACGCCATGAGGCCCGAGCCGAGGCCCGTGCCGAGCGACGACGCCGCGAGGAACAGGCCGAAGGAGCCCGCGCCCGCGTGAAGAACGTCCTCGAGGAAGCGCGGCAGCGCGGCGAAGAGCAGGCCGTCGCCGAGCATGACGGCCAGCGTCAGCGACAGCAGGTAGCGGAACAGGAAGCGGTCGCGCACGATCGTCTTGAAGCCCTCGACGACCTCGTTGAACACGCGGCGCCGGGCGACCGCCTTGACCGGGAAGCCGCCGAACTCGGCGGGAACGACCGCCGCGGAGACGTCGCCGTCCACCTCGACGAGGATGGCCGGGCGCCCCTCCACCTGGCCGCCGGTGACTCCGCGGTACGCCGCGCCGCCGACGCCGTCCCGCTTGAGGACCGCGCCCAGGTCGCGCCGCGCCGCCATCATCTCGTCGCGCGGCAGCTTGAGCCACAGCGTGTAGACGACGGAGCAGGCGAGGATCAGCGCGCCGTAGACGGCGTAGGCCATCGCGTTGCCGCTGAGCAGGCCGAAATGGGCGCTGACCGTCGCGATGAAGGCGCCCGCGAGCAGCGGCCCGACCACGCCGACCGCGTTCATGACGATTGTCAGCACGCCGTTCGCCTTGTTGTAGTGGTCCACGTCGTCGGCGAGGATGCGGTTGAAGGCGACCGTTCCGGCGGTGGTCGCCGCCATCTGCAGGAAGCCCGCCGCCGCGATCAGCGCAGCGAACATGGCGAAGCCGAGGTAGCCCTGGAAGAAGAGGACCGGCACGAGCATCATCAGGGCCGCGCGCGCGACGCCGGTCCACACGACGACCTTCTGCGTGGAGGCCCGGTCGATCAGCGGCCCGGTGACGAGGGACGCCCCGGCCTGCGCGCCCCAGTTGATCGCGCGGTTGTAGCCCAGCTTGACCGCGTCCTCCTTGGTCGGCGCCACGAGCTTCGGAAGCGCCGTGTAGTGGAAGTTGACGCCGAGCATGATCAGGCCCTGGCCCAGCGCGAAGATCCAGAACTGCCGGTTGCGGCCTTCATCGGGGAGCACGCGCAGGGAGCTCTTCAGCTTCGCCCATGCGCCCCGAAGAAGACCGCCTCCGATGTTCTCGGAGGCGGGACCGGCGTGCGGGACGAAGGAGACCCGTGGGTCTCCGCCTCCCCCGCCCCCTCCGCCTTCCGGCGGCTTGGGCTTGGCGGGACGAATTCCCCGCATCGCTTCGGACATGTCGTGGAGCTTGCGGATGCGCACGCCGGTGTTCGGGTGCGTGATGAACAACTCGAAGATGAGGTCGTCGGCGCGCGTCGGGCCGCCGGACGCCGAGGTCTTCGGGAGCGCGCCCGCGTTCTCGAGCTGCTCGAGCGGGTTGACGATCATGATGTGCTGCATCGACGCCGCGCGCGGGACCACCGAGCCCGGCAAGCGGAAGCCCGCCGCGGGCCGCCACGTCGTAAGCAGGCCGAGCGCCAGCGCGAGGGATTCCGGATCCTCGCTCAGGAGCGCGCCATCCTCATCGGCCATGCCCTCGTTGTTGCGCGACGACGCCATCTGGAGGATCTGGAGCACCACCGGCGCCCACAGCGCCGCGAACAGGCGGAGCAGCGCGGGCAGGGACTTGATGACGATGCCCGTCGAGATCGGATCGAGGGCTTCGGGCTTGACGCCGGCGTCGCCATCCGGCCGGGTCGCAGAAGCTTCCGGCGACGCCTCTTTAGATCGCCAGCCGAACGCCTTCTTGACGGCGACCTGCGCGTGGCCGACGGCCCACATGACGCCGTAAGACGCGAACGCGACGCCGGAGGCGATCGCGCCGCCGATCGAGCCCGTCAGCATGTGCCGGTCCATCACGTGGGAGAACTCATGTCCCAAAACGCCGCGCAGCATGCGCACGCCGAGGGCCTTGAGCTCGGAGCGGTCCGCCTTGAGCACGGCGGCCGCCACCTGCGCGGGCGTCGCGTCGGCGGGGATGCCGGTCACCGAGCCGGCGATCGCGCGGCGGAAGACCTTGAACTCCTTAGTGCCGGCGTCGGTCGAGGCGATCAGGCGCACCACGCCGTCGCGGACGATCTCGGGCTCGAGGGTCATCGTCTTGATGCCCTTCGTCACGCCGACCATCGCGGCGAACGGGCTGCGGCCGGTCGCGTAGGCGTTCGGGGCGTCCATCGGGTCGATGACCATCTCGGGCATCGGGATTTCCTTCTTGCCCTTCGCGCGGCGGTCGGCGTTGATCTTGTCGCGCAGGCCTTCCATGATCGAGAAGAACTCGGGATCCTGATCCTTCGTGGTCGGCTTCGCCTTCATCATGAGTTTGATGATCTTCTTCGCGAAGAAGAACGGGATGAACGCGAGAACGGAGGCGATCGCGAGATTCGTCAGCAGGCTTGTGATGCCGAAGACGGTGACGGAGAGCAGGACGCCGGCTCCGGCCATCGAGACGAGCATAAGCGCGGTCTTGACCCTATAATGGAACGCGGGCCACTTCGGCGCACGGTCGGCGAGCAGGTCCGGATCCGCGACCGGCGCGGCCTTCGTCGACGGAGAGGCGGCGGCCTTCGGCAGCAGCTTCGACAGCAGGCGCTCGGTCCAGACCGCGGCGCGCTCGCCGGAGAACGCGATGACGAGGAACGTCAGCGGGCTCGTGAACGCCGTGACGGCCGTGAACGCGAGCAGGCCCAAGTACAGCACGTCGAAGTTGAGGAGCAGGCCGAGCAGACGCTTGCCGACCGGCTTGCTCTTGTCCCACTTCATCTCGCGCGAGCCGAGGAAGTTCCACGCGAGGAAGGCGATGTTCGTGTAGACCGCGCCGAAGCCGGTCAGCAGCGCGAACACGACGCCGATCATGACCCACTGGAACGACGGGAAGCGGATCTTCTGCATCGCGCCGGGCACGGCGAACGGCGCGCCGGTCTCGGCCGAGTGAATGAGCCGGCCGAGGAAGAAGGCGATCGTCGTCATCGCGGGCAGGGCCATCAGGCCGATGATCGGCGAGAGGCCGATGAGCCCGACGGCCGCGGCGACGCCCACGACCGCGGGCGTCACGCCGAGAGCGGTCCAGGTCAGCACGGAGTCCGCGAGCGAGGAGCTACCGAACCAGCGTCCGCCGGCGACGGCGGCGAGCGGCAGGGCGGCGGTCATGAGGCCGGCGCTCGTGAGGACGACGCCGAGGCTCGGCAGGGCGATGAACGCGGCGCCGGCGAAGGCGCCGAGCGCGAAGTCGAGGACGGTCTTGACCTTGTTCAGGCGCGGGGAGTCGCGCTTGGCGAGGCGCCAGCGCGCGTACAGCGCCAGCGGGAAGAGCAGGACGCCTGAGCTGACGGCCCAGACCGCCGCGACGGGAACCACGCCGAACACGGCGGGAAGAAGCGCCACGGCCGCGACCTGCAGGCCGACGGCGACGGCCGCGCCCACGGCGAACGTCACGATCATCTTGACCGCGCCGCCGAACTTCGTGCGCCGGGGTCCGTTGGAATCGGGCGTGTTCGGGGAAGGCACGTTCGAGCGGAAGGCTGCGGGCTCATTGACGTCGGACGGAGTCAGGCCGGCGGACAGGATGCCGGCGGGCGGAAGGCCCTCGACGATCGGCTCGCGGTCGCCGGACTCCTCGAGGCCGAGCAGGCGGTCCATCATGCGCGCGGCGGCGGAGCGCGAACCGGAGACGGAGCCCTTCTCGATCGCGCCCGCGGCTTCGGCGACGTCGACGCGGGCCGAGGCGAGGCTCTTCGCGTCGGCGGTGACGGGATTGAGCGCGGCGGGCTTCGCGACGGGCTTCTCCGACGCGGCGGCGGCGGGAAGCGGAGCCGGCGTCTCGGCGGACAGAGGAACGGCGATCGCGAGGCCGACGCGAGACTCGACGGGCACGGAAGCGTTGATCGGAGCGTTGCGCTGGAGCACCGGGCTGTTGGCCATCGGCGCGGAGAGGAAGCCCGAGAGCGCCGGGGCCGTGAGGCTCATCGACGGCATGGCCAGCTGCGGGATCCCCGAGTTCACGGAGGCGCCCGCGGCGGCGCCGTTCACGCCGGCGGCCGAGCCCGAGATGACGGAGGAAACTTGAGACCAGGCCGGGAGCGGCGCCGAGACGAGGATGAGCGAAATCGAGAGCACGGCCGCGATGAATCGTTTCATGGGCCGATGTTATCAATCCCCCTCGCGCGGCGAGAGGGGTCCAAGGGCCCATTCGCTCGAAGGCAAGCGGCCCGCGAACCGATGGGCCCCCTAGGTCGCGGCGTTCAGCGGCGGAATAGAAAGTACCAGAGCACGCCGTACAGCACGGCCCCGCCGAGCAAAGTCCCGATCACGATGGCCTTCAGCCGCGGCATCGGCTCCTTCGATCGCCGCATGTTATCGCGGAAGTTCCAATACATCAGAAAGACGAACCCGGGAATCGCGGCCATGCAGAGGGCCTGCTTGATCACCGCGACGGAGGCGTGATGCCGGGACAGCCAGCGGATCGCGTGCGGGCCAGCCTCGAGCTCCTCGATGCCGAGCACGGCGCACATCGCGACGAAGCTCACCGCAAGCAGGGAGGGTATCGGATTTTCGAGCGCGAGACGGAGTAGCGGCCGCTCCGTTTTGATTTCCGTCATGGATGACCGGCGCGGAAGGCGGCGAGGATGTCGGGCAAGGTGCGCCGCGGCGTGTCGTAGCGGACGAGAAGCTGCTCGTTCTCGGCCATCATCTCCTTGGCGGCCTTGCGCGCGGCGACGAGATCCATCTTCTTGAGGAACAGCACGGCCGGGCCGTAGTAGAACTTGAGCTTGAGCCGGGTGAGCTCGTCCTTGAACCAGGAGGGCGTCGCGGCGAGCAAGGTGAACTGCCGGCCGTCCTTGAGATAGACCTCGATCACGCCGCACGCGTGCTCGGGACGGCCCGGATCGGACAAGTGCGCGAGCTCGATGTGGCCGACCGCGTTCGAGACCGGGCTCACGCTTTTCTCCGGTGGTAATAGCGCAGCCAGTAGCCGCCCATCTCGGCGGCCATCGCGTCCACGGCGGCTCGCACCGTCTTCGGGTCGAGCCGCTCGACGAACAGCACGGGCTCGGACCACCACGCCTTCGACTTGGCCCCGGCCATCCACGCCTCGGCGCGATCGAAGGTCGCGGCCTTGAATGTCGAGCCGCCGCCGTCCTCGAAGACGACCGACAGTTCGCAGTCTCCGGACGAGACGTCCGCCGGGGGCGTGAAGTCGATGGACGCGACGATGGGCGCTGGCATGGGCCCCGGATTCTACTTCTTCGGGGCTTTAGGAGTGAAGAAGGTCTTCGGCAGGCCCGGCAGGCTCTTGTCGGCGTTCCAGAACTTCATGCCGATGAGCACGTTGATGAGGCCGATCGCGGCGAGCACCATCGGGTAGGCGGGATTGAGGAAGCCGCTGATGATCGTGATCAGCGCGTACGCGGCCGAGATCGACGCGTTGAACAGCGAACCCTGGATGCCGGTGACCTCGCTGCTTTCCGAGCGCGCCGTGTTGCGCTGCAGATAGATGATGAGGCTCACGAAGCTCGGGCCGTTGAACAGGCCGGCCGCGATCAGGCTGATGAACATCGCGGTCTGCACGGTCAGGAACGGGATCGCGAGCGGCCACATCCACACGACGAACGGCAGCCAGACGGTGGCGAAGCCGAGGCCGGCGAACTTGATCCAGCCCTTGTCGGTGATGCGCGCGGAGAGCGCCATCAGGCCGGCGACGATCGCGACGGCCGCGGCGGCCGCGAGCGCGCTGCCGGGCACGATCTTCGTGAACACCCAGGCGCCGGCGAGCGCCGCGACGAGGGCCTGCACGAGCCGGTGCGCGCCGATCGTCTTCTTGCCGCCCGTGAACGGAATCTTGATGTCCGGGAACTTGGTGCGCGCCGCGGTCGAGATCCAGCTGCCGAAGAACAACGCGCCGAGGAACTGGCCGATCATCGCGCCCTTGTGCTGCGGGCCGGCGAGAATCTCGGCGACGTGGGGTGCTGCGATCAGGTACAGCGGGTAGTACATCGCCGTGCCGAGGGCCATCATCTTGATGGACTTCCACTGGCGGCCCTGGTGAGTCGCGAGCTCGGAGGAGACGGCCGCGAGCTCGTCTTCTTTGGCGCCGACGGACGCGATATCCGCGCCGCCGCGGCGGAGGTCCGCGATCTCGGAGGCGAGCGTACCGCGCTTCTCGACGAGGGCCTTCTCCTCGGCCGAGGCCTCGCTCGTGCGGCCTTTCACGAGGCCCTTGAACGCCGCGCTACGCGAAATCCAGTACACGAGCGCCGCGGTGATCGGCAGCGAGGTCTTGAGCCCGGCGTGCGCGACGAGGAACGGCAGGGTCGCGATCGGCGCCCAGAACGTCATCGCGGCGAACAGCCCGATGGCCACGGCAAGCGCCAGCAGCGGCTTCGCGTTGTCCTTGAGGAACGCCAGCGCCTTGGTCTTGAACGGGACGAGGGCGGCCTTCGCAGCGGCGGGAGCGTCGCTCAGCATCACGTTCGGGATCATCTTCCAGACGATCGGCAGCACGACGAGCAGGTTGATCGCGGCCGCGCCGGCGAACACCATGAACGGGTTGATCATGTCGGCGAAGTGGCCGATGCCGAGGAACAGGCCGAGGATGACCTGGACGGCCGGGAACATCTGGAACAGCGCGCCGTTGATGTTGCCCAACTGCTTCGCGGGGAAGAGCACCTTGATGAAGGAGCCCTCGGTCATCATCATCGAGGAGAGCAGCCAGCCCTCGGCGAGCGCGCCGAGCAGGATCGTGCCGACGTTGACGACGCCGAAGAACCAGAAGGTCGGGAGCAGCATCAGCGAGCCGACGCGCAGGAGCGTGTTGAGCGCCATCGCGTTGCGGGCCGACATGTTCTTGACGGCCTTGCCCATGATCTTCGAGGCGGCGATGCCGGCCATCGGAGAAAGCGACATCATGACGCCGTAGCCGGTCCAGCCGACGACGGGCACCGCGATCGCGACGAACGCGATGGTCACGAGCATGTACGCGCCCATGCTCGGGATGCGCGGGATCACGAGGCCGAGGAACGTCTTCCAGTTGATCGGATCGTCGGCGCCGGGCGCCTTGACGACGGGCGCGTTCCAGCCGATCAGGTTGAGGAGCTTGTCGCCGAGGCGGCGCAGCGCGCCCTTCGGCGCGGCGGGCTTCGCCGTGCCGAGCGCGCCGAGGATCTCGGCGGAGGCTTCCGCGCCCTTGGTGGGCCAGACGAACACGTTGTCGATGCGAGGATCGGCGAGGCCGCCGACCGCGAGGGTGAGGGAGCCGGCGCCGGCCGCCTTCGTCATGTCGGCGTCCACCATACGCGTGCCGAAGAACGAGTCGCCGACGAGGAGCATCGGCCCGCCGAAGCCGGCCTTCTCGCGCAACGCCTGGATGCCGACGGTCTTATCGAGGAGTGAGATCGTGAGGTAAGAGGGGTTCTTCGCATCGGCGGCCTGGCGGCCGGAGACCGTCACGCCCGCGCCGGCGGCGTCGAGCTCGGCCTGCATGAACTCGGCGGCGGCCTGCACGGTCTCGGCGGGCATCCCGAGCGGCAGGAAACGGACCCACTTGAAGGCGGAAAGATTCTCCTCGGCGCCGTTGTACTCGAAGCGGCCGAACTTGTCGGCGGTCTTGGCCGAGGCGGCGGTGATCGCGGCGGCCTGGGCTTCGGTGAACTTGAGCGCCGCGTCGAACGCGACGACCTGTTTGCCCTCGGAGTCGAAGGTGCTCAGGCGCGCGCCGCTGTTGGAGCCGACCGTGAGCTTGGCTTTCTGCGCGGGCGTCATCGAGGCGATCGAGTCGAGGACGGTCACGTCCTTGTCGTTCTTCTTCGCGTCGGGGCGATCGGTCAGGATCGCGGTCTTGACCCCGGCGTCGTTCGACGCCTGCAAGCCGGCCGCGACCGCCGGGGAGATCGGCTCGCGGAACTTCTCGAGAGTGTCGTCGTAGTCGAACACGGCGGAGGAGGGCTTATCGGAGACGAGGCGGGCGAGCAACTCCTCCTTGTGGGCCTCGGAAACGGCGCGAAGGCTCTTGACCACGCCCTGCTCCGCGAGCGCCTTCAGCGCCGAGCGGTGAATCTCGTAGTCGGCCGCGCCGCCCTGCGGGTTCGCGTCGGCGACGCGCTGGAGGCTCTCCTTCGAGCCGTCCGTCTTCGCGAGTTGGGCGACGGCGTCCTGACGGACGGCGATGGACTTCGCCGGATCGATCGCCATCGCCTCGAGGGTGATGGGCGTGGGGGCCACGGCCTTGCCGTCGCCGATGGACGGAGCGGAAAGCTGCGGCGCCAGCGCGGCGGGGAAACCCGCGGCTGTTTCGCCCGTCAACGTCGAGGCGATTTCTTTGGCGCCGGTGAAGAAAGTGTCGAGGATTCCGGACTGGTCCGAGCCCTTGGCCGCGGCGGCGGTGAGCTTCTCGCCCGTGAGCGTCAGCTGGGACTGGGCGTTGAAAGGGATCTTGGCGGCGTCGACGGGCGCGTTGACGGCGAGCGCGCGGGCCGCGGCCGGAACGCCGGACAGAGCGGAGATGGGCAGGACGGGAATCGCGGAAATCGGATTGACGACGAGGGGCGTCAGGATCGACGGCGCGCTAAGAACGGGGACGCCGCCCAGCAGCGACGGGGCGAGCAGGGAAGGCGCGGGCGACAGCGCGGAAAAGCCGCCGTTGAGCTCGATCTTCGGCACGACGCCCGACACGCCTGAAATCCCGGCGGCCGAGCCGCTGTTGCCGATCACCTGGGCCAGGGCGTATTGGGGGAAGGAGGCCTCGGCGACCAGAATCGAGAGGATCACGGCGAGGGCTTGGCGGGTCATCTTCATTACCCACATGATACCCTCCCCCGTCTTTCTGCAGAAGGGCCCTAGGACCCCCTCCTCTATAACAAGAGGCCTAGGCCTTCTAGGACTGCCGGAAGGGCCAGACGGCTGAGACGACGCCCGCCTTAGCTCTTCTTCGCGGCCTTGGCTTTGGCGGCTTTCGCCTTCTTGGCCTTCACCGCTCTCGCGGCCTTCGCCTTGACCTGAGCGGGCGTCAGCTTCTTCTTCGGCGGGACGTTGCCGAACAGCTTCTGTTCGGCCGCGTGGATGCGGTTGAGCGCGCCGATGATGCGCGAGCGCACCTTGTCGAGGCTCCAGCGGTTGATGTTGGTGGGCTGGATCTTGCCGCTGTAGATGAATTCGACGGAAACGTCGTCGATCGTGTAGGCCTTGCCGCCGGCAAGGTACGGAGCCGGGAACTGCTCCCCCACCCACTTATTGTTGGCGAACAGCGCGTACATGAGGACCTGGATGTCCTTGTCGAGCTTCGGGCCCGTCTTCGCGGGGCCGGTCTTGAAGTCGTAGATGACGAGCGTCGCGTGGCCGGGGCGCTTGGGGTCCGGACGCAGCGCGATGAAGTCGAAGATCGTGTGCAGGATGTACCGGCGCTTGAGCTCGCCCGACTTGCGCTGGAAGTCCTTGAGCACGAAGAAGTTCGGGATTTCGGTGCCGACCAGGAACTCCTTATGGTCGTTGATCTTGTTGACGAGCGTGTACATGCTGTCGGCGCGCGTGAGCGACGCCTTGAGCCAGCTGTCCGCCAGATGCGCGGCGGGCATGCCGACCGCCTTGAACTCGCGGAGGCCGGAGTTCCAGTGCTCGGTCAGGTGCGCGGCGAACTCCTCGCGGGTCGGCTTCACGCCGTTCTGCAGCTTCCAAATCAGCCAGTCCATCGCGGAGTGGACCACGTGACCGGAGAAGAAGTTGATGTTCTGCTCCTCGTTGTCCATCTTGATGAGGATCTCGGAGAGGTAGCGGCCCTTGTTGTAGGAGAACGACGCGATGCGCGACGCGGAGCCGGAGAGGTCCGTCGCCTGGTTCTCGCGGTGCTCGCCGAGCATCAAGCCGAGCGCGTTGTCGACGAGCTCGGCGCCCTTGAGGCCCGTGAGCGCGGCGACGTCGATCGACTTCGAGTTCGCGGCCATGATCTTCGGATCCGCGGAGATGACGAGCGCGTCGCCGGGGTTCAGGTACAGGCCGAACTTCTCGCCGAGCGCGGCGTTGAGGCGGTCCATCGAGCCCTCGATCGTGGTGCGGGCGACGACGAACTGGCGCTTGCCGTCGGGCAGGGTCGTCAGGTGCGAGACGACCTTCATGCCCTGGGCTTTCATCGCGCCGTCGAACGCGCTGAGCCACTCGCCGAGCGCGCGATCCGACATGGACTTCGGCAGGCGGACCTCGTAGCGGACGCGCGGATCGGGCCCGAGCGGCAACTCCTTCTGGTCGCCGAAGCGGTTTTCGCGCTCCACGAGCGGGCTCTGGCGGATTTCCTCGATGGAGCGCGGGGACAGGCCGATGACCTCGGAGGCCTTCTTCGCGGCGTCGCGGAGGATTTCCACGTCAGCCAAGCTGAAGGCTAAGACGTCGACGGCCTCGGGGCTGCCGCCGCGGGGCAGCTCGGAGATGACGGCGCCGTCGTCGGTCACCATCATGAAGCGGATCGGCATCAGCACGCTCATCTGGTAGGCGGAGAGCTGCTTGACGAGCTTGTCCTTCATCGCGTTCGCGGCCTCGTACGGCTTGCGCGAGAACATGACGAAGTAGACGCCGGTGCGCTGGAGCTTCGCGATGTCCGACAGCGTCTCCTTGGAGACCGGGCCGTCGAAGAGGTCGAGGTCGAGCATCACGGCGCGCGGCAGGAAAAGGGACAGAGGCTTGAGCGCGCCCTCGGGCTTCACCTTGAGGGCGGGGCGCTCGACGGGCGCCTCGGCGACGGGGATGGCGTCCTTGCCGTTCGTCTTCTTGAAGAGGTCGAGGTAGGACTCGAACTTGACGACGCGGACCTTCGTGTCGAGGCCGACGGGCGGCTGCTCGGGGCTCCAGCGGCGGCGGTTCTCCTCGAGCTTCACCATGAGGTCCTTGCGCAGGGCGACGATGCCGGCCTGCATCATGTGCTTCGGGATCGTCCCTTCGAAATCCTCGCGGGTGAGCTTGCCGATCGCCTTGGTCGCGGCGAACGTGATCTGGGTCGGGCGGTTGTAGACGTTCTCGCCGCGCACGACGACGTCGATCTCCGCGCCCTTCTTGTACGCGTTCCACCAGTCGCGGCTATAGGGGTTGTCCTTGACGAGCTTCATCGTGCCGTACAGGCCCTGGCCGGCGTCGATGGACGTCAGCGCGCTCTTCTGCGCGGGCTGGAAGGAAAGCTGCGGGCGCTGCGGGATGTTGTCGCCCTGGACCTCGTCCTGCTCGGCGACGGCGGGCTCGGGGACGGAGGCGGTCGGAGGCTCGAACGCCGGCGCGAGGACGGATTCGCGCTCGGAGGAGCCGTCGAAGGCGGCGTCGCCCTCGTGGTTGTCGGATGCTTTCGGGCTCTCGGAGATGGACGCGGCGGGGAGGACGGCGGACTTGAGCGCCTGCAGAGCAGTGGGAACGGACGGGGACTGTGCCGCGACGGGGAGAACGGCTTTCGCCGCGGCGGGAACGGCGGAGACGGTCAGGGCCGAAGGCGTGAGGGCGGCGGGGACCATGGCCGAAGGGATGGCGGGCGTATTAAGAGAAGGAACGGACAGCGACGGCATCGTCAATGACGGCAACGAATTCGGAACCGGAGCGACGAGCGCCGCGCCGGCCGAGCCGCTAAGCCCGACGTTCGCGCCGGGAGTATATCTGATCGTCTGCGCCATCGCCGGAGCGACGGTGTTGAGAAGAAGGCTGAACGACAGAAGAACCGGGAGCGATTTCATTTACTTAGCCCCCTTATTCTTCGCCTTCTTCTCCTTTTCCTTCAGATTCGTCGCGCGGGTGACCGTGCGCTTCAGGTTCACCCGGGCCTTCTCTTCCTCGACCTTCTTGGCTTCCACCCACTTCTGGTATTCCTTGTCGTTCTCGCGCTTCTCGATCAGCGCGGTCACCTCGGGGGTGTGGGAATCGATCTCGGCGGGCGTCATGATCGCCTGGAGGTCGCGGGTCATATAGTGGAAGACGACCTGGATGCGCGGGTCGGCCTCGCCGTTGACGTACCAATGGCCGTCGGCGCGCTTCTGCGCGTCACCCTCGAGGAGAGCGCGGCCGATCAGGTTGACCTCGATCGACTCGTCGAAGCCCTTCTGGTAAGGCTCCTTGCCCGTGCGGTACACATGAGCGACGAGGACGTAGCCGTGCTCGTCCTCCCACAGTTCCGTCCGGTCGGGGCGAACGAAGACCTTGTAGCTGCGGCCCGTGTAAGGCGACTCATACTGGAGCGTCACCGAGTCTCCGTCGCGAGCGAGGCGCAGGAGGCGGCCAGCAACCTTCTGGTTCACGTTGCGCGGGAAGTCGGGGAAGTGGCGGTGGTAGTAGTTCTTCAGCCAGCGCTTGGAGCCCTCGAGGCCGCCCTTCGACTGGGCCTTGAACGCGCCGGTCTGGCGGCCGAGCTTGAGCTCCTCAGGCAGGTGGATGCCGTTGGCCTCGGGGTACTTCCAGAGCTTCTCGAGAAGGTCGAGGCCGGCGTCGAGGGTGGACTCCTCGAACGCGCCGTTCTTCATGAGATGGTACAGGCGGGACATGACTTCCTTGACGATGATGCCCCGGTAGAAGGGCACCTTCGAGAAGCCCGAGGCGTCGCCGGAGCGGCGCGGCGCGATCACGCCGGAGCGCCCGCCCTTGCCCTGCGGGGCCGAGGAGGACGAGGAGCCGTAGCGCTGGCGGCGCGAGAGCCATTCGATGTAGTCGCGCAGCTCGTACTTGTTGACCGAGACCTGGTCGAGCGCCTTGCCGCCGAGCACCGCCTCCATGGCGCGCTCGAGAGACTCGGTGTCGTTGACGCCGTGGATGAAGTAGCCCTTGCCGGGAAGCGCCTGAAGGAAGCTCGGCGCCTTCGCCGGGTCGGCGAGGATGAGGACCTGCTGCGGCTTGAGGACGCCGGCGCCGCCGTTCTCGGGGTTGAGCTCGGGGGCGATCGCGTAGATCGCGTTGAACACGCGGCCCGCGTTGAGCTTCAGCGCGGTCGACTGGGTGAAGTAGACCGTCTGCCCTTCGGCGTTCTTCGACAGCTCGATCTTATACGCGAAACCGGCCGCCTTGAGCGCGCGGTTGAACGTCGTCGTCCACTTGGCCTCGTCGACGCCTTTCGGGAGCGTGCCGCCGTAGATATAAGGAGCCTCGAGGCTCGGCTGGCCGAATTCCTCGACCTTGCCCTTCACGCCGAGCTTCTTGTTGACGTCCGCGGTGATTTCGCGGAAGCGGGCGACGGTCTTCTCGGCGAACGGAAGCTGGTCGGGGATCAGCGGCTTCGGGTTCTCGGCACGGGAGCTGTGCGAGGTGACGCGCGCGCCGTTGTAGCTGACGACGACGACGGGATTGCCCGTGCGGACCTTGAGCTGGCCGATCAGCATCGATTCGGCGGAGTTCTCCCCCTTCTCGGGGCGGGCCGTGACGAAGACGACCTTCACGTTGTTGGTGACGAGCGTCTCGATGTACTTGACGATCTTGTCGTCCTTGCCCGCGGGCTTGCCGAGGGTGTCGAGGATGACCACGACGCGCGGGTAGAGCTTTCCGAGCTTCGCGCCGTCGGGCAGCGGGGACGGGGTCTCGGCGGAGGGCACGGAGTCGGATTCGTCGCCGGTCGCGGCCGCCTTGAGGCCGTCGAACGTGGCGCTCAGCGCCGGGGCTTCATCCTTGCCCTGGGTCGAAGCGGCCTTGAGCTCGCCGTTCAGCGTCTTCGCCGCCGTGATGGCCGCGACGGGGACGACGGCCTGTGCCTTGACCGGTTCGCTCTTCGCGGGCGCGGCCGTGACGGGGATCAGGGCGACGGGAGCGATGAGAGCGGGCACCAGGGCGCTCGGCGCCGAAAAAGTCGGAGCCAAGGTTCCCTGTATAGAGGAAACCCCGCCGTTGAGGGCGGGGTTTATTCCGGTCGGCACGGCGGAGAGGACTCCGCCGACGGGCCCCGTATGGAGGGCCGCGCCGCCGAGCTCTCCGCGCATAACCTGCGCGAAGGCCGGCGCTTGAGCGCCGCACATGATCATGGAGCTGCAAAAAATGGAGACGAGCTGCTTCGCCGTTATTCTCTTCACGATATCCCCGTGCATCGATCGAATCTCGCGCGTCATTGAGGCCATAGTATCACAGGCCTCTTTCCAAACCGACGGGTCCAAGGGCCCTAAATTTCGAGGGCAATGGTCCCAATTTCACCTGGGTCCCGGATTCCATCCAGTGTCTTTGCGTGCTGATGAGTTTCATCACCGTCTTTTCCGAATCAGATTTCGCCGCGCGCGACGGGACCCAGCGGGGTCCGGTCGAGAGATTTGATGGCCTCGAGCACGAGCAGGTACGCGTTCTTGTAGTGCTGGAGGTTGAACGCGGACATATTGTCGCGCTCGGAGTGGATGATGTCGAAGATCACGTCCTGCGACGCGCCGTAGATCGTGACGGCCGGGATGCCCGCGTCGCGGAAGGTCGAGGAGTCCGCGTCGCCGCCGTTCAAATAATCTTCCTTCATCGCGTGGCCGCTCTCACGCGACACTTTCGCGAAGCGGTCGAGCATCGCGCGCGTCGAGTTGTTCTTCCAGGAGAACGTGCCGTCCACCGCGAGCGTATCGAGGTTGATCATCGCGTCGATCTTTCCGCGCGCGGCCTTGTCGAGCGACTTCACGTACGCCTGCGACCCGTACAGGCCCTCTTCCTCACGCGCGAACGCGATGAAGACGAGCGTGGCGTCGGGCTGCGTGCCGTGCATGGCCTGGTACAGGTTGGCGACCATCGTCGAGCCCGTGCCGTTGTCGATCTTGCCCAAGCCCTCGCTGACCTTGTCGTAGTGGCCGCCGACGACGATGACGCGATCGGTCTTGCCCTTGATCGTCACGATGACGTTATTACGGCCCTTGCCGGCGTCCTGCAGGCGGATGTCCGCGTCGGTCGCGCCGCCGAGTTTGAAGAGATCGACGATGTACTTCATGCGCTCGGGGTTGGTCGAGGGGAGCCGGTCCAGGCGGCCATGCATGTCGTCGTCGCTGGGGATCGCGCCCTCAGGGAGGACGCCGGGGTTCTGGTCCTCCGAGGCCTTGAGCGCGGCGAAGCGGCGCTGGGCCTCGAGGACGAACGCGTCGGACGGATTCGGAACGGAGACTTCATCGGGCGTGGCCGCCGCCTTTAGGCCGTCGAACGAGGCGTTGAGCGCCGGAGCCTGGCCGCGCCCTTCGGACGCGGCCGCGGACAGATTGGAGGAAAGCGTTTTCGCCACGCCGAACGCGGCGACCGTCGGGACGCCATTGACGGAAAACGGAACGACCGCCGCGGGAACGAGTGCGGGGACCGGCGTGGGGGCGATGCTCGCCGCCGACACGGAAAGCGACGGGGTCAACGACAACGGAGAGAGCAAAGAGGGAACGCCCAGATGGCCGTCCATCAACGGAGTGCTCGGAATGATCAGCGCCGGGGCGCCGCCCGCCGAGTTCGGCGCGACGAGGCCGATGGTCTGGGCCGAGGAAGACGACGCGAGGAGAAGGGAGACGAAAACGGCGAGTGATCGGTTCATGAGCCGAGTCTATCACCGCAGCAAGGAGGACCCCAGGTCCGAAGGGCCCGCTTTCTCGACGGGAATGGGCCTAGGATTTTCGGCCCGCAGGACCCGGAGCTATTTCTTCTCGGGCTTGATGTTGAGGAGGAGATTCGCGCGGAGCGCGTCGAGGTTCTTCTGGGCCTCGGCCGTGGTCTTCCCGCGCGCGACGAGCATGCCCGCGCGCTCGTAGCCGTGGGGCGGCACCGCGATGCGGTCTCCGACCTTCTTCTTCACGCGCAGCTCGTGGAAGCCGGCCTGCAGGCGCGCCGACTCCGGCAGGTCGAAGTCGGAGATGACGCCGGACTCGGTCGGGATGATGAACTCGCCCTCGAGATGCGTGAGCGGCTGCGGCGCCATGAACGGCTTGCCGCCGACGCGCGTCGCGGCCATCAAGTTCTCCTCGACGAGACTCACGCCCCAGACGGCCTCCACCCAATCGTGGACGTATTCGCCGCCCATGCGGCCGTTGGCCTCGATGATGCGCGCGCCTTCCTTCGTGTACTTGCCCTCGATGTGGACCACGCCGTCGGTCAGGCCGAGGGCCTGCGCGGTCAAAATCGCGAGATCGCCGGCTTCTTTCTGCTCCTTCGCGTTGAGCAGGCGGCTCGGGAGGCTCGAGCCCGTCGCGAGGAAATAGGGCTCGCGCGTGGGCCAGTTGTCCGTGACGGAGACGAAAATGGGCTTGCCGCCGCGCATCACGACGTCGACGTCGTACTCGCGGCCGTCGAGGTACTGCTCGAGCACGAGGTCCGCGCCCTGGGCGAAGATCGGGTCGACCTCGGGCGTGACGATCGCGCGGACTTCGTCGAAGGCGGCCAGGGCCTCGGCGTGGTTCGTCACCTTCTTGACGCCCATCGCGGCGGCGCCGAACGCGGGCTTGAGCACCGCAGGATAGCCGACATGAACCAGATCCTTCTCGAACTGCTTGCGCGCCGCGTCGACCGCGTTCGCGTAGACGGCGTCGCCCGCGCCGATCTTGACGGGCAAGGACACCTTGCGGTTTCTCGGCGTCGGCAAGCCGGCCTTTTCCATCACGGCGCGCGTCACGGCCTTGCTGCGCACGGACTTGGCGGCATCCTGGGTGTGGTACGGCAGGCCGAGCTCCTTGGCCAGGTCCGCCGTCAGCGGCACGTCGTCTTCCCAGAAAGTGGTCATGCCTTCGATCTTCCCGTTCTTGCGGATCGATTTCTGCAGCTTCTTCTTGGCCGAGGCCAGCGCTTCCTTGGGCTTGGCGTTGTCCGTCTCGATGAGCTCGGAGATCAGGCCGTCGCGGATCAGGTCGGACACGAACGGGGTCTTTTTGTCGACGAGGATGATCTCGACGCCGAGCTTCTTCGCCTTCTCGAAGATGAAGCGCTTGCCCGCGTAGCCGGCGCCGACGAGCACGACGCGCTTGCCCTTGAGGGCGTCGCGACGCGCGCGCTGGAGCATCGTCGCGACCCACTCGCGGGAGTGCTCGCCGATGCCGTACAGGCCCATCTTATCGAGGTTGAACTGGCCGCCGGAGTCGTGGTCGTTGACCTCGATGATGACGGGAACGAGCTTGCCGTCGCGCTTCTCGACCATCACGTCGAGACCGATCATGTCGCTCTGAGCCTGGTAGGGCTCGCCGTCCTTACGCTCGAACTTCTTCTCGTACTCGGCGATCGCGAGCAGCGCGTCCTCGCCGGTCTTGCGCATCAGCGCGTCGAGCTCCTTGGCGCTGTGGTCGTCGAGCAGGCCCGCCTTCTTCCACTCGGCGTACAGATTCTCCATCGAGTCGATCACCGCGTTGTCGCGCGGGTCGGCCGCCTCGGCGGTCGTCGGCTTGCCCCACGGTCCGACGCGCCCGAACATCCCGGTGGTCACCGCGCCGCCCCAAGGCGTACGCGCGACGAGGATGCGCCCCGTCGTCTCCATCTTGCGGCCGTCGCGGCTCAAGGGAGCCGAATTGACGCGCTCGTCCAGCAAGACGGCGCCGTCTTCCGTCATCTGGCCGTCGACGGCCAGCGCCAGCGCGTGCGCGACGATCGCGTCGCGTTCGGACTTCTTGAAGAACTTCACGCCGCGGCCGGAGTGGAACTGCGGCCCGGAGGGCTTCACGACGAGCTCCTCCCCCTTGAAATTCGCGAGATACTCGTCGACGAGCCGGCCGACCTCGGCCTCGCGCGACTCGGCCGCGGGCATCAATGCAACCTGCACGCTGCCGTGCGTCAGCATCGGCTGGCCCGCGAGGTGATGCAGGGGCATCAGCAGGGCCAACGTCGCGGGCACGGCCACGCCCCTGGCGGCCATGATCAGGCGCGTGCCGAGCTTGTCGTTGACGACCTTCTCGAGCTGCAGCGAGTTCGACTGCGGCACGTCGAGATTTTTCTCGAAGACGACGCCGTCGTCGCGGTCGTTCGAGCCGAGCGTGAAGTAGTCCGCGAAGTAGCGTACGCGACGAGGAATCTCGTAGTCGACGACGGTGGCCTGGCCCTTTTCGTCGAAGGTCACGGCCTTCTTGACGAGAAGCTTCGTGCGCCCGTCGGGATAGGTCTCCTGGATCAGCCACGAGGAGTCGAGCACGAGATGGAAGTCGCCCGGGGACTGGCGGCCGCCCTCCCGCGCGAGCGCGATCTTGTGGCGGGACGCGGGCGCCAGCACGGCGATCGTGGGAAGGTCCTCGCTCGCCTCGCCGTTGACGACGGCGGTCTTGTACTCGGGCAGTCCGTTCTCCTGGAGGCTGGTCGCGAGGCGCTCGAGCATCTTCGCCTCGTTGCCTTCGGGGGACTGGTGGACGGTATGCGTCGGCTTGCTGAGCTGCTGCTTGACCCAGCGCAGGCCGCCGAAGTAGACGAGGCCCATGGCGACGAGGATGATCGTGATGATCTTCATCGGCGCGAGCGCGCCCAAGGCCAAAGAGAGGCCGGTCCCGGCCACGGAATGATGGAACAGCCACGAGAACGCGAGCCCGCCCGCGCCGGCCGCGAGCACCTCGACGAACGTCATCAGGCTGTAGATGTCGTCGGCGTGAGGCGCGGCCTTCGGATCGTTCTTGATCTCCGTCTGCAGCAGGGCGCGCATGCGCGAGCGCAGCGGCTGCAGCATGAGCTTCATCATGAACACGGCGGGAATCGCGAGCGCGATCGACGGCACGAGCCACAGGCCGATCGAGGGGACGAAGGCGAGCGCCGCGACCGCGGTGAGGCCGGCCAGGACTTTATAGGTGCCGTGCTTCTTCTGCAGCGCTTGGATGCGCTTCATCAGGAACATCGAAGCGACGAGCCCGCCGCCGGTGATCGCGGACAGCAGCAGGCCGTTGCCGAACGCGCCGACCTTGAGGATATCGATCGCGAACGTCGGCAGGACGACGGCGAACAGCGCGTCCTCGACGAAATTCTCCATCGTCGCCATCGCGGAGCGGGCGAGGATCGCCTTGTTCTGGAAGATGATCTTGGCCGTCGCCAAGTTGCGGCGCGGCACGTCGAGCAGGATGCGCCCGAACGTCCTGATCGCGGAGGCCGCGCGCGCGAAGAAGTCCTTGATTCCGGCCAAAGGCGCCGAAATCGCGTCGCCGACGGTCACCACCCGCTTCGCGTATATATAGGAAACCACGCCCATCAGGGCCGCGAACAGGGAGAAGCCGGCCGCGGCGCCGATGCCCGCGCCGTAGCGCCCGTCGAGCCAGTCCATCGGCAGGCCGATCAGGGCCGGCACGACCAGCATCATGCCGTAGTAGATGAAGTCGTAGACGTAGCCGGCCTTCTCGATCTTGTGATCGGTGGACTTCTGGTCCGCGCCCTTGAATATTTTGGCCGCGCCGCCCGTGTCGATGTCGACGAGATGGTTGTGGGCGACGAGCAGGGAGTTCACGCCGACGAGCACCAGGAAGCCCGCCCACGGCAGGCCGCCGAACAGCGCCAGCGCGCCGATCGTGCCGAACAGCAGGGCGCGCCCGCCGGCGGCGCCGACGAGAATGCGCTTCATCGGGTTCTTGCCGACGACGGCGCCCGCGAAGAGCGACGCGCCGCCGAACACCCAGTAGTGGACCATGCGCGCGACGCCCGTCATCGCGGCGTCGCCCGTCAACGCCTTGACGAGCAGCGGCAGGGAGGCGAGGTACACCGAGATCGCGAACAGGAAGACCGCTTGGCCGAGGATGTAGGACTTCTCGCTCTTGTTGAACTCGGAGAGATCGAAGGTCGACTTGACGCGCTGCCACAGGTTCGCTTTGGCGGCGGGAGCCGCGGCAGCCGGCACCTCCGCCGTCGTCTGCTGGCCGGTCGACGGCGCCGACTTCTTGAGCCCGGAGCGCAGGGCACCGAGGCCCGAGCGGCCTTTCACCGCGCCGAGTTCCCCATGCGCGGAGCCGTTTTCGTAAACGCCGTTTAGGGCGAGGGTCGCGTCGCCGTTCTTGACTCCTTCGACGATGGGCGCCGCGGTCCGCGACAGGCCATCGATCTGCTTCGACGCAGCCGACAGGCCGCTCTGGCCTGTCCCGATTTTCGCCGTCGGCTTGAGCGCGACGGGAACGAGGATCTTGCCCGTCTGGCCGTCCGAGGTCGCAGGTGCTAGGCGCGAGGGAGTCAGCGCGAGGGGCACGACAAGAGACGTCGGCGTGACGCCGGCAATCGCCGCCGGCGTCAGCGACGGGATCAAGGCGGGGGTCAGGGCCGGATTGACCGCGTTATTAAGGATAGGGACGATCGCGGCGGTATTGAGGGTCCCGTTGAGGCCCAACGTCTGTACGGGAAGCGCCAGCGGAACGGTGACGCCGTTATTGATCCCCGAGTTGACGGAGTTCGCGGCGTCGCCGGTCGAGCCCGCAGCCCCGCCGGTCTTTCCGACGGTCTGCGCGAACGCCTGATAGGCGGGCGCACCCGGTGAAAGCAGGACAATAAGGAAGGCGAGGGCGGAGGCGAGGGGTCGCTTCACACTGGGAGTATAGGCCCGGAAACCCGAATTGTCGAGGGGTCGGGCAGCCTAGCGGCCACCCGGGTCCGAAGGCCTAGCGGTTCAGCGCCCGTCGAAGGACGGCAGGGTCTCGAGCAGCATGCGGACCTTGGCCGTGTCACGGGGGTTGCTCGGGACCTTGGCGGCTTCCGGGGTCGACACGCGGCCGTTGACCTCGAAAGAGACGATCTTGGTCTTGGGAACCTTGATCATCGCGTACGGCTGGCAGATCACGGCCGCGGAGAATCCCTTCTTGCCGGCGGGGATTTCCTTGTAGAACACGTTGAGACGGTTCGCGTCGATCATGTCCCGCTGGACCACGATCTCGATCTTGACGCCGGAGGTCTTCGTCTCGCCGAGGAACACCGCGACCACGCTTTCCTTCGAGAAGTCCACGGCGGGCGCGGCGGAGTCGGACGAGTGCTCCTTCCAAACCTTCTCCCAAGCCGCCGTATCGGTGACGGCGACGGTACGGCGCTCCGAAATCCGGCTGTGCTGGCCTTCGAGCTTCTCCCACGAGCCGGCGTTCTGGGCGGAGGCGCAGACGCTGAGCAGCAGGACGGCGATCGCGGCGAAAATGGGGTTCTTCATGCTTCTATCCTACCAAGAGGCTCCCGGGACCCCCGTGGGCCGCAGGGGCCAAAACGGCCCGCCAAGCGGCCTAGGCGCGCCTGGGACCTGCGTCCTAGACCACCCGGATCGTTTTGGAGTACAGTGTCGTCGTGAACCCGCGCCTCGTCCCCCCCGCCCCCGTCGGTTCCCCCTGGAGCGGCTGGACCTTGCCCGACATCAAGCATTGCGAGGCCAACCTGGTCGGGTGGATCGCGGCTCCGGCGAACACCTGGTCGAACCTCGCCTATCTCGCCGTCGGGGCGTGGATCTGGCGGAAATCCGCGAAGCGCGACGCGTTGTCGGCCGGCGGCCTCGGCCCGGTCTCGATCGTCGTCGGAGTCACCTCCATCGCGTTCCACACGTCCTACACCTTCGCGGGCCAGGTCCTCGACTACGCGGGCATGTACCTCCTCCTCGGCTGGGCGCTCGCGCGCGGGCTGAGGCGCGCGGGCGCGCTCGACGAGCGGGGCGCGCTACGGTTCTGGGCCGGGCTGTGCGCGGCGAGCCTCGCCGCCCTGTTCGCCTTCCGCGCCGCGGGCTTGGGAATCCAGACCACCGTCCTCGTCCAGGCGCTGGCCCTCGCCGCCCTGGAGCTCCGCCTGATGCTCGTCAAGCGCGACGCTCCGTCCTACGGCTCCTTCTGGCTCATGCAGTTCCTCCTGATCGCCGCTTACGCGTGCTGGCACCTCGACCACGCGGACTTCGCGTGCCGGCCCGACGACCACCTGTTCCAGCTCCACGCAGCCTGGCACGTCCTCACGGCCGCCGCCTTCGTCGCCGCCTGGCGGTTCCACGAGGGAATCGACGCGCGGGCCGTGCTAAAATGAAGCTCATGAAAAGCGCCCTGCTGTGCGCCGCCGTGCTCGCCGCGTCGTCGTGCGCCCACGCCGGCATCCGGCTCAGCGACGCCGACGCCCTCAAGATCGGTAAAAAGATCTGGCAGAACGAGGCGGGGCAGTCCGTGGAAAGGCTCACGCACTGGAACGCGGGCGAGAACTTCGCGTCGCTCGGCATCGGCCATTTCATCTGGTATAAGAAGGACGAGCGCGGACCGTTCGTCGAGAGCTTTCCGGGACTGATCGACGCGCTGGCGGCCGCAGGCGCTTCGATGCCCGCCTGGCTCCAGGCGAAGCCGCCGTGCCCCTGGCGCGACAAGGACGAGTTCGACCGCGAGTTCCACAGCGCGCGCACGAACGAGCTGCGCCAGATGCTCGCGGACACCATCGGGATCCAGGCGCGCTACGCGGCCGACCGTGTCGAGGCCGCCCTGCCGAAGGTGCTCGCCGCCGCTCCGTTGGCCGAGCGCGCCTCGCTCCAGGCGCGCTTCGACCGCGTGGCCGCCGCGCCCAACGGCGTGTACGCGCTGATGGACTACGTGAACTTCAAGGGCGAGGGCGTCAGCCTCACCGAGCGCTACAACGGCCAGGGCTGGGGCCTGCTCCAAGTCCTCGAGGGCATGGACGACGTCGCGGACGGGCAGGCCTCCGTGGAGTCCTTCGAGAAGTCCGCCGACGCGGCGCTCACCCGCCGCGTCGCGAACAGCGATCCCTCCCGCAACGAGGCGCGCTGGCTCCCGGCCTGGCGCAAGCGCCTGCTCACCTACCTCGAGAACTGACCGTCGCAAATCCGTCAAAGGAATGCGACCTCCCGGTCGCCTTTCGACGGGGGCATCGGTGTTATCATAAGGGCCCTTCACCCGCGAATGACCCTCCTCGGGACGCCCCGCCTCCTGATCGTCTCGTCCGACGCGCGCCTGCGCGAGCGGCTGAAGTCCGCGCTCACCCCCGCCTACCAGGTGGTCGAGGCGGACGACGGCGGGCAGCCGGGCGAAATCGTCCTGGCCGTCGTCAGCGAACGCGACTGGGCGAGCTTCGAGCGGGCGCCGGCGCCGTGGCCGGTCATCGTCGTGCGCGCGAAGGGCGCCCGCGCGCCGCTGAGCGCGGACGGGAGCGTGCGGGAGGAGTTCGAGCCGGCCGAGCTGCTCGAGCGCGTCGAAACCCACCTCGAGCTCGCCCGTCTGCGCGCGAACGCAGCCACGAAGGAAGGCGCGCTCACCCGTCAGGCCGAGGACTCTCGTGAGCGGCTGATGTTCCTCGTCACGGCCTCGGAGGCGCTGACGGACGCCCGCGACCTCGGGGAGACCCTGCGCGTCCTGTGCGCCTCGGCCGTTCCCCGCCTGGGACAGTGGTGCTCGATCACCCTCCGCGCCAGCGGCCGCCTTCTCGTGCCGGAGGTCCTGCACGAGGTGCCCGGGCGCACGAGCCTGCTGCACGAGCTCGCCGCGCTGCACGCGTCCGAGGGCGACCGGCGCCACCCGGTGCACCGCGTCATGAACTCCGGACGCTCCGAGTTCGTCGCCCGCACGGCGGGGGACTTCGACGCGCGCCTCGCGACCTCGCCGGAGCATCTGCGGCTCCTCCGGGAACTCGACATCGCCGCGTACATGTGCGTCCCGCTGCGCTCGCGCGGCAAGACGCTCGGCACGCTGACCATCGGCGCCGACTCCGGCTGGCGCCCGCTCTCCCTGGCGGATCTCGTGCTCGCCGAGCAGCTCGCGACGCGCGCCGCCGCCGCGATCGAGAAGGCCAGGCTTCACGACGCCGCCGAAAACGAGCTGGCCGAGCGCCGCCGCGCCGAGAACGCACTACGCCGCCAGGAAGCCGAGCAGGCGCTGATCCTCGACACCGTCCGCGCGATGATCTGGTACAAGGACGCCGACAACCGCATCCTGCGCTGCAACCGCGCGGCCGCGCGCTGGCTCCGGAAGCCTGCGGCGGACATCGAGGGGCGCCGCGCCGACGAATTCTTCTCCACCGAGCTCGCGCGCGCGTACCACCGGAACGACCTCTCCGTCATCGCCTCAGGACAGGCCCGGATCGGCGAACTCGAGGAGGTCCGGCTGCGCCGCGGCGTGAAATGCTGGGTGCAGCGCGACACGCTCCCGTACCGGAACGAGCGGGGCGACATCGTCGGCGTCGTCATCATCGCCGTCGACGTGACCGAGCGCAAGCGCGCCGAGGACTCCGCGGTCGCCAGCGAGCGCGCCGAGCGGGAGTTCATCGCGAACGTCTCGCACGAGTTCCGCACTCCGGTCGCCGCCATCAAGGGCTTCACGCAGACGCTGCGCGACGGCGCCTGGAGCGACGAGGCCGACCGGACGAAGTTCCTGAACATCATCGAGACGCAAGCCGACCGGCTGGACTCGATGGTCGGGGACCTGCTCACGCTGTCGGAGCTCGAAGGCGCCCGGGCGCCGCAGCCGGCCGTGAGCGAGCTGCACCTCGTCGCGCGCGACTGCGCGGATAACCTAATGTCGCGGGCCAAGCGCAAGCGCCTGACCGTCGACGTCGCGGTCCCGCGGGGCCTGAGCGTGAAGATGGACCGGACGCATCTGACGCAGGCGCTCGAGCAGTTGCTCGACAACGCGATCAAGTTCACGCCCCCCGACGGACGGGTGAGCCTCACCGCGCGCGGCTCCAAGCGCGAGGCGGTTCTGACGATCAAGGACAGCGGCATCGGCATTCCTCAGGCCGCGCTCCCGCGCGTCTTCGACCGCTTCTACCGCGTCGCGAAGGGCGCCAAGCCGGGCAGCCCGGGTCTCGGGCTCCATCTGGTCAAGAAGCTCGTCGGGGCCTACGGCGGGACGGTCTCGGTGCGCAGCAGCCTCGCGCGCGGCTCGGCCTTCAGAGTCGTCTTGCCGACCGTCGCGGCGCGCGCGTCTAGAACATAAAGAAGCTGCCGAGCGTCAGCAGGACGCCGATGATGATCTTCTGGACGTCGGCGTTCTTCTTGCCGTAGCCGATGTAGAGCATCCCGGCGATGCCCATGACGGTGCTGCCGCCGATCTTCCAGTAGGTCGACGCGTCGGCGCTGATCGTCGGCAGTGTCGAGGCGCTCGAAGCCGTCGTGACCGTCGCGGTCGAGAGATTCTGCTCGAGGGTCGGGAGGGCGTCCTCGCTGTTCATCAAGACCGATTTGAGATCCATTTATCTGTAGTAGCCGTCGCGGTTGTAGAGGAAGTACGCGTCGGCGTGCTGAAGCCGGGGCAAGCGCACGAACCGGTCCCCTTTCGCGTCCGACTCCTCCGCCAGGCCGAAGGCGAGCTTCGGCTTATCCTCGAGCTTGGCCTCCGGCTCCTTGACCATGCCGGTCTCGCGGATCTCGTTGACGACGTGGTCGATCCACTTGAGCTTGACCGCCGAGTCCGCGAACTCCTCCCAATCTCCGTCGACGTTCTTGGCGTACATCTCGGCCGTGAACTTGTCCATGCTCGTGCCCATCTTGCGCGCGATCGGCTCGCGCAGGCGGCGGTCCCACTCCTTCAGGATGTCGAGCTGCTGCTTCTGCTGAGTCGGGTTGCCGAACAGCACGCTCCAGATCTGATGGTGGAGGATCACCGCGTTCGGGTAGGCGTACGAGCGCGGCGCGAGCGTCGCGATGGTGGCCGCCATGCTCGCCGCGAAGGACTTCACGACGACGTGGACGGGCGCCTTGCTCGCCTGCATCGCCTTGAGGATGCGGTAGCCCTCCATCACCGAGCCGCCGGGGCTGCGGTCGATGACGATGAAGATCGGGTACTCCTCCGACTTGTTGTTGAAGTAGTGGATCCGGTCGGTCACGAAGTCCGCGGTCCCGTAGACGATCGGCCCCGTGATCGCGATGCGCCGGTCGCTGATCGTCAGCACGCCGTCCTTGAACGGCTCCTTGGCGTACTCGGGCTCGCGGTTCGCCTGCTTCTTCCACAGGTCCTTCTTGTCGCGCAGCTCGAGGTCGGCCTTGATGGCGACCGTCTTGTTGTCCGCGATATCCGACTCCTGACGAAGCTTGCGCGCCTGGAAATCGAGCTCGCGCACGACGAGGTCGCGCCGAAGCTTCTCGGCGTCGGCCATGATCGTGTCGGCGGCGAGCTTCTCGCGGGCGATGTCGTTCTCGAGGCGGGCCCGGTCGCGCTGATGCCGGAGATCGGCCGCGGCCTGCGTGTACTTCTCCTCCTCCATCTGCCCCTTCATCTGCAGTTTCTTCTGCTCATGCTCCAGCGGCGCGAGTTCGGCGCGGTTCTTCTCGGTCAACAGAGAGTTCCTGAGCGTCTGCTCGTCGCGCTCCTCCGTGAGCTGGCGCACCTTCTGCTGGTACTCTTGCTGCTTGATCGTGTTCACCGTCGTGATCTTGTCGAGCTGGATGCGCTCCTCGGACGGGGCGCCGGGGATCGCCGGCAAGATCGAGCTCGACCCTCCGCTGCCCGACACCGTGACGACGGTCGCGGCCGGCGCAGGCGCCGCGGCCGGCGCGGGCGCCGC
>JBBQVX010000002.1:0-82824 GCA_038211115.1 Elusimicrobiota bacterium | reverse complement strand
CTCGGGCCCGCCTTCGCGGCGGCCGGCTACCGTCCCTAGCGCAGGAAGGCGGCGTAATTCGCCGGTGCGGGCTCGAGCGTCAGCACGTGCAGCAGGCCGGTCAAGGTCTCGGGAGGCCACTGCTTCGACGGCTCGTCCTTCGTGATCCACGGGCCGCGGACGCCGGCGGGTAAGGCCGCGCACGAGGCGCCGCGCAGAAAATAAGCGTCGGGCAGGTCGCGGCGCCCCGGTCCCGCGGCGAACGTCCCCTTGTTCCACGGCCGGCGGTTCTCGAGCACGCTCGCGGAGCGCACGAGCTTGACGGTCAGCACGACGCCCGGGTCGGACGCGGCTAGGCCGTCGAAGTCGTCCTTCCAGCCGGCGCGCGGAGCGGCCCACGTCACGGCGGCGGCGCGCTTCTCCCAGTAGTCGAGAGCCTCCGCCTTGCGCGCGGCCGGCGGCTCGCAGCGGACGACGTCGAACTCCATCACGGTCGCGCGGTAGGCCGGTTCGGGCAGGCAGCAGATCAAGGTGCCGGCGCCGAACAGGATCGCGACCGAGGCCAAGGTCGCGAGAGCCGGCCGCCGTTCGACGCCGATTGCGCCGAGCACGGCGCCCAGGATCGCGCCGACGATCAGGCCTCCGGGTCCGGTGATAAGGATTCCGACGAGCGGCCCTTGGTTCGCGTCCGGGTTCAGCGCGATCGGGCCGAAGAAGCCGGCGCAGAAGCCGACCGCGCCGAGCAGCAGCGCGCCGAGCCCCGCGTAAACCTTCATTGCGCCATCTTGGCGGCGAAGACCGACGCGACGCTGAGGAGGAAGACCGTGAGCGTTCGCGCGGCCCACAGCTCGAGGCCGGGGGCCCAGATCAGCGCGGTGATCGCGGCCGACGCGGCGTAAGCCGCGAAGTAGTCGATGGGAAGGCCGAGAACCTTGCGCTGGAACCAAGGCACGTTCCGCGTGCGCAGCGCGTCGAAGCCCCAAGCCGGGTTCCAGACGAACCACTGTAGGTCCCATGCCGCCGTGACCAGCATGTACGTCGAGGCGCACTGGGCGAACAGCGGCCGTGAGAAGCCGACGAACACAAGCGGGAGGTGGAAAATTCCGATCAAGAACAAGGTGATCCAGACGTGGTAGCCGGTCACTTCCTTTCCGTTTGTCAGGTTCAGCCACCAGGCGGGGCCCCAGCGCCACGTCGGCAGGTTGACCGCCCAGCCGTGCGCGCCCTCGATGTGGATCTCCACGCGACCGAGGATGTGGCACAGCGCGAAGATGTACAGGCCCTCGCGGATTCCGGCGAGCATCTCAGCGCTCACGCAAAACCCAGCAGCCGGCCGGCACGGCCAGCGCGCCGAAGATCACGTACAGCCGCCAATACGTCTTGTGCAGCTCGGTCCAGAAGCCGGGCGCGGCGCCATGCGTCGTCATCCACCAGGCCGTGATCCCGAGCGTCAGCGTGAACGCGGTCGAGGCGAGCATCAGGCCCAGCACCTTGCGACCGTCGATCTTCCAGTCCGTCAGCGTCGCGACGAGCGTCGTGCCGAGCAGCGGGCCGTAGGTGAACGCGACCATGCGGAACGCGAGCCACAGCAGGTTGTCGAGGTTGCGCATCAGCAGCGCGAAGACGATGAACAGCATGCCGAAGCCGACGAAGAAGACCTTCGACGCCTTGACGATCTGCTCCTCGCTTTTTCCCTGGCCCCAGAACGGCCGGTAGAAGTCGACCGTGAACGCGGTGGCCAGGGAGGCCAAGGCCGAATCCGAGCTTCCCATCGCGGCGGAGGCCACCGCCGCGAGCAGGAGGCCGCGTAGACCGTGCGGCATCGTCGTCAGGATGAAGCGCGGGAAGACGTGGTCGTTGTCGGTCATGCCCGCGATCAGCTCGGGATGGCCCTTCGCGTAGGCGTACAAGCCGGCGCCGATGAAGAGGAACAGCGCGGTGATCGGAATCGAGGCGAGGCCGGAGATCAGGAGGCTCCAGCGCGCCTTCTTCTCATCATTGCAGGCCAATAATCGCTGGACCATGTCTTGATCCGTGCCGTAGGCGGCGGTCGAGTTGAAAAATCCCCACACGGAGAGCAGCACCAGCAAGCCGATGTTTTCGGCTTTGAACAGCTCCAGGAAATTGAATTTATCATACACGGTCCCGTCCGGCTTCACCGCGTGGCGCCCCGCCTCGATGATCGCGCCGAAGCCGCCGGGGACGTGCGTCGCGATGTAGATCAGCGCGATCACGCCGCCTCCGATCAGGAGCGAGAACTGCATCAGGTCGGTCCAAGCGATCGCGCGCCCGCCGCCGGCGGTCGTGTACGCGAGGATCGCGACGACGGTCACGACGACGCAGCCGGAGAACGGCAGCGCGCCGCCGCTGACGACCTCGAGCACCTTCGCGATCGCGACGATGCGCACGGTCGAGGCCATCGTCCTCGTCAGGATGAAGTACGCCGAGCAGGCCGAGCGCACGGTCCGGCCCATCTTGCGCTCGACGGCCTCGTAGATCGAAGTGACGCGATGCTTCTGATAAAACGGCAAAAGCACCGACGCGACGAACATGGTCGCGGCGATGTCGCCGAGGTTCGAGAAGAGATACCTGAAGTCGGCGCCGTACCCCTCGGCCGGCGTGCCGACGAACGTGAGAGCGGAAATGCACGTCGCCAAGAAACTCGCGGTCGTGACCATCCACGGGATCGAGCGGCCCGCGAGGAAGTACTCGTCGGTCGTCTTCGCCTGCTTGCGCGCGGCCCACCAGCCGATGCCGCACAGGGCGAGGCAGTAGGCGAGGAGCACGGCGCCGTCGAGGGCTCCGATCGAGGTCATTTCTTCTTCTCCTTGATGCGCTTGCGGTGCGCCTTGCTGGCGATCTTCCACTTCGCTTTTTCGCCCGCCTGCGGCGTGATCTCTTTGCGCCGGTAATCCTTGTTCGCCTCGCCCTTCAGCTTGCGCCAGGCGTCGACGCGCTCCTGCGTCACCGTGCCCGCCTCGACGGCGGTCTTCACCGCGCAGCCGGGCTCCGCCCCGTGCGCGCAGTCCTTGAACCGGCAGCCGGGAGCGAGCGACTCGATCTCGTCGAACGTCTTCGCGAGGCCCTGGTCCGCCTCCCAGAACTGCATCTCGCGCATGCCGGGAGTGTCGAGCAGAATACCGCCGCCGGGCAGCACGAAGAGTTGGCGATGAGTGGTGGTATGGCGGCCGCGCTCGTCGGTCGCGCGCGTCGCGGCGGTCTTGATCTTCTCGTTGCCGGCCAGCCGGTTCACCAGAGTGGATTTGCCGACGCCCGAGGAGCCGACGAGCCCCACGGTGAGCCCCGGCTTGATCCAGGCGTTCAGCGCGTCGAGCCCGGCGCCGGTCTTCGCGCTGATCGCTATAACGGAAGCGTTGCCGGCGACGCTCCGGGCCTGCTCCAGAAAGGCGGCGGAGTCGGGGCAGGCGTCGGCTTTATTGAGCACGAGCACGGGCTCGGCGCCGCTTTCGCGGGAGACGGTCAGAAAGCGCTCGAGGCGCCGGACGCTGAACTCGGCGTTGAGCGCGGTCATGACGAGCACGGTGTCGAGGTTGGCGGCGATCACCTGCTCCATCATCACGTCTCCGGCGGCCTTGCGCGACAATTTGGTCCGGCGCGGCAGGATGCGGCGGATCAGGGCCACCTTCTCGTTCTTGGGGAACTCGGCGGCGATCCAATCGCCGACGGCGGGAAGGTCGGCGCGGTCCGCCGCCTTGTGGCGCATGTTCCCCGTCGTGCGGGCGGATTTGACGCCCTGCTCCGACATGATCTGGAAGAGGCCGCGTTGCTCCTCGATGAGGCGGGCGGGGAAGAAGCCTTTCGCGGCGTCGCCGCCGAAGGCCTCGGCCCACCGCGCGTCCCAGCCCCACTCCTCGAGAATTCCCACGGGAAGGATTCTAACTGTTTCCGGAAACGCTTGGGCCGGTCTAGCGCTTCTTCTTGGCGGGGCGCCGGCTCGGGGCGCTGATCCGGCTGAGCGCGACCGGCGTGATGCCCAGGTAAGACGCGATGAGCTTCTGCGGCAGGCGCTCCGCGAGGTCGGGCTTTTCCTTCATGAACGTCTCCCAGCGCTCGGTCGCGGAATTGAGCAGGAGCTCCTGCTCGCGCCGCTCGCGCTGGCGGTAATGATCCTCCGCGATGACGCGCCCGAGCTCCTGCCAGCACGGATGGTCGTTGTAAAGGGAGGTCACGCGCTCGTAGCGCAGGACGATGAGCTCCGTGTCCTCGAGAGCCTCGATCGTGATGCGCGACGGGCGCTTCTCGAGCAGCTCGACGTAGGCCGCGACCATCTCGCCGGGGCCGCGGAAGGCTTTCGTCGCCTCCCGCCCTTCCATATCGGTGTAGTAGAGGCGCATGAGGCCCGACACGATGATGCCCGCCTCGTGCGAGGGCTGGCCGGGTTCCATGAAGTTCTGGCCTTTGGACAGGCGGCGCGGACGTAGGAAGCCCTCGAGGCGGGCCCACTGCTCGGGGGGAATGGGAGCCAGGCGGCGGATGGCGTCGTAGACCTTCGGGTATCGGGCGATCATGGCCAAGGATGTTTATACCAGAAAACGTCCGCGATCGTCCTTCTTCTTAGGGCAGCAGGACGATCTTGCCGCGCGCGCCGGGGGCGAGGATCGCGGCGTGGGCCTTGCCCGCTTCGGCGAGGGGGAACTTCGCGCCGATCAGGGGCTTGAGCGAGCCGTCGGCGAAGCCTGCCGCGAGACCCGCGTGCACTTGCGCGCGCTCGGGGTCGGTCATGTTCGCGAGGCTCATGCCGCGCACGGTGAGGTCCTTCGTCATCGCGAGGCGCGGGTCGATCGGCACGGGGCCGCGGCTGCCGACGATGACGATATGGCCGCGCTGTGCTGCGATGCGCAGGTCGTCGGCCAGGTTCACGTTCGCGAGCATCTCGACGATGAGGCCGGGGCCCTTGCCGTCGGTCAGATTGAGGACCTCGTCGACGTAGCCCGGCTTGCGGTGGTCGAGGGCGTACATCACGCCGACCGACTTGAGGAAGGCGGCGCCCTCGTCTCCGCCCGCCGTGCCGATGACGATGAGGCCCGCCGCCAGCGCGAGTTGGACCGCCGCGACGCCGACGCCTCCGCTGGCGCCGTGGATGAGGACGGTCTCGCCGCGGCGCGCGCCGCCGCCGTTGAACAGCGCGCGGTGGGCGGTCGCGTACGGCACGCCGATGGCCGCCCCCTGCTCGAAGGACAGGGCGCCGGGAAGAGGGTACGCGCGCGAGGCCTCGACGACGGCCTTCTCCGCGTAGACGCCGCCCGCGGCGGCGCCGTAGACGTAGACCCGGTCGCCGGGCCGAAACGGCGCGCCCGGGCCGGCGGCCTCGACGATCCCCGCGGCGTCCGTGCCGGGCGTCCACGGCAGGTCCGGCTTGCGCGTGTACGTCCCGGCGCGCAGGTACGTGTCCACCGGATTGACGCCGATTGCCTTGAGCGCGACGAGGACTTGGCCGGCTCCCGCGCGCGGCTCGGGGATCTCCTTGAGCTTCAGGACCTCGGGACCGCCGAACTTCTCGACGACGATGGCTTTCATGGCGGGCTCCTCAGGATGTAGTCGTCCTCATCATACTCGTCCTGGGCGGAGCCCGCCATGGGCGCCGTGTCACTGTCCGGCGACAGCTCGTCAGACCTTGCCGATCAGCTCGGCTTTCGGAAAGCGCACCTTCTTGTTCTTCGCGTACGCGTCGTCGCAGGCGCGCACGCCGGCCGTCGCGATCACGACCGACTTCCAGCCCTGCTCGTGAAGGCCGAGGATGCGGTCGTACGCGTCCTTGTCGAAGCCCTCCATCGGGCAGGCGTCCACGCCGAGCAGCGCGGCGGAGGTCAGGAAATTGCCGAGCGCGATGTACACCTGGCGCGTCAGCCACGCCTCGACCTTCTCGGGGGGCAGTGAGACCGACTGGATCATCGTCTGCTTGTAGCCCTCGAGCATCTCGGCGGGCACGCGGCGCACCTCGGAGATGCGGTCGACGAAACGCTGGACGTCGGCGGGACCCGCGTCCTTCTTCACGAGGAAGACGACGAGCTTGTCGGCGTCGACGATCTGGCTCTGGCCGTAGGAAGCGGGCTGGAGCTTCGCGCGCAGGGCCTTGTCCTCGATGACGAGGAACTTCAAAGCCTGCAGGCCGTAGGAGGAGGGGGAAAGCATGAGCGACTCCTCGAGGGCCTCCCATTTGTCGAGAGGCACGCGCCCGGAGGCGTCGAACTTCTTCACGGCGTAGCGCCAGTTCAGGGCGGACACCAAAGTCTCGGGCTTGATCGTCTTGTCGTAGGCTTGAGTCATCATATGTATCCTCTATTGTTACAGTTTATATCAAAAAAAATGGCGTCAGCCTATCTGGCCCACGATGTCGGCCAAGGACGTGCGCTTGAGCTCCGGGGTGATCTTGGATTCCACGCGCTCGAACACGCCCTCGAGAATCTCGGCCATGCGGCAGGCCACGGGGCATTTCTCGTTCTTCTTCTCGTGCAGGGCGAACAGCGCGCCGCAGTCCTCCACCGCTTTGTAGACGTCGAGCAAGGAAACCTTGGCGGCGGGCTTGGCGAGGCGGAAGCCGCCTTTCGCGCCGTGCGAGGACTCGACGATGCCCGCGCGGGCGAGCTGTGCCAGCAGGCGGCGGATCACGACCGGATTCGTGGCGATCGAACCCGCGATCGCGCGCGAGGTGTGGCGCTCATCGGCGTGATGAGCGATAACCGCGAGGGCGTGGACCGCGACTGCGAATCTCGAGTTGGCCGCCATGATGTAACCATTATAGTTACATATTGTTCGTTTGTCAAGGCCCGTTTGCTAGAATCGAGGCATGGCACGATATCGCTACCTGCTCGGAGATTCCCGCGGCGAAGCCGCGCGCCTGCGATTCCAGGCGAAGCTGTGGGATCCGGCGTCGCACGCCCTGTTCGACCGCCTCGGGATCAAGCCCGGCTGGAAGGTCCTCGAGATCGGCCCGGGACAAGGCTCCCTGCACATGGAACTGCGGCGCCGCGTCCGGGGGCCGGTCGACGCGGTCGAGCGCTCGGCGCCGTTCGCCGCGCGCCTGCGGACGCTGTGCGCGCGCGACGGCCGCGGCCGCGGGGCGATCTGGGAGATGGACCTGATCGACGCGCCCCTTCCGGCGGGGAAGTACGACCTGATCTTCGCGCGCTGGGTGTTCCTGTTCCTGCCCGAGCCGGAGAAGCATCTCCGCCGCCTCGCGCGCGCGCTGAAGCCCGGCGGCCGCATCGCGATCCAGGACTACCACCGCGAGTCGATGGCGCTGTATCCGAAGCCGCCGGACTGGGACGCGCTGATGGCCGCCGACGAGGCGTTCTTCGCGACGCAAGGCGGCGACGCGAACATCGGCGGACGGCTCCCTTCGCTGTATAAGAAGATCGGCCTCGTTCCCGAGTCCGCGAACGCGACGCTGAAGACCGGCTTCCCCGGCTCGGCGACGTGGATCTGGGCCGCCTGGTACTTCCTCGACATGATGCCGCGGCTCGGAAAAATCCGGCCGTTCTCGCCCGCGGCCGCGCGCCGGACCTCGGCCGCGTGGCGTGCCGCCGGACGCCGCCCCGAGAGCCTGTTCGTGGCCCCCGCGGTCATCGACGCCGTCGCGCGCAAGCCCCGGTAATGATCGACAGCTGGATCGCGGTCTCCGCCGCGTATCTGACCTCGAAGAAGGCGGAGGAGAGCCTCGCGCGCGACCCGTACTATCCGAAGTGGGATTCGCCGTGGTGGCACATGATCCTGCTGTGGGAGCTCGGCCGCGCCGACGCGATCCCGAAGGAGGCCGCCGAGGCGATGTTCGCCGCGATCGAAGCCAAGTACGTCCGCTATTTCCCGAACCCGCGCGAGCCCCTGCCGCCCGGCAAGGACGCCTACCGCGACGGCCTGTGCCACTGCTCGCTCGGCACCATGTACCAGACGCTGGCCGCGTGCGGCCTCGATCTCGATGCGCGCGCGCCGTGGATGCGCGCGTGGTTCCTCCACTACCAGCTGCCCGACGGCGGCCTTAACTGCGACGACAAGGCCTACGCGAAGGGCGGCTCCTCCTCGATCCAATCCACCTTGCCCGCGCTCGAGGCGGTCCTCGCCGCCGGACGCCCGCTGACCCCGACCGAGGAGCACTTCGTCGACCTCGGCGCCGAATACCTGCTCGAGCGGCGCCTCGCCTTCCGTCGCCGCGACGGCCAGTTGATGTCCTCCGGCTTCGTCGATATCGGCTTCCCGCGCTTCTACGACTACGACGTCCTGCGCGGCTTGTCCTTCATATCGGAATGGGCGCGCCTGCGCCGTCGCATGGTGCCGCGCCGCGCGGTGGGCTGGGTCTTCGAGTCGATGGAGGATCGCTTCCCAGATGCGCGCGTGCGCATCGAAAAGGAAGGAATCGTCCCCGCCGAGACCACGCTCGAGTTCAAGGACGGGACGTGGTCCCGCGGCAAAACCTCGACCTTTCCCCTGCTCGAGGCGTCCCGAAAGGTCGGCGCTCCCTGCGCCCCGCTGACCGATCAGTGGAACAAAATCAAGAAGGTCCTCGGCTCGCGTCTTGAGGGCTAGGCCTTCGGTTCCGTGAGGGGGTCCTTACGGCCCTGGGAGGGGGAAAAGAAGCGATGTACCCTATATAAGGATGAAAAGGGTTCTCGCGATATCGTTGTGCCTCGCTCTGCTTCCAACGGGTTCATTCGCGCAGTCGCGCGCCGTTGTGTCGCCGCGAAGCGGCGGCGCTCCGGTTCTCCCCTCTATCGGCTCTTTGCCGTTGTCGGGCGCGCCTGGATTATCGTTGTCGTTAAATCCGTCGTTAACGCCGTCGATGCCCTCCCCATTCGTTGCCGTTGCCGTCGCCGTTCCCGTCCCCAAGCCGGCGATCATTCAAGCTCTCTCCGTGATAACGCCGACGGCATCCGCTCCCATCGCCGTTCCTCTTACGCAGAAAGCCGCGCTCACCCAAGCCGCCTCCCGCCTCTCCGCCGCCTTCGTCCCGGACCGCCCCTTCTCCGACGCCAAATCCGCCTCCGACTCGATCTTCTCCGGCGACGTGCTGCGCGCCCCCTCCGCGGAGGAGCCGGTCCCCGGCAACCTCTCCGATTCTCCGCAGCCGGCTCTCACCCCGTCGGGCCCCTCCGTTCCCGCGAAGAAGCAGCCCCTCATCTCCCGCTGGAAATCCTCCATGACTAACGGCTCCGGCCCCCTCGTCATCGCCGCGTTCGCCTGGAACTTTCTCACCATCGCCGCCTATTCCATCATCGGCCCCGCGCGCGGCGCCCTCCTCATGACGAAGTTCGGCCCGGAGACCCTGCCGTGGGTGTACATGGCTAGCGCCGCGCTGACCGGGGCGGTCGTATTCGTCTACAACCGTTTCTCGCACGTGCCGCGCAAGCTCCTGATCGGCGGCTCCCTGGCCATGCTGGCCGCCACCTTGATCCTGGGCGCGTTCGCCGTCTCGGCTACGGCGCTTCCCTCCGTCGCGTTCTCCTACTTCCTGTGGACCGACGTGTTCGGCATCATGTCGGCGACGCTGTTCTGGACGTACGCGAACGACGTGTTCACGCACGACGAGTCCAAGCGCGTGTTCGGCCTGATCGCGGCCGGCGCGCCGCTCGGCTCGATCGCGGGCGCGCTGCTGATGAAGACCTTCGTCGGCGCGATGGGCCCGATCCCGATGCTGATGGTCGCGGCCGCGATCTTCACGGCGGTCCTGCCGATCTTCCTGTTCATGGAGCGCCGCTCCAAGGAACGCGGCGCCGCGCTCGCGCCCGCCGCGAAGGAGGCCGCGCCCGCGCCGGAGAAGGGCATCCTCAAGACGATCCTGGGCTCGCCGTTCCTGATCTTCCTGACCGTGGTCGTCGCGCTCGAGCGGCTGGTTCCGGACATCACGAACTACCTCTACAGCGTCGCGGCGGCCGCCTCGTACGCGGGCGACCCGAAGGGCATGGCCCAGATGTTCGCGAACGTGAACTTCTACACGAGCATCGCCTCGTTCACCGCGAGCAGTCTCCTCGTCGGCCTCACGCTGCGCAAGATCGGCACCGGCGGCAGCCTGATGACCGCGGGCCTCGTCAACCTCGCGCTGTTCGCCGTGTTCCCCTTCATGCCGACGCTCGGCGTCGCGGCGCTGTTCTTCGGCCTCGACGGCGTGACGCGCTACACGTGGTTTAAGACCGCGAAGGAGTCCACGTACGCGGCGACCGACCGCGACGTGATCTACCGCGTGAAGGCGTTCGTCGAGATGTTCGTCTATCGCTTCGCGCGCGGCCTCGCGGGCTTGCTGCTGCTGGGCGTCGCGTGGCTGGGCGGCGGGCCGACGGGCGCCGCGCTGCTCGGCATTCCGCTCGCGCTGCTGTGGCTCTACGCGTCGTGGCGCATGGGCCGCGAGCACAAGAAGCTCGAGGCCGCGAGGGAAACCGGGACTAAGCCGGAATCGCGCCGCGGAACATGAAGTAGAGTGCGCCGCCCGTTTCGACGGCGTGGTCGTCTCGAGGGGGGACTAGGCCGCGGCCGACCAGCTGTTCGGGTCGAGCATCTCGCGGACCAAGGTCACGAGCGCGTCCACCTCGATGGGCTTCGTGAGGAAGCGCACGCGCGGGTCGACGGGAATCTGGGGGGCGAAGCGCACGGCCTCCGCGCCGCTGATGATCAGGACCGGGAGCATGTTCGTTTCCTTTCGCGCGCGCAGATCGGCGAGCAGCTGAATCCCGGTCTTGCGCGGCATCTGGTAGTCGATGATCGCGAGGTCGGCTTTCGCCTCGAGCGCGAGGCGTTCGGCCGCCGTCGAATCATGGCAGACGAACACTTTATGCCCCGCGCGCGTCAGGAGCTCCTTGAGGATTTCGGTCAAGGACTCCTCGTCGTCGACCACCAGGATGTTGGCCATCTGGGCAGAGGATAATGTAACTCGAGTAATCCGTCAAGAGGGACGTCAGCGCCGGGCGGCGCGGCGGAGGCGGTCCATCACGGCGCGTCCGACGCCGCGGTCCGGCACGGTCTCGATGTACAGCGTCTTGACGCCCGCGGCTTCCGCGGCGCGCAGGGCCGAAAACAGGGCGGCCGCATAGGCGCCCGTGCCGCCCTGCACGCGCACGGCGTACGCGGGCCGGCGTCCGGGCCGGGGCGAGCGGTGCACGAGGCCGTCGCCGGCGGAAGACAGCGCCGGTCCGCCGCCGCGGATCATCGCGGGCGGCACCAGGATCACGCGGCAAGAGGGGGCGTAGTGCCGGTGCTTGGTTCCGGGGGATGACGGCGAGGCGCCCCCCGGGACTCCCAGCGGGGCGCCGGCCGCGCGCGAGATCGCCTCCGAGGTCACGGTGCCGGAGCGCAGCACGACGGGACGCCGGCCGCGCGCGTCGACGATCGCCGATTCGAGGCCCTTGCGGCAGGGGCCGCCGTCGAGGATCAGCGGGACGCGCCCGCGCAGGTCGCGCAGGACGTGGGCCGCAGTGGTCGGGCTCGGCCGCCCCGAGAGGTTCGCCGAAGGTGCTGCCACCGGCTCTCCGAGGGCGCGGATCAGGGCCCTCGCCGCGGGATGGCCGGGGCAGCGGACGGCGACGGTTCTCCCGCCCGCCGTCACGGCGGACGGGACGCGCGCGGACTTCTCGAGGATCAAGGTGAGCGGGCCCGGCCAGAACGCGTCGATGAGCCGGCGCGCCAGCGGCGTCACGCGCGCAACGACGTCCAGAAGCATCTCTTCGTCGGCGACATGCACGATGAGCGGGTTGTCGGAGGGCCGCCCTTTGGCCTTGTAGACCCGGCGGGCGGCGGACGCGTCGTAGGCGCGGGCGCCGAGGCCGTAGACGGTCTCCGTCGGGAAGGCCACGAGGCCGCCCGCCCGCAGAATCGCAGCGGCCTCGGCCAGGGCTTCGGCGTCCGGGTGCCTGACGCGGGTCCGGCTCAAGGCAGCGTGTTCTTGACCCGGGCCAGCTCGGCCAGGAAGTCCGGTTCCTTCAGGAACCGGGCGCAGATCTGGCCGCCGAGGACCTGGCCGGCGGCGACGTCGCTCGGATGGTGCACGCCTGCGAGCGTGCGCAGCTCCCCGACGCGGCGGCCGTGGGAGGCGAGGACGTTCTCGCGCAGGGGGAACAGCCGGCCCAGCACGCACGCATCGAACACGCCGAGCGTCGCGTGCGTGCTCGGGTAGGAGGTCGCGCCGCCCGGCTTCGGGATGCAGGGCGCGACGCGCGGATCGGCGTCGTAGGGCCGCGGCCGCGTGAACTTCTGCTTGAAATACCCGGAGATCCTGGAGGCGATCTTCGAAGCCGAGTCGATGAACGGGCCGACGGCCGCGAGCTCGGCCTTCGTCAGGATTCCGGAGCCGGAAAACAGGGACTGGAAATCCGGGATCGCCTGCGCCGCGGCGGCCGTGCATTCGTCCGGCGTGCGCGAGGCCTGGAGCTTGAGCAGCTCGGCGTAGTCCCGGTCCGACTCGGGCGTGCCGGGGACGGGGGGCGGCGCCATCGTGAAGTCGGTCGAGGGCGTATCCTGCCAGGAGGCCGAAACGGAGCCGGCGAGCAGGAGGGCGAGTAGGGCGAGGGGGGCTCGGCTCACCCCTTCATTATACATTGACGACCGGTGTGCGGGGGGCTATACTGCGCCCATGTTCGAGAGCGCTGAAGTCGGCCGGTCGGTGGACAAGAAGGAATACGAGAAGCGCGTGGAGCCGCTGCGCGCGCGCATTCTCAAGGCCCAGCATGAGCTGGCGCTGACGGGCCTTCGCCTCGTGATCGTCGTCGGCGGCGTCGAGGGCGCGGGCAAGACCGAGGTCGCCCGCCGGCTTCTGGGCTGGATGGACGCGCGCGGCCTGCGCGTCGAGTCCTACGCCGACTCCAGCGACGAGGAGGAGGAGCGGCCCGAGTACTGGCGCTATTGGCGCACCTTGCCGAGGGCCGGCTACGGCTCCATTCTCGTCGGCTCCTGGCACACGAAGCCGATCGTCGAGCGCGCCTTGAAGAAAATCGGCTCCGGCGCCTTCGATCAGGCGCTCGACCGGGCGGCGGCCTTCGAGACGATGCTGGTCAGCGAGCAGACCGTGCTCGTCAAGCTCTGGCTCCATCTGTCGAAGAAGGCGCAGAAGCGCCGCTTCAAGGAGCTCGAGTCGGATCCGGACACCGCATGGCGCGTGACGAAGCAGGACTGGGCCTACGCGAAGAAATACGGCCGCTTCCGGGAGACGTGCGAGCACGCGCTCGCGAAGACGAACACGGCCGAAGCGCCCTGGACGATCGTCGAGGCGGAGGACCGGCGCTGGCGCGACCTGACCGCGGGCGAGACCGTCGCCTCGGCCATCGAAGAGGGGCTGAAGGCGGCGACGAAGCCCTCGCCGAAGGCCGCACCCGATCATCCGAAGCCCGCCGCGGTCTCGATCCTGAGCCGCCTCGACCTGTCGAAGCGCCTCGATCCCGACGAGTACGAGACGAAGCTCGAGAAGCAGCAGACGCGCCTGGCGCTCCTGTCCCGCCGCATGAGGAAGGAGGGCCGCTCGCTGATCTGCGCGTTCGAGGGCGTCGACGCCGCCGGCAAGGGCGGCGCGATCCGGCGCCTGCTCGGCGCCATCGACGTGCGCAACGCGCGCGTCATGTCGGTGGCCGCGCCGACCGACGAAGAGCGCGCGCACCCGTATCTGTGGCGTTTTTGGCGACAGCTGCCGCGCCTGGGCAAGACGACGATTTACGACCGCTCGTGGTACGGGCGCGTGCTCGTCGAGCGCGTCGAGGGCTTCGCGGCGCCCGAGGCCTGGAAGCGCGCGTTCGCCGAGATCTCCGCGTTCGAGGAGGAGCTCACGGAGTCCGGCGTCATCGTCTGCAAGTTCTGGCTGCAGATCTCCCCGGAAGAGGAGCTCAAGCGCTTCAAGGCGCGCGGCAAAACGCCGTACAAGCAGTACAAGATCACCGAGGACGACTGGCGCAACCGCAAGAAGTGGGACGCGTACCAGGCGAGCGCGGTCGAGATGATCGAGAAGACGAGCGCGCCCGAGGCGCCCTGGACGCTCGTCGAGGCCGAGGACAAGCTCTGGGCGCGCGTGAAGGTGCTCAAGACCGTTGCCGATCGTTTGGAGGAGGAGCTCGGATGAGGATCGGCATCGGCCTGTCCGCGGGCTCCGACCCCGCGAAGGCGGCGCTCGACGCGGTGCGCCAGGCCAAGCGGACGGTGCCTCGCCCCTCGCTCGCGATCGTGTTCGCGGGGGTCCGCCTCGACCACGGGAAGATCCACGCCGCGCTGTGCCGGGTCCTCGATCCGAAAATCATCATCGGCGGCTCGTCCTACGCCGAGGTGACGCCCGCGGGCGTCACGAAAAACTCGATCGCCGTGCTCCTGCTCGACCTTCCGGGCGCGGCTTTCCGCTTTGCGGGCGCCCCGTGCTCGAAGAACCCCGCGATGGCCGGCAACTCGATCGCCGACGCGATCGGGGCGATGTCCGACCGTTGCCGGCTGGGGCTCATCTTCTCGGGGATCAGCGGCGGACGCGACGACGAGCTGATGCGCGTCCTCCACCGGCGCCTGCCCGGCTCGCCCTTTTTCGGGGGCTTGACCTCGGGCGACCACGACGCGGGCATGGACAAACCGGAGTTCTGGGTGAACTGGCAGTACGGCGGCGGCGAGCTGTCGCACGTCGCGGCCCGGCTCGCGCTGATCGACCTGCCGGTGTCGGCGAAGGTCGGCTTCGGCTTCGAGCACGGCTGGTGCCCGGTCGGCCCGCTCGCGAAGGTGACGAAGGCCGACGGCGGACGCGTCTACGAGATCGACGGCGTCCGCGCGCTCGACTACTACAAGCAGTTCTTCGGGGACGCCGCCTCGCGCGAGGTCATGATCCGCTCGATCCAGCGGCACGGCTTCGCGCTGCACCTCGGGGACGCGTTCAAGGGAATCACTTTGCTCAAGCTTCCCGTGCGCATCGACTTCAAGAAGGGCTGGATCGACTACTATCCGCCCGAGAGGCTGGAGGGCCGCACGGTCCAGCTCATCGCCGCCACGCGCTCCGGCGTCGTCGACGGCGCACGCGACGCGGCCCGCAGCGCCCTCAAGGCGCTCGACGGCCGGAAGCCTTCGCTCGTGATCGCCGTGTCGTGCTGCACGCGCGGCCGCTTCCTCAACAGCCGCCTCAACGCCGAGATGGACGCCGCGCGCGAGGTGTTCGGCCGGAGCGTCCCGATCTTCGGCTATTACTCGGGCGGCGAGTTGCTCCCGTTTCGCAGCCGCTACGAGGAGGCCGCCGACGCGACGAAGCCCTTCGGCGGCTCGTACTACCACACGACGACGGTCGGCTTCATGGCCCTGTCGATCCCCGGCAGGGCCGCCGTGGGCGCGCGCAAGAACGTCCCCCGGGACTGCGCGACCACGCCCGCGCGCCAGTTGGCGCTGAGCGAGGCGGCGCTCGACGACACCGAGAGCTTTCTCGGCAACTTGTCGCGCAAGAGCGTCGACGACGCCGAGATCCTGCGCAAGCAGAGCGAGGTCATCCGCCGCTACACGCCGCACAACGTCTGGCAGGCGGTCGGCGCGCGCGCCGCGAAGGGCGTCTACGAGCTGCCCGACGCCGCGTTCGACGGCGCGTTCCTCTTCATGGACGTGAAGGGCTTCACCTCGTTTTCCGAGAAGCACACTCCCCGCGAGGTCGTCGCGGCGCTCAATAAGATCCTCGGCCCCGCGGCCGACCTGATCCACGCCGGCGGAGGGGACGTCGACAAGTTCGTCGGCGACTGCATCTTCGCGGCGTTCAAGAGCCCGGAGAAGGCCGTCGAGGCCGGCCGCCTCATCCTGGACCTCGTCGCGCGCCTCGCGAAGTCCGGCGGCCCCTTCGAGGTCCGCGTCGGCATCAACGCGGGCCGCGCGATCCGCGCGAACGTCGGCTCCGGCGACCGGCGCGAGTACACCTACATCGGCGACGCGGTGAACCTCGCCCAACGCCTCGAGTCGAACGCGACGCCGGGCGCCATGCTCGTCTCGGCCTCGGTGTACGCCGGCGTCAGGAAGAGGTGGCCGCACGCCGCGCGCAGGAGTATGATGGTCAAGGGTAAGAAGAAGGCCGTGACGGCCTACGAGCTCACGCTCAAACCGACGGGAGGATTACGATGAAGAAGCTCATTCTGCTGCTCGCGGCGCTGGTGTCCGCCGCGCCGTCCGCGCGCGCCGACGCGGCCCTGCTGGCGCCGGTGCAGGTCTCGATGACCGGTTTCAAGGCGAAGCTAAACGACGGGCGCGTCGTCCTGTCGTGGCGGCGGTATAGGAGGGATGATTTCGTTTCTTACGCCGTCGTGAAGTCGGCCAAGGACTCCGATCCCGGCTATCCCGGCTCGACGACGGTCGTCACGTACTCGCTCCCCGAGGGCCGCGCGTTCGACGACGGGAAGCTCGCCGTCGGCACCTGGAACTACCGGCTCGTCATCACCACGCGCTACGGGGAGCGCTGGGTCAGCCCCGTCATCCCCATCGTCATCGGCGCGGGCGACTTGCACCGCTCCCCGCCCGGCGAATCCGACTTCGCCGACTAGATGCTTTAGGATGTTCCGCGGCGCATCTGTGCCGGGCGTCTCGCGTCCGGCCTAGAGCTTCAGGACGTGCCGGGTGACGAAGCTGGTGTTGCCCTTCGGGTCGGTGAGCGTGAAGGTGACGGACGTTTTCCCGTACTTCACGCGGACGGTGATCGAGAAATTTCCGTCCTCGTCCGTCTTGATGGGCACTCCGTTGATGTCGAGCGCGAGCCGCATGTCGCGCAGGATGCCCGCCGCGCGCACGGAATCCGCGCCGGTTTCGCTGTTCTCCTCGGGCGCGACGATCTGCAGGCTCTCGGCCATGATCTCGTTGCCGGAATCCTTGCGCTTGAGGCCGAGCGAGTAATAGTGGGGGGAATGGAAATTGCCCTGCGTGCCGAGGAGGTCGATGGAGGCGACGCGCCACCAGTAGAGGCCGGGCTTCAGGCCGACGTCCTCCGTGACGAAGCGCTCTCCTTCATCGTAGACCCGGTCGAACTCGATGCGGCGGAAATCCGTGTCCGATGAAGCCTGCACGCGGTATCCCTTGATCGGCTGACCGATGCGGAGCACGGAGATGTCGCCGCGCACGGACTCGACGTCGCCCTCGGGCTCGCGCGCCGGCGGCGCCGGGCGCGGATCCGGCGCGAAGCCGCCGCCGGTCGTTTGCGCGGACGCGTACTCATGGGCGCGGATTTCGAGGTGCGCGAAATCGGTGATCGCCCGGGCCGGCTGGGGCATCATGTCCGGCGGGACCAAGGTCTCCATGCCGGCGGGCACGTCGACGCTGCCGCCGTGGGCGGCCACCGTGGCCTTGCCGCGGAAGACCTCGACCTTGGTGGTCATGTCGGGCTCGACCGTGGCCGCGTAGCGCGTGTCCGCGGACCGCGGCGTGACGCGCGCGGTCCCGGCGACGATCTTCGCCTTGCCCGCGAATACGGAGCCGCGGCTCAGCACCATGTCGGAGTCGTCCGCGGGCTTGATCACCGCCATCGAGTTCGGCTCGAGCCCCAGCAGCTCCTTGTCGAGCAGCATCACGCGCGCGCGGCTGTCCTCGTGCGTGCGCAGGGTGTCGCCCCGGAACAGCTCCATGCCGAGCTTGACGTCCTTCCAGCCGACGCTGTCCTTCGCGCGACGCGTGACCTGATTGACGTAGAACGTGAGATGCGCGGCGCGCATCGAGACCTTGATCAGCTTCACCGGCACGCGCAAGGTCATCCCCGGCAGCGCCACGGTCGGGTCGGCGGTCGGCAGCTTGTTGTACTTGAGCAGTTCGTCCCATCTCGCCGGATCGGCCAGCCACTTATTGGCGATCGACCACATGGTGTCGCCGGGCATGACGATCACGTTCTGGAGCCGTTCCTCGGCGCGTGCGCCGCTCGCGAGAAAGAGAAGGGCTAACGCGAGCGCGCGGGCTCTCATGACTGAAATATATCAGTAATTACGCCGTTTTTGGTTCCAGGCGTGTTAAAATAACGCCACCATGAACGACAAAAAGCCCTTCAAGTACGAGTGGTTCGTCCTCGGCGACCTCAACGGTTTCTTCGGGCTGACCTTCGACAACATGACGAACCTGTCGTTCCTGGCCGGCATCCTCATCTTCGCCTTCGGCTTCCCCGCCGACATCGTCTTCACGCGCATGTTTCCCGGCACCGCCATCGGCGTCATGTTCGGCGACCTGGTCTACACCTGGATGGCCTTCCGCCTCGCGCACAAGAAAAAGAGCTCGTCCGTCACCGCCATGCCCCTCGGCCTCGACGCGCCTTCCACCATCGGCATGGCCTTGGCCGTCCTCGGACCGGCCTTCCTCGCGATGAAGGGCGCCGGCATGCCCGAGCACGACGCCGCGATGATGACCTGGTACATCGGCATGGCCACGATGATGTTCATCGGCATCTTCAAGCTCGTCTTCTCCTTCTTCGGCGCCTGGGTGCAAAAAGTCGTCCCGCAGGCGGGCCTGTTGGGCTCGCTCGCCGGCATCGGCCTGTGCCTGATCGGCTTCCTGCCGCTTCTTGATGTCTTCGCGACGCCGATCGTGGGCATGGTCGCGCTCGGCATCATCTTCTACACCTTGATCGCGGGCATTCGATTGCCGAAGAACTTCCCCGGCGTATTGGCCTCGATCGTCGTGGGTACCGCGCTTTACTACGTCCTGGCGCCGCACGGCCTGGCGGGGGGAACGTACGCGCCGCCGACCGCCCAGCTCCACTTGGGCTTCCCGTGGCCGACGCTCGACTTTTTAAAGGGCATCGGCCCTGCGATCAAGTTCCTGCCGATCGCTTTGCCCTTCGGATTATTAACCGTGATCGGCGGCGTGAACGTCACCGAGTCGGCGCGCGTCGCCGGCGACGACTACAGCACCCGCGACATCCTGCTCACCGAGGCGATCGCGACCTTGATCGCCGGCGTGTGCGGCGGCGTGGCGCAGTCGACCCCTTACATCGGTCAGCCGGCGTATAAACAAATGGGCAGCCGCGCGGGCTACACCTTGCTCACGGGCCTGTTCATCGGCATCGGCGGCATGCTGGGCTACGTGTCCTGGTTCGTCGAGATCATCCCGCGCGCGGTCATCGCGCCGATCCTGATCTTCGTGGCCTTCGACATCATGTGCCAGGCCTTCCTCGCCTGCCCGGCCGCGCACGCGCCCGCCGTGGCCTTCGCCTACTTCCCGACGTTGGCGCGCCTCTTGCAGATCAAGTTCTCCAACCCGACGGTGGTTCCGATGGAGAACTTCGGGAAGCTCATGGTTGAGCAGGGCCGGGCCCTCCCCGAGATGCTCGTGATCGTGGCGCTTGGCAACGGCTTCATCCTGACCGGCATGCTGTGGGGTGCCTTCATGGCCAAGCTCATCGACCGCAAGCTCAAGGTCGCCGCGGGCTACCTGACCGTGCTCGCCGCGTTCACCTACGTGGGCATCATCCACTCCGCGATCCCCGACGGCAGCATGTACTGGCCGTGGAACCTCCCTAACCCCGCGCGGCAGGTGCCCTATCAGTTCGGGCTCGGCTACGTGATCCTCGCGGTGATGATGTACGCGCTGTCCTTCACCAAAGAGAGCCGCGAAGCTCCCGTCGCGCACGGCCACTAAGCCGCTCAGTCCAAAGGCCTAACGGAGCCTGGTCCATTCTCCGGGCTCTACGGGCCCGAGGGCCCAGGTGGATTGCTCCGTGCGCGCGCATAATATCGTCATGACCGCCCCCTTCTTCCGAAAATTCGTCCCGCTCCTCGCCGTCTTGTTCGCGAGCCTCCCGCTGTCCGCCGCCGTCGTCGCCCCGAGCCTCTCGCCCCTGGGAACGGCTCCGGTTCCCGTCTTATCGGGCAACGTCCTCGCCGCGCCTTCGGTCCAGCTCCCGTCGCTTGCCGGCGCGGGGCTCACCGGGTCCTTGCTCGCCCCCGCCCTCACGCCGAACCCCGTGGCGCTGGCCCCCGTCCCCCAGCTCGCGTCGCCGGCCGCCCTTAACGCCTCCTTCGTCACGCACGGCTTCCTCGATACGCACATCCACGCGGCGCTCACGCCCCGCGTTAAGGCCGCCGTCACGCCGGACGACGCGACGTCGCCCGTTGATTCCGCGAAGCAGACCGCCGTCTCCGGAAACGCGTTCGACGGGGCGAAGGCGCCCGCGACTCGCCGCGACGACTCCGTCGTCGACGACTTCTTCGGCACGAAGGTCGCCGATCCCTACCGCTGGCTCGAGGACCCCAATTCCGCGGAGACCTCGGCCTGGGTCGAGGCGCAGAACGCCCACACGCGCGCAGCACTCGATAGCATCCCCGGCCGTGCGGCCATCGTCGAGCGGATCAAGACCTTGATGAACTACCGCCGCGTCGGCATCCCGTCGAAAGCGGGCGAGAACTGGGTCACTTGGCGCAACACCGGCCTGCAGAACCAGGACATCCTCTACAAGTCCAAGACCCTCTACGGCGAGGCGCAGGTCCTGCTCGATCCGAACACCCTCTCCGCCGACGGCACCGCAGCGCTCGCGGGCCAGTCGTTCTCGCACAACGGCAAGCTGATGGCGTACTCGATCTCGCGCAACGGCTCGGACTGGACCGAGTGGCGCGTGCGCGACGTCGCGACCGGCAAGGACCTCCCCGATCTCGTCCGCTGGACCAAGTCGAGCGGTGCCAGCTGGAACAAGGACGGCACCGGCTTCTACTACACGCGCTACCCGGAGCCGACCGAGGGCGACGAATACAAGGGTGCTAACCACGACTCCAAGGTCTACTTCCACGCGCTCGGAACGCCGCAGGAGCAGGACCAGCTGATCTACGAGCGCCCCGACAAGCCGACCTGGAGCTTCAGCGCGGGCCAGACCGGCGACGGGCGCTACCTCGTGATGTACCAGTTCGAGGGCACCGAGCCGAAGTACCGCATCTTTATCAAAGACCTCAAAAAGAAAAACGCGCAGTTTGTGCCGCTCTTCGGCGAGTTCGACGCGATGTACAGCATCGTCGACAGCGACAAGGACACGTTCTACGTGCAGACCACCAACGGCGCTCCTCGCGGGCGCCTGATCGCCGTCGACGCGCGCGATCCTCGTCCGGAGAATTGGCGGGAGATCCTGCCCCAGCCCGAGGGGCGCGACGTGCTCGAAGAAGTCGTCGCGACGAAGAAGGGCTTCGCGACCGTGGTGATGCACGACGCGCACCAGGTCCTCAAATTCTACGACAAGGCCGGCGTCCATAAGACCGACGCGGCACTTCCCGGCCCGGGCTCGATCTCCGGCTTTTCGCGCCGGGGCGATAACGGCGGCTACTTCCAGTACTCCTCCTACAATCACCCGCGCACGGTGTTCCACGTCAACGAGACGACGGGTAAGATCCGCGCGTTCCGCCGGCCGACGGTGGACTTCGACCCGAAGAAATATGAGGTCAAGCAGGTGTTCTATCCGTCCAAAGACGGGACGAAGGTCCCGATGTTCGTCGTGCACAAGAAGGGCCTGAAGCTCGACGGCACGAACCCGACTTACCTGTACGGCTACGGCGGCTTCAACGTGTCCTTAAACCCGGGCTACAGCTCGACGATGGCGAGCTGGCTCGAGATGGGCGGCGTGTACGCGGTCGCCAACCTTCGCGGCGGGGGCGAGTACGGCCAGGAGTGGCACGACGCGGGCCGCCTCGACAACAAGCAAAACGTCTTCGACGACTTTATCGCCGCGGCCGAGTACTTAATCCGCGAAAAGTACACGTCGACGCCCAAGCTCGCGATCGGCGGGGGCTCCAACGGCGGCCTGCTCGTGGGTGCCGTTATGACCCAGCGGCCGGAGCTCTTTGGTGCGGCGATCCCCGAGGTCGGCGTGCACGACATGCTCCGCTTTCATTTGTTTACCGTGGGCGGGGGGTGGCGGTCGGACTACGGCTCCTCGGAGACAGAGGCGGGGTTCAACACCCTCTACAAATACTCGCCGCTGCATAACGTTAAGCCGGGCGTCGCGTATCCACCGACGATGGTGATGACCGGAGACCACGACGACCGCGTCGTGCCGGCGCACAGCCATAAGCTCACGGCGACATTGCAGGCCGCGCAGTCGGGCTCGGCGCCGATCCTCACGCGCATCGAGACCAACGCGGGGCACGGCGCCGGCACGCCGCTCTCAAAAGTGATCGATGAGATCGCCGACAAGTGGGCGTTCCTGAAGAAAATCCTCGGGATGAACTGAGCCGGGCTTACGTGCCTAGGCGGCGTTTTGCGCCGCGGCCGCGCGGATGAGAGCCTTGAACGCCTTCTCGTCGATCTTCTCGCCTTCGCGGAAGTCGATGGCGCGGCGGGTGTTGCCCTCGAGGCTCGAGTTGAAGAGGCCTGAGGGGTCCTTGAGCGAGGCGCCTTTGGCGAAGGTCGTCTTCACGACGCTCTTGTAGGTCTCGCCGGTGCAGAGGATCCCGTCGTGGGACCACACGGGGATGTTCCACTTCCACTCTTCGACGACTTCGGGGACGGCTTGCTTGATGATGGCGCGGAGTTGGGCGAGAAGCTTGCCGCGCCAGTCGCCGAGTTCTTTGATTCGCTCGTCGATTAGGCGGGAGGGGGGCGTTCCAGTTGGGGGCGAGCTTTTCTTCATGATATTTCCTGATTATTTTTTCCTGTCTAGGCAATGGTTAGGCGCACCTCGTTTGTTCTCACTACGCACATTCCGCATCTTGCGCACACCCTAAGGCTCTGCTATAATTTACGTGGAGGCTTTGTGGCTCACGCCACATTGCCTTTTAACTTTACTACCTCTTCTCACTTCCCTTTGCGTGCTCCCGGTCCTTCTCTGATCTCGTCCTGAGATCATAAACCACGTAAATTCCATCGGACTTCGCGCCATTGACCTTGGAATCTATTTTCAAGGATTCAATCTGTTTTACGTAAGGTGCTAATTCGGCGCGTTGCTTCGGCACAATTGAATTTCTATCGAAGCCATGCCCCCAACTGAGAACATAAGCAATGAGGTCGGCCAGTTGGATGCCGACCGTAAGATCGCTGTGAACAAAGAGGGGTTCTGGGACTAGTCGTTCAGATCGGTCTTGCCCGGTCTTGGAATCCCGATAGTATGCTTGCATCTGCCCCAGAAGGATGTGGCTGGCAGATTTATCAAGTTCATCGAAAACGATGATGCCAGCATGTTCTGCTGACTTCGAATCAACGAAGTAAAAAAAGCGCTCAAACAGGTACGCGTAATCCTTTCGCAGGACTGAGGCTGGGACTTTGCGGTCGCCAGGCGCATCCACGGGGACCACTATGCCCAAACACTGCCCGCGAAATTTAGGGCACAGATCAAAGAGCCTTTTTACATACTCAAGTTTCGCTTGAGCTAAGGCGGACAGCGACTTCTTGTCGGCATTCGCGCCGTCGCGCAAACAAAACTCAGCGAGCTTCCTGCGTTCATCCGGTTTGAAGGCGCTACACAGCGCAGCCTTTTTGAAAACCCTGGGATTAAGAAAGTTTTCGCCCTTGATTTCCTTAACATCGAAATCTTCATCTGAAGATTTTATCCGCGCAGCACGGCGCTCCGCGTTCAGAGCGGGGTAAGTGACGCCGAATATTTCGGTTTGCAGGGCATAGACCGCCTGAATGAAAGACCAGAGGGTTCCGTCACGAATCGCAAATCCACCGAGGACTTCGGCAGGCGCTAGTTTGCGGTCATGTCCGCTTTCATCGACGAAGAGTAAGTATGACATCGGGATCTCGTTCGCTCCGGTCGTCAGTGAGGCGCTTCTTCCCTAGGCACGTACTCGGCGGCGCAGAGGCTCTTCCGGCAGCGAGGCCGCACCGTTCCCGTCTGCGCGCACGGTCCCGCCATCGCGCAATGCCGGAGCTGCTCCTTGTGCGGCTTCACCACATACTCAAACACATGCTTCTTATTCGCCGCGCCCACGAGGCCGCTCTCGAAGTCTCCGGGGCGCGCGCAGTACATGCAACGGAACTCGAGCAGGACGGTCTCGCAGTCGGAGTCCTTCTTGCACGCGCGGTCCTCATCCTTGATGGCACCGCCCGGCTTGCGCCAACAGGCCCGCACCGCGCAGGTCGACGACTCAGGATGCACCGCGCACGCCGTTTTCTGAGTCATGCACTGGTAGCCGGCGCCGAGCTTGGCGCAGCTCGCGTCATCGGTGCAAAGAACAGGCGCCTGGGCCGCGGCCCCGGTCGCCAGGAAGGCGGCGAGCAGGACGAGCCGCATTAAGGGACGAGCATCCCAGCGATGCAGCCGGTCATCATGCTCGCCAGCGACCCGCCGAGCAACGCCAGCATCCCGAGCCGTGCCACGTCGCTCTTGCGGCTGGGTGCCAGCACGCCGAGCCCGCCGATCTGGATCGCGATCGACAGGAAGTTGGCGAAGCCGCACAGCGCATGGATGCCGATCATGAAGGAACGGCGCTCCATCGGGTCCGCCGTGTGCGCCGCCGCCCACTGCGACATATGGACGTACGCGACGAACTCGTTGAGGACCGTCTTCTCGCCGATGAGCTGGCCGATGATGTTGCAGTCCTTCCAGGGCACGCCCATGATCCAGGCCACGGGAGACAGCATCCAGCCGAGGATCGTCTCGATGCCGATCGTCGGGTGCCCGAACCAGCCGAACACGGTGTGAAAGCCGCCGTTGAGCATGGCGAGGAGGGACATGAACGCGATGAGCATCGCGGCCACGTTGAAGGCGAGCTGGATGCCGGTCGAGGCGCCGTTGGCGGCGGCCTCGAAGACGTTGGTCGCCGACTCGTGGTACTCGAGCTTGACGACGCCGAGCGTCTTGGGCTTGCCCGTCTCGGGGATCAGGAGCTTGGTCATGAGGAGTGCTGCCGGTGCTTCCATCATGCAGGCCGCCAGGATCTGGCCCGCTGCGTCGGGGAAGAACGGCTTGAGCATGCCCGCGTAGACGACCATGACGCCGCTGGCGATCGTGGCCATGCCCGCGACCATGAGGCAGAACAGCTCGGACTCGGTCATCGACTCGATGTATGGCTTGATGAGGATCGGCGCCTCGGTCTGGCCCAGGAAAGGAACGGCGACCGCGTTGAGCGTTTCGGCTCCGGAGGTGCCGCACGTGTACACCATCAGGCGGCCGAAGAACACGACGATCTTCTGAAGGATGCCCAGGTAGTAGAGGATCGAAATCAACGCCGCCAGGAAGATGATCGAGGTCAGCACCTGGAAGGCGAAGAAGAAGCCGAGCGTGCCGGGCGCGCCGGGGGGGATGGCCAAGGAACCGAAGACGAACTTGGCACCCTCTTCCTGGAAGCCGATCAGGCCGACCGCGGCCTGGTTGGCGCCGGTGAAGAACCAGCGCCCGGGCGGGGTTTTGAGGACCAGGATCGCAAAAATAAATTGAAGGGCCGTGGCCCAGCCGATCGTGCGCCAGTTGATGGCCTTGCGGTTCTTGCTGAAGAGCCAGCCCACGCCGATGATCACGGCCACGCCGACGGCGCTGACGAGCTGGTTGGGGTTCATAATCGAGATTCTAGCCGATTTGCTTCCCGCGACGGAATTGTTTTCGTAAGATGACCGCATGAACGACGAGGCCGCGAAGCGCAACGCGATGTTGGCCGTGATGCTGGCCGCACTCGGCTATTTCGTCGATATCTACGACCTGATTCTGTTCAGCATCGTCCGCGTGACGAGCCTGAAGGACATCGGCGTGGCCTCGGATAAGCTGCTCGACACCGGGCTGCATCTGATCAATATGCAGATGACCGGGATGCTCATCGGCGGCCTGCTGTGGGGCATACTGGGCGATAAGAAAGGAAGGCTCTCGGTGCTGTTCGGCTCGATCGCGATGTACTCGGTGGCCAATATCGCCAACGGCTTCGCGCACTCGGTGGCGGTCTACGGCGCCCTGCGCTTCATCGCGGGGATCGGGCTCGCGGGCGAGCTCGGCGCCGGCATCACGCTCGTCTGCGAGCTGATGCCCAAGGAGACGCGCGGCTACGGGACGATGGTCGTAGCCGGGGTCGGCATCGCGGGCGGCGTCGTGGCCGGGCTCGTGGGGGACTACTTCGGCTGGCGCAACGCGTACTTCGTCGGCGGCGCGATGGGCCTGGCGTTGCTCACCCTTCGGGTGGGTGTGTATGAATCCGGAATTTTCGATAAGGTGAAGAACTCGACCGTGCGGCGCGGGGACTTCTTCATGCTGTTCGCCACGAAGGACCGCGTGCTGCGTTACCTGTCCTGCATCGCCTTGGGCATCCCGGTCTGGTTCGTGATCGGCATTCTGGCGACCTTCGCTCCCGAGTTCGGTAAGGCGCTCGAGATGCCCATAGTGCCGACCGGGTCGCGCGCGGTGATGTGGCTGTACGCGGGCTGTGCCATGGGCGATTTTGCGAGCGGGGCCTTGAGCCAGCTGCTGCGCAGCCGCCGGAAGGCCGCGCTGATCTTTGTGATCGCCACCGCGCTGTCGAGCGCCGTGTATTTGAACCTGCATGGCGCCTCGCTCGGGGCGTTCTACGCGACCTGCGGGGTCCTGGGCTTCTTCTCGGGGTATTGGGCGATCTTCGTGACGATCGCCTCCGAGCAGTTCGGCACGAACATACGCGCCACCGCGACGACGACCGTGCCGAACTTCGTGCGCGGCTCTTTGGTGGCCGTGTCGGCCCTGTTCCAGTATTTAAAGCCCGGCCAGGGCATCCTGGGTGCCGCCGGGATGGTGGGGGCGCTGACGTTCGGCCTTGCCCTGCTGTCGCTGACGGGCCTGCGCGAGACGTTCGGAAAAGATTTGGATTATCTCGAACCCCACATGTAATAGAATGGGCCCCGGCCGCACCCATATAAGACGCCTATAAAAAACACAAGGAGACACAACATCACATGAAGACCTTCACCAAGTCGCTCGTCGTCGAAGCCGCTCTCGCCGGCCTGTTCGCCGCCTCCATGCCCGTGTTCGCCGCCGACGCCCCCAAGGCCGACATGCCGAAGGGCGACGCTCCCAAGGCGGAGGCCAAGAGCGACGCGAAGATGCCCGCGAAGAAGGCGAGCACCGTTCACTGCCTCGGCGTCAACGCCTGCAAGGGCACCAGCGAGTGCGCCGTTGAAGGCGGCACCGCCTGCAAGGGCCAGAACACCTGCAAGGGCAAGGGCTGGACGTCCTTGACCAAGAAGGAGTGCAAGGCCCAGAAGGGAACCGTGCAGAAAATGGCGAAGAAGGCCAAGGCCAAGGCCGAGACCGCTCCCGCCGCGAAGTAAGTTCGATCCGAAAAAAGGAGGCCGGCGGGGAAACCCGCCGGCCTCTTCTTTTAAAGCGGCGCTTCTACTTCTTGAGGGAGCGCGCCAGCCAGAGGTAGATGACGGCCACGGCGGTGTAGAAGGCGGCGAAGGCGGCGAAGGCGCCGGGGCCGAGCCAGGCGAACAGGCCGCCCCACAGCAGGAAGCCGACGACGTGCGTCAGGTAGATCAGCGCGCGGATCGCCCCAACGGAGACGTCCTTGTTCTCCTTGGGGATGTTCGACTTCATGATCGTGTCGAGGTGGTTCGACGCGAGCTGCGCGGTGAAGCCGATCGCAAGCAGCGCGATCGAGACGGGGAACATCGGCCAGAGCAAGGTGCCGAGGTGCAGGGTGCTCGTCAGCAGCCAGGAGCCGAGCAGCGCGACCGCGGCCCAGGGCAGCACCTTCGCGGCGGAGAGCGAGTAGAGGCGGCGCTCGCCGGCCTTCTGCTCGGCGGCGGGGAGGGCGTCGACCTTCTTCGAGATGCGCGCGGCCATGCGGTCCATCACGACGGCGCCGATCAGCGCGCCGACGCCGTAGACGCCGGTGAGCGAGCCCGCGACGGCGGCCGCGTGCTGCGGATCCGGGGCCGCGTACGCGCCGAAGGCGGTCGCGACGATGTAGTACATCATGTACAGGAAGCTGTTGACGAGCGCGAAGCCGAACAGCGGCTTGTAGATGCCCGCGTCCTTGAAGATCGTCTTGAAGCCGTCGCTCCACTTCCCCTTGACGGCCTTGTCGGCGCCGGCTTTCGGCAGTGCTAAGCCGAGCGCCAGCACGGCGGCGAGGCCGAAGGCGAGCGGCGCGGGGTAGATCACCGCGCCGAAGCCGAACGCGGCGACGACGAGCGCCATCGCCGAGCCGATGAAGACGGTGCCGTACTCGATGAAGTCCCGGAACGAGCCGAAGCGGCTCGACTTGACCTCGGAATCCTTGAACCAGGCGACCTGGAGGCTGTGCTCTGCGACGCGGCCGATCGAGTGGAAGAAATAGTCGAGCGCGAACAGCGGGATGAGTGCTGCCAGCGCGATCGTGCCGGTGGCCGGGTTGAAGAGGAGTGCCAGCGAGGTCCAGATGAGCGCGCGCACGGCGAGCACGACGCGGTAGGTCGTCCGGATGCCGAGGCGCTTGATGATCGCGCCACCGAGGAAGGAGCCGACGGTGTAGGCGCCGTAGCTCACGCTCGTCAGCGCGGCGAGCGCCAGGAAGCCCTGGGAGAGCGGCTGGGTCATCTGCGAGACGGCGAGCGAGGTGGACTCGACGACGGTGGAGACGAGCAGGAACGTGGAGAGGAAGCCGAGGACGACTTTCGACTTCAGCGCGGGAGACTCGTCTATGACGGGAACGTTCGCCGCCGGCGCCTGCGGTTCGGCGGTTTTGAGCGGCGAAAGCGGCGCCAAATCGTCGGCCGTCGGCTGCTGATAGTCGCCGCGCGCGCGGACGATCTCGCCGTCGGCGCGCTTGATGCGCAGGACCATGCGCCGGGCCGCGAGCAGCGAGGCGGAGATCGCCTCGCGCCAGGTCTTGCCCTTGCCGATGATCTCGGCCCACTCCTCGTATGCGTTGCCCTTCGCGGCGGCGATGTGGTCGCCGGGCTCGACGAAGGAGCGCGCGAGCTCGATGCCCGGGAGCTTCTTGGCCGAGTCGAGCCCCTCGACGCCCTCGAGCGTGCCGTTGCGGCTCGAGGCGAGGAAGATGTAGTGGAGCACGCCGTCCGGCGCGTGGCCGGGATCGACCTTGAGGCCGAGCGTCGCGCGGAAGCCCTGCTCGACGAGGCTCATGCCCGTCAGGCTCTTGACCGCGGTCCAGATCGCGACGCCGCCCATGAACGGATTGATCTCGATGACGCGCGGGCCGTCGGGCGTCGTGAACATGTCGAGGCGGGCGTTGCCGTCCGTCAGGCCGAGGGCCTTGAGCGCGCGCTCGGACGCCGCGATGAGCTCCGCGTGGTCGGAGACGGCGGTCTGTCCGGGGAACACGAGGATGCCGCCCGCGAGCTCGCCTTTCGGGCCGATGCCCTTCGTGTCCGAGACGATCGCGAAGGCGGCCTTGCCGTTCTGCATCACGACCTCGACCGAGGTCTCCTCGGTGCCGGGCTTCTTCTCGAGCATGCGCTCCATCATGATGCCCGGGTGCGTGCTGAACGTCGTCTGCTTCGCCTCGGGGCGCGTGACGAAGTCGCGGACGGCCGCGTCCATCTTCAGGTACGCGGCGGCGGCCTCGTTCTCGGTCTTGATGTTGATGTCGAGGAAGCGGCTGTTCTCGCCGCGGCTCGTCTTGAGCATGACCTTGTACTTGCCGTCCTCGGAGACGGCGTGGTACGCGGCGCGTGCCTGCTGCTCGGTCGCGATCTCGGCGTAGGGAACGCGCTGGGACTCGTCGGTATTCAGGCGCTTGCGCGCCTCTGGCTTGCGGTCAGCGGCGGAGACGACGTCGCCGGCGATGCCTTTCGCGCCGAGGCGGTCCGTCATCTTGCCGGTGAGGCTCGCGTACAAGCTCATGAAGCTGACGACGGCGTGCGCCTTCCCGCCCTCGGGGTGAGCGGCGACCGTTTCCGCGATCTTGGACATCGTCTTGCCGTCGCGCGTGTTGACAGGTGCGGCGATGAAGTGAGAGTCCGGAACCTCGCCGATCGAGTTCTTGCGGTTCGCGGGATCGTCGACGAGCACGAGGCTCAGGCCGAGCTCCTTCGCGATGCGCAGGGCCTCCTGCAGGATGAACGGGCGCGAGCCCTTCGTGCCGACCATGACGACGGTCTTGCCCCGGACCTCGGCTTCGGAGACGAAGGCGGAGGCGGCCGCGGCCGCGGCGTTGTCGACGCCGGGCGCCGGCTGCGAGACGGCGGCCTTGACGGGATCGACGGGCTCGACCGCGGCGGCGGGAAGGAGGGGCGTGACTTGGGGCGACAGCGCGGAGGGAATCGCCGTGTTCGTGAGCGGCGTCGGAGCGCCGGAGAACTGGATCGAAGGCGTTGCGAGCGCGCCGAGCGAGGGGGAAATCAGCGCGGACGGCGCCGTCGTCAGCGGGGAAACGATCGACGCGCCGGCGGCCGAGGAAACGCCGGAAACAGGGGCGACAATGCGCGCGACTTGCGCCCACGCCGGCCAAGGCGTGAGCACGATGACGAGTGAGACGATGAGGGACATCGCGGAACGTACGCGAGCTTTCATTGAGTGTGATGGTACCACGCGCGACGCGCGGAGGCTTCTCTCTTTAGCCCTACGCCGGGAAGGCAATCGCACTACGTTCATGGTGGGACCTTGGACTCCCGGTCGTGGGTCAAAGGTCCCCGCGCGAAAGAAAATGCTACGATCGCGCGATGAAAAAAATTCTCTTTTCGGTTCTGCTCTGCGCCGCCTCGCGAAGCTCCGCGCGCGCCGCCGCGCCGATGAGCGTCCCCTCCGGGCCCGACGCGCTGATCGTGCGGGCCGTCGCGTGGGACGCCTCCTCGAAGCCCGGGTCGGATAAGGAGTGGAACGCGCGCGCGGCCGCCGAGATCGCCTCGGCCGTGAAGGCCGGCGCCGACGTCGTCGTGTTTCCCGAGTCGCTTTCGAAGGAGCGGAGCTTCGAGCCCGATCTTCCCGCGCTCAAGGACGCCGCGAAGGGAAGCCTCGTCGTCATCGGCAACTCGCCGCACCGGGAGCCGGACGGCACCGTCTTCAGCCGCGCCTACATCCTCGCGGGCGGCGCGTGGCAGGCGATGGATAAGCTCGACCCGACGCCGGCGGAGCGCGCGCAGAAGCCGCCGGTCCTGGCCGGGATGCGCTTGATCCTGTTCCGCTACCGGGGCGGGTTGGTGGCGGCGCTGCCGTCGTTCTCGATCCAGAAGACCGAGTACGCCGCGGCCCTGAAGAAGCGCGGGGTCAATCTCGTGCTCGTCTCGGCGCCCGCGGAGGACGAGGAGGGCGCCGCGCGCCTCGCGCGCTGCGCCTCGGCCCGCGCGGTCGAGATCGGCGCGGCGGTGGTGGTGGCCCCTCCGTCCCCCGTCGCGCCGGCGCTCTATCTGCCCGCGCAGAAGGGCTTCGATCTCAAGCCCGCGACGCCCGCGGGGCGCGACTTCCGCGTTCCCTGGAAGAGGCTCCTGGACCTGCGCGTCATCCCGAGAAACGAAGCCAGCCCGTTCCTGGAGCCGGCCGCCCCGTTCCAGACCGAGATTTAGCGCCGCAAGGCTTGTAATAAGGAAGCCGCCGCGCAATACGCGCGCAACACGTCCGGCGCACACTTCGGGTATGGTCGCCCGCGCGCTGTGCCTGGCCGTAATCCTCTCCTCTCCCGCCTTCGCGGGAGAGCGCGTGACGGTGCGGGACGCCGGCGGCTTCGACCCCGCGGGGCGGACCGTGGAGTTCCCGGATCGCTTCGGCTGGCGCGGTTATGAAGCCGAGTTCTCGTTCTCTTTCGCCGATGACGGGAGCCTGTCGGGCGCTTCGCGCTTGGACGTCGCGATCACGCGTCGCGGCGGAAAAAAGTGGAAGTACACGTGCCGCGCATCGAGCGACGACCTGACGACGCGCGTCGTGCCGCTCGGAGGACGCGTCTCGATCGTCGCCGAGTGCCGCGTGAAGCCGAAGGCCTTCGCGAAGGCCGTGGATCTCGACGGCGAGGACGTGGGCGCGCCGGTGTTCGTCTTCGAGGCCGTCATCGAGGGGGGCAAGGCGCGCGCGGGCGGCCAACGCGGCCTGCGCTTCCGGCCCGACGCCCCGGTGGCGTCCCTCGACCTGAGCCCGTACGCGGCCGTTCCCGACGCCGCCGGCCTGGCCGTCGTCTTCCGAGCCGACTAGGCCCCCTGGGGGCCTAATTGCGACTAGGCCGTTTGTCTGGGTCCCCCTTACCCACCTGCCCCAGCCCTCACGGGCGGTTCTCCCCTATAATTCAGCAACGCCCGAAGGCGTTCCGTCACAGAGGAGCTGAACATGATCATCGAGAAAACCGCCGCGAGAAAGTCCCTGGCCGTGACCTTGGCCTTGGCTCTTTTCGTCTCCGCGCCGATGAGCGCCTGGTCCCAGACCCAAGGCGCCCGCGTGGTCACGCCCGTCACGGGAAATCTCGGCGTCATCGGAACGATCGGAACCTACACTCCGGGCATGTCGGTGATCACGGCTCCGATCACGCTCCCGAATCTTTCGCTGACCGCTCCGAGCTTCACGCCGAACATCGCGCCCGTCGTCCAGGCGATGACCACGGTGTCCCCGATCCAGACGCACGCCGTGCAGACCGGCGTCCAGCCCCTCGCGGTCGAGGCGCACCCGGTCATCGGCGTCATCAACGCGCTGCAGGCCAAAGGCGTGCTGCTCCCCGAGACGATGTCGACTCGCGAGGACGCGGCGAAGCTCATCATCGCGGCGCAGGCCATGCCCGAGGGCACGGCGAAGCAGAACATGATCACGATGGCCGCCGCCATCAACGCCGCGAACAACGCGGGCTCGTCCTCCCAGCTCGGACAGATTTACGACGCCGCGAAGGCGCGCGCCGAGGAAGAGGCGCCGGTGAAGGCCGGAGACTGGCGCTCGGTCGTGTCGCGCCTGCTGCCCGCCCCGCTCGCGAAGCTCGTCGCCAAGAAGGCCGCGAAGGTTCCCGTCCCGCAGCCCGTCAATCCCGAGGACTTCGCCGTGAAGATCGCGGACATGCACTACGCGCCCTCGACCACGGAGCTTCCGGAGAGCACCGCCAAGATCCCCGCGTCGGATAAGCAGGTCGTGGGCCAGGACGGCGCGCTGAAGGCGATCAAGTTCGGCCTGCAGATGCCCGGCCGCCACTACAATTTGTTCGTCGCCGGCCCGGACGGCTCCGGCCGCGAGACGGCGCTGCGCCACATGCTCCCCGAGATCGCGTCCAAGATGCCGACCCCCGGCGACCGCGTGGCCGTGACGAACTTCGACGAGAAGGAAAATCCGATCACGCTCGTGCTCGAGACCGGCCGCGGGCCCGCGTTCGTCAAGGGCGTCCGCAAGTTCGTGAACACGCTCAAGCAGATTCTGCCCGAGGCGCTGAACTCCGGCGAGGTCGGCCAGGTCAAGCAGCAGGTCATCGGCCAGGTCCAGGAAGCCGCCGCGCAGCGCGAGGAGGCCTTCCAGGCCGAGGTCAAGAAGATCACCCTCGCCGGCGGCGCGTTTGGCGTCGAGTTCTTCGCCCAGCCCTCGGGCGAGGGCCGCATGACGATCGGCCTCACGCTGATGCACGACGGCCAGGCCGTCGACCCGGCGAAGGTCGACGAAATGATCGCCGCCGGCAAGTTCACGAAAGCGCAGTTCGCCGCGGCCACTAAGGAGCGCGACCAGAAGTTCCCCGTCGTCATGGCGAAGTTCAAGGCCATGATGTAGCAGAACAACAAGGAGATGTCGGCCGTCGCGGAGAAGATCGCCGAGATGGAATCGCAGGCCGTCGGCACGATCATCAACCAGGTGGCCCAGCCGCTGCTGGCCGCCGTGATGCCCGAGACCGCGGCGTCCCCCGAGATGTCGGCTCTTCAGGACAAGATCGAGGCGTGGTCCGCCGACTTCGAGAAGCGCGTGGCCGCGATCGACGTCGAAGGCTTCGGCGTCGCGTTCGTCCAGCAGGGCACGAAGATCATGGTCGCCTACACTCACGGCGGCGAGGCTCTGAGCCAGGAGACGGTGGGCGAGCTGATGAAGGCCGGCCTGACGCCCGCCAAGTTCAAGCAGATCCAGGAGGCTCTCGGCGCCGCGGTCGATCCTCTCATGAAGGAGTTCAAGGCGAAGAACCAGGAGTTCGGCAAGGCGCAGAAGGAGCTGGCGAAGAGCCAGCCCAAGGTTGAGCCGACGGCTGAGCAACTCAAGGCCGTCTCCTACGTGAAGTCGCTGCTCGAGTTCTCGATCGCGAACCACCAGATCTTCATGGGCAAGATCGGTTCGCCCGCGGATGAGGGCGGTGAGGAAGGCATCAAGGACGCCCCCGGCCAGAAGCCGATGGACGCCCAGGATTTCTTCGAGGCGAGCGTGCTCTCCAGCAACGGCGGCAAGACGGGCGCGCCGGTGGTCTGGGTCAAGAACCCGACGCTCGAGAAGGTTTTCGGCAAGGCCGACGACAACCGCCGCACGATGCTGATCCCCGGCGTGGGCCTCGTCAAGGGCGGCGCCCCGGGCGGCCCGACGCTCGAGGGCGGCGCGATCCAGCAGGCCGAAGGCGGCTTCCTGGTCATGGATTTCATGGACGTGCTCCGCGCCCCGGGCTTGTACCAGGCGCTGATGTCGGCCGCCCGCTCCGGTGAAGCGGCGATGGTCGAGGGCGGCCTGCAGGGCCTGATGATGGGCAAGACGGACGCCTACGGTGTCCCGAGCAAGGTCAAGATCGTCCTGATCGGGTCTCCGAGCCTGCGCATGATGGTCGAGCGCCAGGACCCGGACTTCGCGATGAACTTCCAGGCGTCGGCGGACTTCGAGTCCACGCTCAAGGTCAGCGAGGAGTCGGTGGCCGGCTACGTGCAGTTCTTCAAGAAGGCGGTGCTGTCGCTCGCCGCGGAGCTCAAGCAGGACGTGACCGAGCTGACGCAGAGCGCGATGAGCGCCCTCATCGAGCAGGGCGCCCGCATGGCCGACTCCAATAAGAAGATGACCGCGCAGTTCGGCGCCCTGTACGGCGTCGTCCGCGAGGCGACCTACTGGGCGCACGAGGCGGGCCGCAAGGAAGTCCGCCGCGAGGACGTGGACATGGCCCTGCAGACGAAGCAGGACCGCGAGGAAGTCTATCGCCGCCACCTGCTCCAGGTCTACAAGGACAACGTGTTCGTCGTCGAGACGACCGGCAAGAAGGTCGGCCAGATCAACGGCTTGGCCGTCATGGGCAGCTTCGGCGTGCCGATGCGCATCACCGTGGTGCCGTCCGCCGCGGCGGGCGCGGGCGGGATCATCTCGGTGGACCGCAACGCGGGCCCCGAGCAGACCGGCTCGTCCTTCAACAAGGCGCTCGGCGTCGTCGAGGGCTTCCTGCAGAACGTGTTCGCGTCAAAGCGCGCCTTCCCGGCGCGCCTGTCGATCTCGTACGAGCAGAACTACGGCGGCATCGACGGCGACTCCGCCACCTCGACCGAGATGTACTCGATCCTGTCCGCGCTCTCGGGCGTGGCGATCGGGCAGAACTTCGCGGTGACCGGCTCGGCCGACCAGTTCGGCAACGTGCAGGCTATCGGCGGCGTGAACCACAAGATCGAGGGCTTCTACGAGCTGTGCAAGGCGCGCGGCCTGACGGGTGATCAGGGCATCGTGATCCCGCTGGCGAACGTGGCGGACCTTCAGCTCTCTCCCGAGGTCGTGCAGGCCGTGAAGGAAGGCAAGTTCCACATCTACGCGGTCAGCCACGTCAGCCAGGGTCTCGAGATCCTGACGGGCGTCTCGTACTCGGAGATTCTCTCCAAGGCGCGGGCGAACCTGGCGGCGATGGGCAAGCCGGAAGGCAAGAAGTAACCGATCCGTAGACGTTCCGAAAAAGAAGCCCCGGCCGGATTCGCAGTGCGAATCCTCCGGGGCTTCTCTTTTCCAGCGCGCTGAATACCGCAATCTGGGCCGTTCGGGCCGCCCATGCAGGGCGAAAGGCCCTCGATGCCGCGGCCGCCATCCTGTATCCTTATTCAAGCAGCTCTGTAGCCTGGGGAATCGGCCCCGGGGTATCCACGATCCGGCCTTAACCGGATGAGTCCAGAGGAAGCGATAGTCATCTCGCTTCCTCTATTTTTTTTGCCGGAAACCAGGAATAAAATGAACCGCCGCCTCGTGCCGCTGACAGCCGGCCTCGCGCTCATCACCGTGCAATGCTTCGCTCGGGAACCCCAGGCCCCGCCGTCTCCCTTCTCGCAAGATACGGGCGTGAAAGCCGGAACCGTAAGACCCGATCCCGGGATTACCGGGGAAGGCTGGGTCGATTACGTGGGGCATTTCGGTGAAGTCTTTAAATTGCGCGGCGGGGAGGAAATCGACGCGTTCATGAGCGGCGGAGCCGAAGTCATCAATCTCCACTCCACATTTCGTCCCCACCGTCCGGGCGACGACTGGGTTCGGTTCCGGACGAACCCTTCTGATTTCGAGCCGGAGAAGTTCACGCGCCTGGAGATGACCCAGCTGATCATCATCCCGCGTTCCTCGGACGCATTCCGCTCTCTCGCCGATCTGAAGGAAGCGAAGCTCAGGGACCTGAAGGCTTCCGGCGTCACCTTCAAAGTCTACGATCATCCGCATTTCCCCGCGTTCCGGGGCGATTGGCCGGCGGGGTCATTCGAGATAGCGGTTCTGGCTCCGTATCTGCTGGACCAGCTCTACACGGCGACGTCGTCGTTTACCTGCATCCTGACCTCTGGAATCGACACGCCGCCGTCGTCCGTCATCAGCAGTTATTACGGCCCTTTGAGATATGAATTGGCTGCCTGGGTCGTGCCCCAGGAGCGGCCCGCCCCCGATGAAAGCCCGTCCGCGCTCATTGCCGGGGGCATGTCTTTTGAGCCGCGCCCGTTCATCTGGCTGGCCTGGGCCTTGATCACCGGGCTCGGATGCCTGCTCGCCGGCGGCCTCAAGCTTGCCGGTCGCTGGAGCGCCGTGCGCCGCGTGAGCCTCGCGGTCGTGATTTTCTCGAATGCCGGGGCCGTTCTGGGCGGAGCGCTGGGCTTGATATGCTGGCCTTTCGCTTGGTTCACGCATCATCTTCCCATTCCCGCGGGGATCGCCTGCCTGCTGATGCCGCCGCTCGCCCTGCTGGCCGGCCGTATCCGCGGCACTCGTCCGCGCCGGCGAGCCATGGTCGGTATATCCTTGTGGACGCTCGCAGCCGCGGCCTTCATCGGCTATTACGGCTCGTATGATTGGGGTGCCGTCACGCGCTACCTGCTCGGCTACAACATGATCGTCGGGTTCATCTTCTACGCGATCGGCGGAATCATCTATGGAGCGCTGGATTCGCCCGGAAAGAATCGGGCCGCTAAAAAAGCCCTGCTGACGGTTTTGGTGTTTTTGGCGGTGGCGTCGATGTTTCCCGGGCCCGCGCGCGCCCAGAGCGCCGACGCGGCGGCGCGAGCCGTGCTCGCCAAGCATGGGAAAACGGAGCTCAGCTACACTGAAGACGCAAGAAAAAATCTGAAAAAGACGAGGGTGATTTACGATTTGCAGCGCGTCGAGGTCAAAGGAATCCTGTCGCAGAAGGGCGGCGACAACGACACGAATAAATTCTTCGGCCCCCTGTTCGACCTCCAGATCGCGCCTACTCTTCCCAGCCGTCGACGCCTCAACAGGGGCAGACTGCGCCCTCGCAAAACCGGAACGACAATGCGGGCAATGATAACTCCTCCGAACGCGCCATCCCCGAACATGACACGGACGGCGAGGCGCTCAGACAGTTGAAGGCGATCGAAGACGCCGCGATGCGCAAACGGTTCGGCTTGCCGCCCAGGTAGCGAGCCCGCGCCTGGACCGGAGCATTTCCCGGCAAGTCATCTTTTACTGGGCCTTTTGCCCGGCGCTCATGCGCCGAAGGGCCCAACCCTCGGCGGGATTCCTCCGCTAAAATAGGGATATGAGAAAAACGCTCTCGCTGTCCGCCGTCCTCGCTTTTGCCGCCGGCCTCGCCTCCGCCCAGACCATCGACAAGGACCTGGCCGAGTACCAGGCCCAGGCCGGCGCCCGCGCCAAGGCGCGCGCCGAGGCTCAGAAGCTACCGTGGGAGCAGATCAACGCGAAGTTCGGCCCGGACTGGCCCACCATGGCGTACGACGGCATCCCCGTGTCCATTTTCGCGCTCTGCCGCGCGGACGCCGACACCTTCGTGCTGCGCGGCCCCAAGAAGACCATGAACATCTGCCGCGACACGGGCTACGACCAGCGCGACGTGTACACCTGCAAAGAGGAGCGCGTCACGATCCCCGTCGTCGCCACGAGCGAGGAGTGCCCGGATCCCCAGCGCAACGAGTACCGCGACTGCCCGAATCCGGTGAAGGTCTCCTCCACGCGGCCGATGACCTACCAGGTGGACGTCTACGAGCGCGACATCCACGAGGACCGCGTCGCGATGTTCACGAAGAGCTACACGATCCCGGCCTGCCAGTAGTCGGGGCGTGCATCCGCGCAGCCGCCACTCCGGCCGCTACGACTTCGACCTGCTCGTCAAAAGCTCCCCGGAGCTCGAGGCCGTCGCGTATCTAAATCCCGCGGGTGAGCCCACGGTCGATTTTACGGATCCGGCGTCGGTGCTGATCCTCAATCGTGCGCTGCTGCGCGCGTACTACGGGATCGCGGCGTGGGAGCTGCCACCGGGCTATCTGTGCCCGCCGGTTCCCGGCCGCGCCGACTACGTCCATTACGCCGCGGATCTGCTCGGCGGAAAGCGCGGCGAGGGCGTCCGCGCGCTCGACGTCGGGGTCGGCGCCAACTGCGTCTATCCGATCATCGGCCGCGCCGAATACGGCTGGCGATTTACCGGAAGCGACGCGGATCCGGTCGCGCTCGCGTCGGCGCAGCGCATCGTCGAGTCGAATGCGGGGCTCGCCGGTGGCGTGGAGCTTCGCCTGCAGACAAATCCATCCTCGATTATCGAGGGGATCATCAACGCGGGCGAGGCGTACGACCTGGTCCTGTGCAACCCGCCGTTCCACGCCTCGCTCGAGGAGGCGCGCGAGTCGGGGCGCGTCAAATGGAAGAAGCTGGGACGCTCGCCTTCAACCGGAAGCAATTTCGGCGGAGCGGAGAGCGAGCTGTGGTACCCGGGCGGCGAGGAAACCTTCGCGCGCCGCATGATCGAGGAAAGCGTCGCCTTCGGGACGCAGGTCGCTTGGTTCACCTGCCTGATCTCCAAGGCGGCGGCCTTGCCGGCCTTGGAGACGGCCTTGAACAAGGCCGGCGCGCGCTCGCGGCGGACGGTCGCGATGGAGCAGGGTCAGAAGAAGAGCCGGTTCGTCGCGTGGACGTTCCGGGCTCAGTAGACGGCTTCCCAGTCGCGGTAGGTCACGCGGAACTCGACGCGCCGGTTCTTGGCCCGTCCCTCGTCGGTCGAGTTGTCCGCGAGCGGACGGGAGTAGCCCATGCCGTGGAAGCGGATCGAGGGTGGGGGGACCCCCGCCTTGACGAGGAACGACTTCACCGAGCGCGCGCGCCGCTCGGAGAGGTCCAGGTTGTACTCTTCCGTCCCGACGCTGTCGGTGTGCGCGAGGCAGATGACCTTCAGGCGGGGATGCTTGAGCAGCAGCTCCGCGACGAGCAGCAAGGTCGGGTCGGACTCGGGCGTGATCGCGTCCTTGTCGAACTCGAACTGAATCTTGGGGAGCTCGCCCATCTCGACTTTCTTCTCGATGCCGGCCAGCGCCTCGCGAGCGCGCCGTTCCTCCGCCGCGTTGTCGCGGATATAGGAGGTCCGGTCCTCCTCGTTGATGAGGATCGTCTCCGGGCCGGATTTGCACCCGGCGAACGACGCGAGGGCCGCCAAGACGAGGAGTTTCTTCACAACGTAGTGTACCTGCGCGCCGGGAGCGGCGCAAGGACGGAATTGTTAAGAGTGCTATAATCCGAGCGCGGTCTCGACGGGGCGTAGCTCAATTGGCAGAGCGCGTGGTTTGGGACCACGAGGTTCCGAGTTCGACCCTCGGCGCCCCGAGACCGCCCCGGTATTGACGCCGCGCGTAAATCCGTTATCCTTACGGCGCATGAAGACCGTCCTGGCGCTCTCGCTCCTGCTTCTCGCCCTCCCCGCCGCCGCGCGCAAGGCCGCGGATCCTTTGGAGGAGGGCTTCAAGAAGGCGGACGAGCTGATCGAGAAGGGCGAATACGACAAGGCCCGGGACGCGCTCGATGAGGTCCTCGCCGCGCTCAAGATCGTCGACGTGCGCATCGTGCGCTATCACGAACGGACCGGAGCCGCGTGGCTGCGCGAAGGCAAGATCACCGAGGCGCGCGCCTCCTTCGCCGCGGCGCTCAAGGCGACCCAGCGCCTGAAGGTCGTCGACAATTCCGGCGCGCGGGCCTACACCGGCATGGGACAATGCCTGCGCCGCCAGAACAAAGACGCCTACGCGCTTCGCTTCTTCAAGAAGGCGCTCGAGTTCCGTCTTGACGAAGGGACCAAGATGTTCGCGGAGGACCAAATCCGCGAGATCGAGGGAACCCCGCCCGTGTCCGCGCGCTGATCGTCAGCGCGCCGCCTTGAACGACTTCTCCGTCTTGGCCCCCGCGAGCGCGAGCGTGTCGGCCAGCGCGTTGAGCGCGTTCCAGTCGGGAGCGTCCTTCTCGAGCTCGGCGATCATCTCTCCGAGAGCCGGAGAGGTCAGCGCGGCCCATTCCTTGAGCGCCTTGGCCGTCCGCGAGGCGGCTTTCTGTCCGGGCGTCGGCGGCTTGCGGCTGAAGAGCTTTGCGAGGCCTTTCTTCGGCGTCGCGGGCTCCTCGTCGGGCACCGGCATGTACATGACGGACCAAGGCAAGGCGATCGCCATCCATTTCGCGCCGGACAGCGGCCCCAGGATCGCCAAGGCCTTCTCGTCCGTCACGGGCACGACGGATGAGCCCTCCTCGAGCTCGGTGAGGATGCGGCCCGCCAGGATCAGGGCGGAACGCCGGAGATCGTGGAGCTCGTACGCGTGGCTGAGGATCATGTACGACTCCCACGACGAAGGCGCCTTGCGGCGGGCCTCGGCCAGCATGAGCTTGAGGCCTTTCGCGTGGGTCGTCAGCTCCTCCATCGACATCTGCGACGCGTAGTGGGAGGCGCGCGGGACGATCGTCTGGTGCAGGCGCGAAACGACCATGGCGCTGAACGGGCTCAGGTCGCCCTTCACCCGGCGCGCGAGGTAGTTCGAGTGCTGGGCCTCGTGCAGGATGGAGAAGAACGCGCCCGACGTCCCGAAATGCGGAAGGAACACGGTCTTCAGCTGAGGCACGAACCCGGCGTTCGAGCCGTAGCCGAGCTGCCGCGGCGCGTACTCGACCGCCGCCCCGTGGCGCTGCTGGATGTTCCACGCGAGCCGATTGAGCGCGCCGCCTTCGCGGTCGGGCAGGATTTGAAGCCGGTCGATGACGCGTCCGTCGTCGTCCGTGCGCTGGGAACGGGCATATGTGACGCCGGCGGAGGTCAGCAGCGCCGCCGCTTCATCGACGACCTTCTTCGCCCGGTCCTCGTTGGTCGTGCCGAAGCCGAGCGCCTCCTCGTAGCGGCGGGCCGTCTCCCGGTCGAAGGAAAAGGGGGCGTCGAAGCGCAGGTAGGCGTCGCGGAACGGCTTGTCCTTCACGTCCTCGCCTTTCTCCTGCTTGAGCATCCCGTCCGGGCGGGAGGACTCGCCGAACATGCGCTTGGAGAGCTCGATGAGCGCGGCGTCGTCCATCTTGCCGAGCCCTTCCGGCGCGTCGCTCTTGAACATGTCCCGTATCGGCGTGAGCAGTGCCGGGACGCTCTTGTCTTCATTCGCCGCCGGGACGTACGCCGCGGGCTTGACGGGCTTGAGCGTGGCCGGGGTCGCGGCCGCGGCGAGCGGGATGGGCAGGCCGAGTGCTAGCGGCGAGGGGGTGAACAGCGGCGTCGGCGTGAGGATCGCGCCGGGAGCGGGGGTCAGCGACGGCGTCAGGAGCGACAAGGTCACGAGCTGCGGAACGCCGCCCGGGTTCAGCGAGGAGGACAGCGACCCGGTCTGGCTTCCCGGCGTCACGCCGGGCGTCTCCGTCGTTCCAAGGCGCGTCTGAGCGCCCGCGCGCGGCGACGCGGCCCATAGAACGGCGGCGAGGAGGAGAGGGGGCCTCACCCTCCCAGTATAGCTCCGCCATCGTCGAGGCGCCAGGGGGATGGGTCGAGGGCCAGGGACGCCGGAACGGACCAGGAATTCAGCTCTTCGAGCGTGGAAATCGCGATGCCGCCGCCGCCCGGCTCCGTGAAGAGGGTGACGTGGGCCGGCGGTACGGGCGTTTGAAGCCGCGCGCAAAACGCCTCCAGGCCCTCCACCTCGACCAGCTCGATCAGGGAGCGGCGCGCGTCCTTGCGGATCAGAAGGCGGATGCCGGAAGGGACGACTGTAAACTCCAGGCCCCGGGCCGCATCGTACAGCTCGGCGGCGGCGCGCCGGACCCGGGAGCCCGCCAAGGTCGCGTGAAGCTCGTTCTTGCGCGCGAAGCGCTCGCCCCCGAACTCGAGCAGAGGGGGCAGCCGGTCGGCTCCCGGCAATGGGAGGATGACCGTGCGGCGCGCTTCGTCGACGACCGGCTTCAGGCGTTCGGAGGCGGAGGCAACGCTGCGCCGCGGGCGGCGATCAACGACTGCAACGTGTCCGAGCCGGGCGGGACCATCGTGATCTCGGCGCCGCTTTCGAGCACGCGCTGGACCTCGAGGATCTCGAACATCGCCTGCAGGATGTCGGGCGCGGAAGAGATCGCCTTCAGCGCGCTGCCGACGATCTTGGGGCGCAGCGCCGCCGCCTCGCCGAACGCGATGGACGCCTGGCGCTGCGCGGTGCTCGCGATGATGTTGACCTGGTTTTCGCCGTCCTGCTTGATCGACGACGTGACCTGCCGGAGCCGGTTTACGACCTTCTCCTCGATCTGCTTGATCATGCGCGGGTCCCGCAGATGGACCTTGCGGATGTAGACCGAGCCGAGCTTGTAGCCCCATTCGTGGCTCTTCGGGGACACTTCCTCGCGCACGACCGTGCTCATCTGGTGGCGGTTGCCGAGCATGGCCGCGAGCTTCATGTTGGACAGCGAGCGGACCGTCGCGTTGCTGACGTTGGCTGCCAAGGAACCCCGGGGATCGGCGTTTTTGAACAGGAAGGCGACGGGATCGGAGACGTACATCTCGTACCAGATGCCGATGCCCATCGGCGCGCCTTCCTCGGAGTTCACGGGCTCGGAACGGCGGTACACCTGGTCCATGCGCATGTCGAGCGTGTAGCACGAGCCGATCCAGTTGACGATCAGCGCGGCCGGGCCCATCTTGAACCACAGGAAGTGGATGCCGGGCTCGGTGATCGTCTCGAGGACGTTGCCGAACAGCACGAACACCTTCGACGTCCCTTCGCTCACGATCGTGTAGAACCCGAGCAGACGCATGACGGCGAACAGGATCGGCACGAGGATGAACAGTCCGAAGAACGTGACGCCGGCGGCCATGAAAAAGGGGCTCATCTCAGCGGCCCTCCCAATGCTGCCGGTTCTCGAGAACCAGCTGCTTCGTGTTTTTGAAGATGCCGAGGCGCACGTTGCGCAGGTAGGCGATCAAGGAGCCGTCGCCGCCGATGGCCTTGAGGTCGCCGAGCTGCTTCGCGAGTGCCAGCAGCGGCTCGACCTCGGCCTGCGCGTTGAGCGTCTCGATCTCGACGGCGCGCTTGGACTGCACGATCTTCTGGTCGGCGGACGCCTGCGCCAGGCTGATCTCGGAGGAGACGTGGTTGTGCGCGGTGTTGATCGCGGCCAGCGCGGACTCGACCTCGGCGGGCGGGTCGATGCCGGTGATCAGCGACGCGTCGAGGATGATGCCGTAGCGGGCCGTCGACGACTTGCAGTCGCGGTCCATCTGATCGTTGAGCGCGCGCAGGTTCTTGCGGATGTCGTTGATCGATACGCCGCTGAGCTCGCTCAGGCCCGTGGCCTGGGCCAGCGAGGCGTTCTCGAGCTTCGGCGCCTCGAACGTCGCGATCTTCTCGCGCAGGACCGAGACGAAGTAGCCCATCACGTGCACGATCGGGTTCTTGATGCCGAACAGGTACGCGTACAGGTTGCGCTCGGAGACGCGGAAGCGGATCTGGCCCGTGAGGCCGGTGTTCAGCTGGTCCATCGTGATCGCCTCGAGGACGGTGCCGCCCTTGTTGGCGCTGGGCGTCTCGGGGTCCATCGCGATGTTCACGCTCTCGGTCGCGATTGAGACCTTGTAGACCTTTTCCCACGGCCACTTGAAGTACGGGCCGCCCGGGGGGATGACCCGCAGCTGCGGATAGTTGTAGCGGGTCTGCTCGTCGTCGTTGAGGGTCGCCTTGAGCTCGGGATCGTCCAAGGTCTTCGTGCCTTCGAGCCGCTGAGCGCGCCCGAAGCTCGTCTTGACCGCGCGCTCGTTCTGGTCGACCGTGTAGAGGCCGGCGACGAGGTAGTTGAGAAGGAACCACGCCACGAAACCGAACGCCATGCCGAGTAGAAAGCCCATGTGTCTCCTGGACGCCGTAAGCCGGCGACGTCGGAGTTTAACCCCATTAGGACTGGGGCGTCAAGGGCGCTCTTACTGGATGGCCCCGCTCACGTCCAGGCGGCAGAGTTCACTCGGATTCAGGCTCGAGCCGATGCGCGCGACCGCGACGTTGACGGTGCGTCCGGGCGGGACCATCAGCGCGCTTTGGACCTGGACGGTCGGCCGCGACATCGAGTCCGCCACGGTGAAGATGAAGCGGACCAGGCCGTCGATCCGGACGAAGTCCGGCCCCGGATTGGTCACGATGCCCGACACGGTCGTCGAGTCGACGATCTCGCAGGAAGTCTGATACGGTCTCCCGCCCCCTGGAAGGGCCATCGCGGCGGCGGCGGCGGCGAGCCATCCCATCGGTATTCTCATGATTCCAGTATAGCCCCGCGCTCCGGCCGGAGCCATTGCGGACAGCGAACGTTTTTATGGCGGCGGCGCGTTAAGGCCGGAGTTCGCCGGCCAGGTGCTCGAGCAGGGAGCCCGGTCCCTGGACGCTCAGGACCCCGGTGTGGTCGCCGGGGAAGCGCGGATAAAGGCGCAGGAGCGATTCCTTGACGGCGGCCTCGTCGAGGGCGCCGGCGTCGGCCTTGGCGCGCAGCTCCTCCTGGAGCGGCCAGTAATGCGACGACCAGATCAGCGCGCTCCAAAAGTTCATCAGGCGCGCCTCGCCGCGCACCGGCTCGTCCTTCGCGTACCAGCGGGCGAGCTTGCCGGGCAGTTCCGCGATCACGGACTCGGTGTAGTCGAGCGCCGGGGAGCCCTGCTGCGCGAACACGAGCTCCAGCTCGACGTTGTCGCCGAGCGGCTTCTTGAGCAGGCCGCCCGCGTACATCGCGGACTTCGCGCGCATGTCGTCGAAGGCGCCGGGCAGCTCCATTTGGGCGCCCGGGCCGGGGAAGCCGTGCCACGGCGTGTCCACGCAGATCGCGCGCACCTTGCCCCACGCCGCGAGCTCGCCCGACGCCGCCAGCGCGTTGAGGGCGGAGCGCGCGACGATGCCTCCCATGCTGTGGGCGATGATCGTCATGGGCCGTCCGGCGCCGCCCAGCCGGCGGCGCAGCGAGGCGAGCTCCTCCGCGAGGTCCTGCCCGCTCAAAGACGGCCCGCGCGTGAAATCCGCGTAGGCCAGCACGTAGATCTGGTAGCGGTCGCCGCGCAGCCGGTTCGCCACGGGCTGCAGGTCCGTCGGCGACCCGAAGATGCCGTGGATCAGAATCAGCGGCTCGCGCTTCGCGTCGAAGCCGCCCACGGCGAGCAAAGCGGCCCGCTTGTCGGGGCCCAGGCGCGCGCGCTCAGCGACCTTCGAGAGGTCCCAGCCGACGACGGAATCGGCAGGAACGCGCGGGACGGCGCGGGCTTTGGGAACCGGGGTCTCGAAGGCGAAGCCGCCGGCCTGCGAGGCCAGCTCGTCGAAGGCGCTCGCCCGCGCGGAGGCGGCGGCGAAGCACAGGACGGCTGCGGCGAGGCTCGCGGCTTTCATCTTCCCTTAAAGAGTAGCCCCGGAAGCGTCCCGCCGACAGCGGCGGGGGGCCCGGCCGGGCCTAGGCCGGAGGGCCCAGATCGGTTATACTGCTCCCGCCCATGACGACCGCCGCCGGCAAGCCCGGTCTTCGCGACGACCGCCTGCGCCTGATCGCGCCGACCGCCGTCGTCCTGCTGACCTTCCTCGTCTTCTCCGGCGCTCTGTCCAACGGCTTCGTCAACTGGGACGACCGGGCGTATCTCCTCGACAACGACGCGTGGCGCGGGCTGGACTGGAGCCGGCTGCGGTGGATGATGACGGCGGTCGGCCCCGGCCCCTATCAGCCGCTGAGCTGGCTGACTTTCGGGGTCGACTACGAGCTCTGGGGCTTGAGCGCATTCGCAATCCATCTGACGAGCCTCCTGCTCCATTGCGCGTGCGCGCTCGCCGTCTACTTCCTGGGGCTGCGTCTCATCAAAGACCGGGCCGGTGCCGCGGCGGCGGCGCTACTCTTCTCCCTGCATCCGCTTCGCGTGGAATCCGTGGCCTGGGCGGCGGAGCGGCTCGATCCGCTCTCGGGGCTTTTCTTCCTCCTGACTTTGTCCTGCTGGCTGCGCGCGCGCCGCGGATGGGCCCTCGGGTGCGCCGGTCTCGCGATGGCCGCCGGCAAGCCGCACGCGCTGATGCTTCCCGCCGTGCTTCTACTTCTCGACGTCTATCCGCTCGGGCGGCTTCCGGCGGACTGGAGGCTGTGGGGACGAGCCCCGACGCGCGCCGTACTGCTCGAGAAGCTGCCTTTCGCGGCCTTGTCCGCGCTGTTCCTGGCGCTCGCCCTCTACGCGCAGCTGGTCATGAACGCGATCGCGCCGCTGTCGCACACCGGCTGGGCGCCGAGGATGACGAACTCGCTGTACTCCCTGGTCTTTTACCTCGGCAAGACGCTGTGGCCGGCCGCCCTATCGCCGCTGTATTTCGGCGGGTCGCCTTCCGATCGCGTCTCGCTCTGGATCGGCGGGACCGCCGCCGCGGCCATCGCGTGGACGGCGCTGCGCCGGCCGAGCCTGCGTCCGGCTCTCGGCGCGGCCTGCGCGTTCTATGTCCTGACGCTGTTCCCGTATCTCGGGCTCGTCAAATGCGGGCAGCAGATCGCCGCGGACCGCTTCACGTACATGGCCTGCCTGCCGTGGGCCTGGCTCGCGGGGGCGGGGCTTGCGGGGGCGGGACTTGCGGGGGCGGGACGGCGGCGGCGGCCGGTCATGGTCCTAGCGGCGGCGCTGCTGATCGCTCTCGGCGCGGCGACCCGGCTGCAGACCCGGATTTGGCTCAACTCGGTCACCCTCTGGCGGCAGGCCCGGGCGGTCGAGCCGTTCGGCGGCGATACCCACCGCCAATTCCTCGTGAAGGCGCTGCTCGAGCGCGGACGCACCGGCGAAGCCGTTCTCTATCTGGAGGAGGAACTCGCCCTGTTCCCGGGGGATTTCGCCGCGCGAAAGGTACTGACGTCGCTCACGGGCAAGGACGGCCCGGGCGACGCCGGGCACGCGAAGATTCATCGCGACCTGGCGGAGGAATTGCGGCAGGACGGGGATGCGGAGAAAGCCGCGTGGCACGAGCGCCGGGCCCGGATGTACGAGGAGCGCGCCGCTCGGCGCTAGAAAGGGGAGTCGCCGCGCACGAACAGAAGCGCCAGGCCGCCCGAGGGGCGCGCCTTCAGCAGCAGCTCGCAGGAGCCGTTCTCCTTCCGCTGGTGCCCGTCCTCGTCGACGAAGGCCTTGTTCCAGCGCGCGGTGACCGCGACCTCGTCGCCGTTCTCGACGACGGAGTCGAAGATCACGTCGAGGTTCAGGCCGTGATTGTGGAGCAGGAACTTCCGGATCCGGTACTGGAACGAGGAGAAGTCGGGAAAGTCGCTTTGATCGACGAGCGCGAAGAACTCCTCGGCTTGGCCGCGCTGGTAGGTCGCAGCGAGCTCCGCGATCGCGCGCCGCGCCTCGGGCTCGCGCCGCGCGCCCGCGGCGCGCGGCGACGTGCCGGCCGCGCAGCCGGCGGCGGCGGCGGTAAGCAGCGCCCACGCCGCGCGCTTTAGAAGCACTTGGTCCCGTCCGTCTGGAATTCGTACTTGAAGTTCATGATGACGGTTCCGAAGCCGTCGGTGCCGAGGGACTCGATGCGGATGAGCGCGAGCTTGTTCTCGGGCGTGCGCACCGCGAAGCGTTCCCCGACGACGAACGGCACGACGGTCGTGAAGCCTCCCGGCGTCACGTCGTGGATGTCGCTGAGCGGGCCGACTCCGAGGGACTTCAACCGGCTGGTGAAGGTGCGGAGCGCGGTGGCGCCTGCGACCTTGAAAAAGTCCCCCTTGTCGAAAGGGCTGATGAGCGACAGCGTGCGAAACCGGAAGCCGCTCACGCCGTCGGTCGTCGTCGCGGCGCCGTTGAGCGTCTGCGTGCAGGAGGGCCCGGTGCTGCCGGAGTCGGGCGACGGCCCCTGGCTGACGGCGCGCGGGTGTTCGGACGTGGGCAAGGTCGTTCCGAAGAGCTGCGGAGCGTCCTGTTGGATGAGCATGGCCTTCCCGCCCTCGAGCCGGAAGCGAAGGCGGGTGCGGCCGGAGAACTTTGTTTCGGCGCCCGCGTTGGAGTCGCGCACGAGGTTGTAGTGGAACTGGACGAGCGCCACGTCGCCCTCCACGTCGACCTTGTCGATGTCGGCGGTGAGGCGGATGATCGGATAGGTGCGGAAGGTCAGGGCCAGGTCGTCGTCGAGCACCGCGGGGTCGACGCGGTAGGAGGAGGAGACGTAGCGGTTGAACGCCGAGCGGCGCCTCCCGGAGAAGGCCGCGACGAGCTTGGCGAAGGTCCGGCGCGCTTCGACGGCGACGTCGGCTTCCTCGGGCTCGACGTCGGCGACGGCGCCGGCGCCGGCCGGGGCGAGGGACTGCTGGCGGGCCACCTCGGCCATGGCGTCCTCGAGCAGGTCCCGGGTGATGTTGCTCTGCCTCGCGGTGCGAAACGAGAGCACGGCGTCGAGGAGGGTGTCCTTCTGGCCTTGGGCGCGCAGCGGGGCGGCGGCGCAGAGCCCGGCGAGCCCCGCGAGGAGCAGGCGCCTCACAGGCGCACCTGCGTCAGCGTGGAATAGACGCCCTTGGCCCGCTTCTCGGAGAGCTCGCGCTTGAGGACGACGCCGGCGGCGCGGTCGAACCAGGTCGTCTCGACGACCTTCATCGCGTCGGCCTGCAGAACCGCCTCGTACACGGCGCATTCGACGCCGCCGACGGACTCATCGTCGCGGCGCGTGATGTCCCACGTCTCGTCCTTGAACTTACGCGTCACGTGCGAGCCGGCGTCGAGCGGCTCGCCGGGAAGCGTGTACCAGACCGAGGGCGAGCCCTGCTTGGCGGCGAGCCAGTCGTCGACTCCCGGCGCGGCGGTGAGATTCTTCTTCTCGGCGAGCGGATAGAGGCCGTACAGGCGCCCCTCGGACGTCGCAAGCACGTCCTGCTCCGGCCGCTCGGGATGATCCACCGGGAGGTGCGCGAGGCTCTTCATCGAGGTCCCGCTCTGGAGGCTGACGATCTTGACTCCGATCACGGAGCTGCCGTCGGCCAGATTCTTCTCCACGGTGTAACGGAAGACGCCTTTCACCGAGGGCGTGAGCGCGACGCCCGTTTGGGGGTCGGTGATCCGCGTCAGCAAGGTGTCCTCGATGGCCCAGCTCTGGCCGGGCTCCAGGCGCAGGCGGTCGGACTCGACCTTGCGCGCGTAAGGCTCGGAGTCGTGGGCGGACAGCAGGAGAGCCGCGACGGCCGCGCCGACGAGAAATGTACGCATCGTGAGAGGCACACTAGGATAATTACCCATGGCTGTCAACCGGCCGCCGGGGCGGCCGCCGTGGCCGCCGCGGCCGCGGGCAAGGTGAAGATGAACGACGAGCCCTTGCCCCATTCGCTCTCGACCCAAATGCGTCCGCCGTGCGCCTCGACGACCTGCTTGCAGACGGTGAGCCCGAGCCCGGTCCCGCGCTTGCGGGCGAGCTCCTTGCTCTCCTCGACCTGGAAGAACTTCGAGAACATGTGCCGGAGCTTGTCCTTGGGGATGCCGCAGCCCGTGTCGATCACGCTGACGCGGACGCCGCCGGCGTCTTTTTCGGCGCGGATCGTCACGGAGCCGCCCTCGGGCGTGAACTTGAGCGAGTTGCCCGCGAGGTTCGTCACGACGCGCCGCAGGAGGTCGCCGTCGGCGACGAACTCGGGGAAATCGGGAGGTACGTCGGCCGCGAGCCTCACCTTATAGCCCGCGGCCTGCACCGACATCAGCTCGACGATTTCGCCGATCAAGGACTTCAGGGAGACGGTCTTGAGCGACAAGGTCATCGCGCCGGCCTCCAGCTTCGAGATGTCGAGGATGTCGGTCACCATGTGGTCGAGATTATTCGTCGCGTTCAGCGCCAGCTGAAGGCGCTTTTTCTGTTTCTCGCTATCCGCGTCCATCAGCACGATCTGGAGGTAGCCGGAGATCGAGGCCAGGGGATTGCGCAGGTCGTGAGTGATCGTCTGGAAGAACGACTCCTTGATCTCGTCGAGCTCGGCGAGGCGTCCGGCCATCTCGTTGAAGGCCGCGGACAGGCGGCCGAACTCGTCGGAGCGCTCCGCGGGGATGCGGTGCTTGAGCTCGCCCGCGCCGATGCGGCGCGCGCCTTCGACCAGATCCTGGAGCGGCTCGTTGAAATGGCTCGCGAGAGCGCGGGCTCCGGCGACCCCGACCGCGAGACAGAACAGCGCGACGAGGAGGAAGCGCCGCCGCGACGCGGCGAGCGCCTCTCCGATCGCGGAGGCGCCCTTCTCCTCGTCGAAGCCCACCCTAACTGCCGCGGCGGGCTTGCCCTGGTTGTTGACGGGCGCGGCGTAATCGAGGACCGGACGGCCGTCCTCGGTCGCTCTCCGCCAGGCCGCATCCTTCGCCCCGAGCGCGAAGGCCGTTCCCGGGTCCGCGCTGCGGTCCGCCATCAGCGCGGCGGCGTCTCCGGCGAGAAAACCGCTGTGAAAACGCGTCGCGCCGGAGCGGTCGAGGAGCATTACGTAGGACACCGGCTCGTAGGCGAGCAAAGTCTTCACGTAATTGACGAGCAGCGGCGAGTAGGCGATCGGGTCGATCTGGAACATCGAGGAGACGTGGCTCGTCAGCGGGTTCGACGGCCGCTCCTCCACGGCGTCCTCGCAGACGCGGACGAGTTGGCGCACGGTGTCGGCCCGGTGCGCCGCCTGCGCCGCGAGCAAAGTGCGCCGCTCGAAGACCTGCTGGAGCACGCCGGACAGCCCCAGGATCGTCAGGATCAGGGCGGACGAGAGCAATGAGAGCTTCAGGCGGATGGTCATGTCACAGGCGCGCGGTCAGCGCGAGCTCCCAGATCATTTCCTTGAAGTCCAGGTCCGGCTGCTCGAAGCGGTTGTCGTTCTGACGGTAGCGGACTTCGATGCGGCGTTCCCGGTTCTTGAGGAGATTGTAGGCGAGCGAGGCCCCGAAGGTGCGGCGGTCCGCGCCGGGGATGAGCGCGGGCATGATGAGGTTTCGCGAGGCGGAGGCCGAGCCCTCGACGCCCCACGGCGATTCGACGGTCAGCGAGCCGTTGAGGAGGCTCGTCTGGTCGGTGGACGGGATGAGGTTGTCGCGGTCGCGCTGCAAATTGGCGCTGAGCGCGTGCGTGACCTTCCAGCCGGACGTCCACTCCTTGACGAAGGTCATGCCGCCGCCGAGGATGTGGTGCCGGAGGCTCGAGATTCCGGTCGAGTCGTCCTCGTGCTGGAACTCGTAGTCGACCGTCAGGGCGACCGGCCCGAAGCGGTCCGCGACGCTGGCGATCACGCTGCGGGTGCGTTTGCGGCGGGCGTCGTCCGACAGGACGACTTCGCGGTGACGCACCTTGCCCTCGAACGAGAAGGTCGGGCGCCAGTCCGGTCCCTCGTAGCGGAACCCGCTCTCAGGCATGCGGGTGACGCTCGTCACGGCGTTCAAGCTGTGGCTGAGATTGTTGTGGAAATAGGTGTAGTTGAGCACGACCCACTTCCAAGGGCCGATGATGTTGAGCGTGTTCTGCGTGTTGACTCGGAACAGGTCGGGCGAGGACGCGCCCGCCGCCGTCGCGTAGTCGGGGTCGACGCGTTCGACGTCGTTGGCCGTCTTGAAGCGCTTCCAGGAGAATTCTCCGTGGCCCCAGTGATCCCAGCCGCGGACGCTGCTGAACCTGACGATGGGATCTAGATTGTCGTCGATACCGGGGATGTCGCTGTCGGTTCGGGAGAACGCCGACTCGCCGTAGAAGCGGAGGTTGCCCACGACGGGCAGCGCCCAATCGGCGGAGAAGACGCGCTGGTTGAGCGCCGTGGTGGTCGTGTTCAGGTGGCCGCGATTGTCCCGGACCCACGCCGCGTTGAGACCGATCCGGGCCTCGAGGGGGAACCGGTGCGCCGCGCGGAAGCCGTAGACCCTCCGGTCCAACGCCTCGGTCGGATCGTGCAGCCACAGCGTGTCCCAGGCCGTCTTGTCCATGCCCGCGCTGACGATGATGTCGGTGGTGTCCTTGGGGCGCCAGACGTACTGCGCGCCCTTGAGGCTTTTGCCCATCGTCCGCTCGGTGTAGGACGCGAGGAAGTCCCCGAGGATGAGCTCGTGGTGCTCCGTATAGGCTTTGATGTAGGCCCGCTTGAGGCTGCCTTTCCGGACCTCGACGCGCTCGTCGTCCGCGACCCGTCCATCGGCCGCGGACTCCCAGTTCACGCTCCCGGTCTTGGTCGTGAACACCATGCCGGTGTTCTGCTGGAAGCGGCGGCCCCGCGTGAGGTAGGAGCTCGCCTGCGCCGAGCCGGTCACGCGCACGTACGTGTAGGTGTAGTCCGCCGAGAGGGCGAGCTTCGAGCCCCCCGCGAAGTCAATCGCCTGGGCGGGTGCCGTCATCAGCAGCAGGAACGCGAGGGCGGCGCGCATCAGGTGAATTTCGCTATTAAAGAAGCGTTCGGAGTATAACTCGCGCCCCTGAGGCTGTCAATGTCGGGTTAACGAAAGCGCAACGCGTCGGACATGTAGGCCGCGGAGAGGCCGCCCAGCAGGCAAAGCGGCGGATAAACGGACGACTGGAGCCTGGCCGACATGCCGGACAGCGAGACGACGCAGACGACGGCGACGGCGACCGAGGCGGCCGCGCCCGCGCCCCAGGCGCTTTTCGGGCGGGCGAGAAGAAGGCCCAAGGGTGCTAGCAGGCTCAGCAGCAGCGGGGCCCAGCCGAAGCTCTGCGGGCCGCGCTCGAGGACGGACCAGAACGTCTCGCGCCAGCCGCCCCGCGCGCGGGACGCCGTGATCGCGCTGCCGCCGACGAGCGCCTCGTTGCCGACCCAATCGATCGGCGCCGCTCCCCGGCGGACGTTGGGCCAGATGAGGGCGGCGTATCGCAGGGGCTGCGTCAGGATCGCCTCGCGGGCGACCTCGCCGATGGCGAACTGCGCCCGGTACAGCGCCTCGGGGCCGGGGCCGTCGAGCTCCTGCAGGCGCCGAGCCGTCCGTAGATGCGCGATGCAGTCGTACTCGGAGCCGCACGCGGCGGCCTCTTCGCGCAGCAGCTTCTTGACCGCGGGGTTCGAGGGGAGGTCGTAGCGGACCAAAGAGAGGGCCGGGTCGATCAAGGTCGATGCGCCGAGCGCGTTGAAGCCGGCGCAGCCGGACAGGCGGTTGTGCAGGGTCCAGCCCCCGACGGCCACGGCCCACGCCGTCGCGTAGACCGCGACGCGGCCGAGCGGGCGGCCCTTTCGCGGCAAGGCCAGCGCCGCCGTCAGGATCGGGCCGAGGACGAGGAGCTCGCCCCGCGTCAAGGCGGCCATGCCCGCGAGAAAGCCGCCGAACGCGAAGCGGCCGCGGCCGGCGCCGGGGTTCTCGCGCAGTATGATCGCCGCGTAGAGCGCGGCCGCGAGGAAGAAATGCGCGGCCGTTTCGCTGAGGAGGAAGCGTTCTTGATACGGCAGGAGCAGCTGTGCCGTGAACAGCCATGCCGTCCACCGGGCGGCACGCGCGCCGCCGGAATCCCGCGCCGACAGAACGACGAGGACCCAGGTCGCGAGGCCGAGCGCATGCTGGAGGAGGGCGAGCGCCGCCCAGTTCTCGCCGACGAACGGCATGGCGAGCGCGAAGAGCAGCGGCGCTCCCGGGAGCTGGTCGGCGCTGGCAGCCGAGAACCATCTCCCCTTGGCGAACTCGAAGGCCGGCGCCAGGTACCGGTGAAACGGGAAATCCGCGGCGGGGAGCGCTACGGCGAACGCGACGCGCGCCGCGACGGCGAGGACGAAAGCCGGGAGCACGAAGAGGTCCCGATGGAGCGGGGCCGCCTTTTTCACGGGCACGGTCACTCCCGGCGCTTCGGCAGGGGTTTGCGCGTGGAGAAGCCCTCGTCCACGGGGTGATAGTGCGTCACGCGCTTCTCGCCGAGCTTCCAGCACAGGTAGGCTTCCCGGCCGTCGATGCGGAAGGGGAAGTCCACGAGGGCGGGCTCGACGCCCTTAGGCAGGGCGCCGAGCTCGACGATCTTCTGCATCCACTCGTTGATGCCTTGGGCGAGGAACTGAAGCTGGGAGCGCTCGATCGCCGCGGCGACCTGGCTGTCGTCGCCGCTCATCTGGCGCTTGCGCAGGCTCGCGGACTTCAGCTCGGCCTGGGCGGCGAGCCCCGCGACCGCCTCGAAGATCTTCTCGAGTTCGGGGATGAGGGCGTCGGCTTCCTCGGAGGTGAAGTATTTCATCAGGCGTTGAGCTGGCCGTGCTTCTCCGCCGATTTCGCGGAAGAGCGCGCCTTGCGGCGGCGGATGCGGTCCATTTCCCGGAGCCGCTCGGAGGTGTCGGGGGAGATTTTCATCTCGATCTGGTCCACGAGCTCCCGCAGGGCGAGAAAACGGTTGAGGCTCCGCTTTCGTTCGCGCTGGCAGGCCACGCGGACGTCGAGGGGAGGATAGCTTAACTGGACGCGGTTGGAGGTCTTGTTGACCTTCTGCCCGCCCTTGCCGCCGCCGCGCGAGAACGATTCGTCGACCGCGGCCAGATCGATCTTGAGGCGGACGATGCGCGCCTTGAGTTCCTCGAGCTTGGCCGGAGCGACGCCGAAGTCCTCGTTGAGGCGCAAGTTCCTATTCGGAGACGAGCGTGGCCCGCAGGTACTCCCGGTTGAGCCGCGCGATATTGCTGACCTTGATCTCCTTGGGGCAGGCGGCCTCGCACTCGTACTCGTTCGTGCAGTGGCCGAAGCCCTCGGCGTCCATCGCGTCGCGCATCGCGAGCACGCGCTTCTCGCGCTCGGGCTGGCCCTGGGGCAGCAGCGCGTACTGGCTGACCTTCGCCGCGACGAACAGCATCGCCGACGCGTTCGGGCATGCGGCCACGCAGGCGCCGCAGCCGATGCAGGCGGCGGCGTCCATCGCCTTTTCCGCCATGGAATGCGGTATTAAGATCGCGTTGCCGTCGACCGCGTTGCCGGTGTTGACCGAGACGAAGCCGCCGGCCTGTTGAATCCGGTCGAAGGCGGAGCGGTCGACGCACAGGTCCTTGACGATCGGGAACGCCTGCGCGCGGAAGGGCTCGACCGTGACGACGGCGCCGTCCTGGTAGCGGCGCATGTGGAGCTGGCAGGTGGTGGCACCCTTGTCCGGGCCGTGCGCCTGCCCGTCGATCATGAGGTCGCACATGCCGCAGATGCCCTCGCGGCAGTCGCTGTCGAAGGCGATCGGGTCCTGGCCCTTGGCGACGAGCTGCTCGTTGAGGGTGTCGAGCATCTCGAGGAACGACATCTCGGGCACGACGCCGGAGACCGTGTACTCGACGAGCGCGCCGGCCGCCTGCGGGTTCTTCTGCCGCCAGACCTTCAGAGTGATATTCATGTTAGGCGTAGTTCCTCTGCGCGATATGCACGTTATCGAAGGTCAGGGGCTCGGCATGCCGTTGCGGTTCCTTGCCTTCGCCTTTATATTCCCAGGCGGCGACGTGCTGGAACTTCTCATCGTCGCGCTTGGCTTCGCCGTCTTCCGTTTGGTGTTCTTCACGGAAATGCCCGCCGCACGATTCTTCCCGGGTCAGAGCGTCCTTCGCGAGGAGCTCGCCGAACTCGAGGAAGTCGGCCACGCGGCCCGCGCGCTCGAGCGTCTGGTTGAAGTCCTCGCCGACGCCGACGACCGAGACGTTCTTCCAGAACTCGGCGCGGACCTCGGGGATCTTCGACAGCGCTTCCTTCAGGCCCTTCGCGTTGCGGCCCATGCCGACGTTGTTCCACATGATGTGGCCGAGGTCGCGGTGGAACGCCGAGGGCGCCTTCTTGCCGTTCGCCCCGAGCAAAGTCTTCGTGCGCTTGACGACATCGAGCTCGGCCTCGACGAATGCGGGATCGTTCGTCGTCACCTTCGGGAGCTTCGTGCCCGTCAGGTAGCCGCCGATCGTGTACGGTAGCACGAAGTAGCCGTCCGCCAAGCCCTGCATCAGCGCGGACGCGCCGAGCCGGTTCGCGCCGTGGTCGGAGAAGTTGGCCTCGCCGAGGCAGAACAGGCCCGGGATCGTCGTCATCAGGTTGTAGTCGACCCACAGCCCGCCCATCGTGTAGTGCACCGCCGGGTAGATGCGCATCGGCTGCTCGTACGGGTTCTCGTCGGTGATGTGGTGGTACATGTCGAAGAGGTTGCCGTACTTCTCCTTCACCTTGTCGAGGCCGATACGCGCGATCGCGTCCTTGAAGTCGAGGTACACGGACAGGCCGGTCTTGCCCACGCCGCGGCCGTCGTCGGTCATCTGCTTCGCGGCGCGCGACGCGATGTCGCGGGGGACGAGGTTGCCGAACGCGGGGTACTTGCGCTCGAGGTAGTAGTCGCGCTCGTCCTCGGGGATGTCCTGCGGCTTACGGTCGTCGCCCTTCTTCTTGGGCACCCACACGCGGCCGTCGTTGCGCAGGGACTCGGACATCAAGGTCAGCTTGCTCTGGTACTCGCCGGTGACGGGCACGCACGTCGGATGGATCTGCGTGTAGCACGGGTTCGCGAACGCCGCGCCGCGCTTGTACGCGCGCCACGTCGCCGTGACGTTGCAGGCGTTCGCGTTCGTCGACAAGTAAAAGACATTGCTGTAGCCGCCCGTGCAGAGCAGGACCGCGTCGCCCATGTGCCGCTCGAGCTTGCCGGTCACGAGGTCGCGCACGATGATGCCCCGGGCCACGCCGTCGATGACGACGAGGTCGAGCATCTCGCGGCGCGTGTGCAGCTTGACAGCGCCGGCGCCGACCTGGCGCATAAGGGCGGAGTACGCGCCGAGCAGCAGCTGCTGGCCCGTCTGGCCGCGCGCGTAGAACGTGCGGCTGACCTGCGCGCCGCCGAAGGAGCGGTTGGAGAGCGTCCCGCCGTACTCGCGCGCGAACGGCACGCCCTGCGCCACGCACTGGTCGATGATCGCGTTGGAGACCTGGGCCAGGCGGTAAACGTTCGCCTCGCGGGCGCGGAAGTCTCCGCCCTTGACCGTGTCGTAGAACAGGCGCCAGATCGAGTCGCCGTCGTTCGGGTAGTTCTTCGCGGCGTTGACGCCGCCCTGCGCGGCGATCGAGTGCGCGCGGCGCGGGGAGTCCTGGATGCAGAAGGACTCGACCTGGTAGCCGAGCTCGGCGCAGGAGGCCGCCGCCGCGGAGCCCGCGAGGCCGGTGCCCACGACGAGGATCTTGAACTTGCGCTTGTTGGCCGGGTTGACGAGCTTGAGGTCGAAGCGGTGCTTATCCCAGGACTTTTCGATCGGTCCCGTCGGGGCCTTGGATTCGAGCTTCATTAGTGGGCGCCTCCCGTGGAGCAGGCCATGCAGTTCTTGAGGAATCCGAAGTACAGCGGCAGGGACGCGAAGCCGAGGAACATCAGGCCCGCGAACGCGAGCCCGGCTTTCTTGATGAGCGGCGTGTAGCGCGGGTGGTTCAAGCCGAACGTCTGCGCGGCACTTTGCACGCCGTGCGACAGGTGCAGGCCGACGCCGCCGACGGCGAGGACGTAGAACGCCGCGTAGAGCGGGTTGGAGAACCAGCCCGTCACGTGGGCGAACAGGCCTTCCTGGCCGGGCCCGCCCTTGAAGCCGCCGACGTCGTACTTGAACGTCGCGACGTGGATGATGATGAAGGCGAGGATCAAGGTCCCCGTGTACGCCATCGTGCGCGAGCCGGGCGTGCGCGCGCCCTTGCCCTTGTAGACCTGGTAGCCGTCGGGGCGCGCGGCGCGGTTGGCGAGCGTCGCGCGGGCCGAGAGGACGATGTGCACGACGAACAGGATCACGAGCCCCAGTTCGGCGATCGGGAGCAGCGGGTTGGCCTCGAGCGCCTCCGCGTAATGGTTGAAGGCGTCGCCGCCGACGAACATCAGCAGGTTGCCGAGCAGGTGGGTGACCAGGAAGCCGCACAGCAGGAGGCCCGCGGCGGCGACCATGATTTTCTTGCCGATCGAGGATTCCAGAAATTCGAAGATGCGGCAGGAACACTTAGACGCGCAGTTGGCTTTGGCTTCCATGGCCCGATTCTATCACGGCATTGGTGGGTGAAAGTTGATCTAGGTCAAATATCCGGCGTCAGGCCCGCAAATTCGTCAAATTCCTCCCATGGGGGTTTTTGACGAATTTGCTATCGTGGCGGAATGATCACCGCCCTCCTGCTCGCCGTCACCGTCGCGCGCGCCGCCGAGCCGGTCAAGAACCCCGACACCTTCACGAACCTCGAGATCGGCGAGGTCGGCGGGCTCGATCCGGGATATCCGTACGACGCGGCGAGCCAGTCGGTGATCCAGAACGTCTACGAGACCTTCATCGCGTTCAAGGGCGCCTCGCTGTCCGAGTACGAGCCGCGCATCGCGTCGCAGGTCCCTTCCCTTAAGAACAAGCTGATCTCCGCCGACGGCCGGACCTACCGCTTCCCGATCCGCAAAGGCGTCAAGTTCCACGACGGCTCCGAGGTCACGCCCGAGGACGCGCGCTACTCGCTGCTGCGCTTCATGATCACCGACCGCGCGGGCGGGCCGTCGGGCCTGCTGCTCGAGCCGATCGCGGGCATCCCGTCGACGCGCGTCTCAACGGGCACGATCGTCCTCGACTTCGCGGCTTTGGAGAAAGCGGTCCGGGTGGAAGGCGGCGACGTCGTCATCACCTTGCCGCGCCCGTTCGGGCCGTTCCTCGGGATCATGGCGCGCTGGTCGTATGTGATGTCGAAGCCGTGGGCGATCGCGCACGGCGAGTGGGACGGGACGGCCGCGACCTGGAAGGACTTCAACGATCCGCCCAAGGAGAAGTCCTACTTCTACCAGAACATGAACGGCGCGGGCCCCTTCAAGCTGGTCCGCTGGGACAAGACCGCGCGCTACGTGCTGCTCGACCGCCACGAAGCGTACTTTCGCGGTCCCGCGAAGTTCAAGCACGTGCTGGTCAAGTCCGTGCCCGAGCTCAACACCCGCAAGCTCATGCTGCAGGCCGGCGACGCGGACATCATCGAGACGCCGCGCCCGTACGCGTCCCAGCTCCTCGGCATCCCGGGCGTGGCTCTGCTCGACGGCCTGCCCCGCCTGCAGACCGACCCGGCGATGTTCTTCACGATCAAGATCAACCAGGTCGCCAACCCCGACATCGGCTCCGGCAAGCTCGACGGCGAGGGCATTCCCGCCGACTTCTTCGCCGACGCCGACGTGCGGCGCGGCTTCTCGTACGCGTTCGACTACGAGGCGATCCTGCGCGACACGTTCAAGGGAACGGCCGCGCGCGCCCTCGGCCCTATCCCGCCGAGCGTTCCCGGCTACGACGGAAATCAGCCGCGCTACTCGCACGATCTCAAGAAGTCCGAGGCGCTTCTGCGTAAGGCGTGGGGCGGGCAGGTCTGGGCCAAGGGCTTTCGGTTCACGCTCACCTACAACACCGGCAGCGAGAACCGCGAGGCCGCGGCGCAGATCCTCAAGAAGAACATCGAGAAGCTCAATCCGAAGTTCCGCGTCGACCTGCGCGGCGTGGACTGGGCGTCCTTCCTCGACAAGAGCCAGCGCCATCTGATGCCGCTGTTCGTGCGCGGCTGGGTCGCGGACTATCCCGACGCGCACAACTTCATCTACGCGTTCTACCACTCGGCGGGCCGCTACCCGTCCGCGCAGGGCTTTGCTGATCCGGAGCTGGACGCGATGATCGAGAAGGCCGCGTCCGAGGCCTCGCCCGCCAAGCGCGCCGCGCTGTACAAGAAGATCCTCGCGAAAGGCTTCGACGACGCGCCCGCGATCTTCACCGTCCACCCGGCCGGCGTCTACGGCGTGCGGACGTGGGTCAAGAATCTCGTCGACAATCCCGTCAACCTCGGGATCTACTACTACCCGATCGAGAAGCGGTGAGCGTCAAGTCCGATCGCGTCCTGCGCCTGCTGAAGGGCCTGCGCAAGCTCTATCCGGACGCGCACTGCGAGCTCGACTACAAGACGCCGTACGAGCTCGTGTTCGCGGTGATTTTGTCCGCGCAGTGCACCGACGTGCGCGTCAACGCGACGACGAAGACGCTCTTTAAGCGCTACAAGACCTTGGACGACTATGCGCGCGCGAATCCGGCCGAGCTCGAGGCGATCGTGCGCTCGTGCGGCTTCTACCGCATGAAGGCTCGCGCCATCATCGAGACCGCGACGGCGATCCGCGATGAGCACGATGGCAAGGTGCCCGACACGATGGAGAAGCTCCTGGCGCTGCGCGGCGTCGCGCGCAAGACCGCGAACGTCGTGCTCGGCGAGATATACGGGAAGCAGGAGGGCGTCGTCGTCGACACCCACATGAAGCGCCTGTGCTACCGCTTCGGGCTCACCGACGAGGACGATCCGGTCAAGGTCGAGCGCGCCTTGGAGCCGCTCGTGCCGCGCAAGGATTGGAATTTCTGGTCGCACGCGGTGATCTGGCACGGGCGCCGCGTCTGCAAGGCCCCGAATCCCCAGTGTGCCGCGTGCACGCTGCGCTCCGATTGCCCCCAGCGCGGCGTCGATCCCGAATAGCCGGCGTCCGCCGCGAGCGCCGGGATCGGCCGCGAGCGAGCGTGTCGAGCTCGAGGTGGTCGCGCGACCACCTCGCCCGATGCAACTTTTTGGGGGGTCCGATCGTATGATGTGATGGAGAACCCCGGGACGCTGTCCGACGACGAGCTGGTGTCTCATCTCGAGCGTTTCGTCGAGGATGAGAGGCAGCGCCTCCATGTCTTCATCGCGTGGCTCGGCGAACTGGACCTCCGCAAGAAAAAAATCGAGGAGATGGGTTATTTCTCGACCTTCGACTTCTGCGTCCGCCATCTCAAGCTGTCCGAAGACGAGTCGTTCCGCCGGATCAGGGCGGCTCGGGCGGCGGTCGCGCGGCCCGAATTGCTGGAGGCGGTGGCGAAAGGACGGCTGAACCTTACGGCCGTCTCGCGGCTCGCGCCCCATGTCCGGCGCGAGGACGCACCGCGGATCATCGCGCTGGCGGAGGGCAGGACGTCGCGGGAGTTGGAGGAGCTGCTTGCGCCGCTCTCCACGGAGCCGCCGCGCCGGGACATCATGCGCGTCGTTTCGGTGCCGGCGCCGGAAACCGATCCGGGCGCGCCGCCCGAGCTACGCGTCGACTTCAGCTTTCGCGGATCGATGGACCTTAGCCAGGCGATCGATCGCCTGCGCGAGCTCCTCTCTCACCGGTGTCCCGGCGGCGGAATCGACGAAGTTTTGCTCGTCATCGCGAAGGAATATCTTGAGCGTCACGACCCGCAGCGGGGATTGCCGGGCCGTCTTTCTCCGGTGAAAGGGGCCTCGTCGATCGCCGCCGGGGTCCGCCGCGCAGTATGGGCGAGGGACGGCGGACGGTGCGCCTACGTCGGGACGACCGGGGCCCGGTGCCTGGCGCGGCGCTTCCTCGAGCTCGATCACGTGCTGCCGCGCGCGCTCGGAGGGGCCGATACGGTCGGTAATCTTAGACTTTTGTGCCGGCCGCACAACGACTCGGAGCGGAGGCGGATTCTCGGGGAGGGCGGCGGAGCCGCCTGGGCTACTTCGGGAGAGAGGCGAGAAAGTTCTTGATCGCGGCGCCGTAGGCCGGGCCCGTGTCCAGGAAGCCATCGTTGTGGGAGCCTTTCAGGTCGAAGAGGGTCTTGCGGACGGCGCCTGAGGCGGCGTAGTTGCGGCGGGCCATCTCGTAGGGGATGATGTCGTCCTGCGGGCTGTGCAGGAAGAGCGTGGGGATCGTCACGCGCTTTAGGCGCGTCAGGTTGTCGAAGCGAATCTTGGCGAGGCGGACGGGGAACCAGGGGAGGACGACCTTGCCCATGTCGGGGATCGAGGTGAAGCCGCTGTCTACGATGAGGCCCGCGGCGGGCACGCGCGCCGCGAGCTCGATGGCGGGGCCGTTGCCGAGGGATTCGCCGTACAGGACGAGGCGCGTCGGCGGGACCGCCTTCGCGGCGTTGAGCCACGCCCAGGCGGCGAGCGCGTCGCGGTAGAGGCCGGGCTCGTCGGGGCTGCCGCCGCTTTCGCCGTAGCCGCGCCAGTCGAGCCACAGCTGCGCCGCACCGGCGTCGTGGAATATCCGCATCTTGTCGGTGCGGTCTGAGAGATTGCCGCCGTTGCCGTGCAGGCACAGCATGACGGGCGCCTCAGGCGAGGGGCCGGGAATCCACCACGCGCGCAGGACGACGCCGTCGGACGCCTTGAGGCTGAGCGTCTCGTAGGGCAGGCCGACCGTTCCGGGATGAGCCCACATCGTCTTCGAGGGGGCGAAGACCAAGGATGTCTCGAAGAAGCGCAGGCCGATCCACAGGAGCGCGGCGACGAGGGCCAGCCCGGCGAGGAAATGCAGCTTCACTTCCACTTGATTGTGCAGCCGATCGCCCGCGTCTCGGGCTCGCGCACGGGGCGGCCGGCGACGAGGTCGTCGAGGGCGTCGCGCAGGTTCGCGACCGAGCCGGTATAAGCCCGTTCCAGGTCCGGGCCGAAGACGAAGAGCTGCGGCGTGTGCGTGGCGCCGTACGCTTTTGCGATCGTCTGCGACTCGTCGCGCAGGTACGCGAAGGGGAATTTTTTCGCGGCCGCGCGGACGACCATGTTTTCGTACGAATCCTCGGGATAGCCGTCGGAGTCGTTCGCGTTTATCGCGGCCATGCCGACGCCGCCGGCGCGGTATTTCTCGAATATCGCGATCAGCTCGTCCTCGGCCTTCACGACGTACGGGCAGTGATTACACGAGAAGACGATGATCGTCGCTTTCTCGCCTTTGACGGATGCGAGAGAATGGGTCTTGCCGTCCGCGCCTTTAAGGCTGAAGTCCGCGGCCTTCATGCCTTCTTCTGGAAAGAGGTGATGTCCTGGAAGGTGACGCCCGCGCCGACGACCTGGCCGTGCGGGTCCTGAATGAGCAAAGTCGAATAGCCCAGGACGCGGCTTTCGCCCTTGTGCTTCCACCACAGGTCCTGGCGCTTGACCGTCTCCTTCTTGACCAAGGTGTCCATGAGGATCTCGGCCATCTCGTGGATCATCATCAGGGTCGTGTCGACCGGCTGGTTCATCGGCATGTCCTCGGCGAGGCCGAGGATCTTCTTCGCGGCGGGGTTGCACAGCATCACGCGGCCGTGAATGTCGACCGCGACGAAGCCGCCGCCGAGGTTCTCGAGGATGCTCGCGTTATGGGCGGTGACCTTGTCGACGGTCGACTCGAGGCGCAGCGCGCGCAGCGCGAGGGCGCAGGCGGAGCAGGCGGCCTGGACGAAGGCGAGATCGGCTTCGGTGAACGGGCCGGTGCGCTTGTTGATGAGCTCGATGACGCCGACGAGCTCCAGGCGGTCGAGCAGCGGCACGGCCAGGACGTGGCTCGTCTTATAGCCCGTCTCCTCGTCGATCTGCTTCATGAAGCGCGGATCGGTGTACGCGTCGCTCGTCAGCACGGGCTCGCGGTATTTGGCGACCCAGCCGCAGAGCCCCTTGCCGGACTCGACGCGGCGAGACTCGACGCGGTGCCCGGCGGAGCCGAGCGCGGCCCGGGCGATGAGCTGCTGGGGCTTGGGCAGGAAGACGAAATAGGTCGCGGCCTCGCAGTCGAGGGCGGCGGCGAGCTTGTCGAGGACGCGCGCCCAGACCTGATCTTCCTCGGCCTCTTTCGCGGAGGACAGGAACTGCAGGAGATCGACGAGAGCGGGCAGGGCGCCGGCGCCGGGGGCGATCAAGGTTTCCTCCGGACGGACGCGAGGAATTTCTCGAGGCCCGTCGTCAGGGCCTTGGCGAGTTCGTCCCGGAACGCCGCGTCGTTGAGCATCGCTTCCTGGTCGGGGAAGATCATATAAGCGTTCTCCACGAGGATCGCGGGCATCGCGCTCTGCCGGGCGACCAGCAGGTTGCCCCAGCGCATTCCCTCGTCGGCGAGTTTGACCCGTCCGCGATAGCCTGCGTGCACGGCGCGTCCGAGCTCGAGGCTCTGCGGGTGATAGTAGAAGACGGTGAAGCCTCGCGGCTTGCCGAAGGGATTCTCGCCGTCGGGCAGCGCGTTGTTATGCAGGCTCACGAAGACGTCCGCGCCGCGCTCCACGGCCTGCTTCGGCCGGTCGGTGAGCGAGACCTCGTGCTGGGGCCCCTCGCGCGTCATCAGGACGACGGCGCCCGCGCGCTCGAGGCGGGCCTTCGCCGCGACCGCGATCGCGTAGTTCGCGTCCATCTCGCGCGTTCCGAGCGGGCCCGTGGCGCCCGTGGCCGACGGCATGTGGCCGGGATCGAGCATGACCTTGATCCCCGACAAGGGGCGATGCTCCGAGATCTTCGGGACGCGCCGGAGCTCGAGGCGCAGGGAGGCGCCCTCGTACGACGGCCACCAGCCCCACAGCGGCTCGGAGGGCTTCAGCACGATGGTCACCGCGACGACGTCGGTCGCCTCCTGGCGCCAGCGGACCTCCTGGATGAACTCGGGCGCGTCGTTGATCATCCAGTTCGTGTGGCCGGTCGTGTTGTACAGGCGCACGGTCAGGGCGTCGAGCCCGGCGGACGGCTCGACGTCGAAGGCGGCCTTCTCCGACAGGCTGATCTTCACCGTCGCGCCGAGGTCGGTCTTCGCGGCGCCGATCGTGCCCGTCACCGCGTGCGGCGGCGCGGCGGAAGTCGAGACCTCGACGTCTTTTGACTCGATCCAGCCCGACAGGGAATCGGACAGGCGCACGCGCAGCGAGCTTCCGTCGCGTCCCGTCACCGGCAGGCGCGTGCCCGGAAGGGGGAACATCAGAAAGCCGTTCGCGGGGCCCGTCTTCACGCTCGTGAAGCCGGCCGTGCTCGCTTTCACCGTCGCGACCGCGTAGGGCTTCGCGGTCGCGGAGACTTTCGCCGTGCCCTTGGCCTTGACCGACGACCAGCCCTGGACGAGCTCGTATTCGACGACGCTCGACTCGAGCTCCGCGCCGGGCGCGATGAGGCGCATCGCCTCGTAGGTCCCGAGCGCCGGGTTGACGGCGCGCATCGGCTGCCAGTCTTCCTTGCCCAGCCGGTAGCGCGCGGTCTTGCCGGGCGTGCCCTTCATGCGGACGGTCAGGAGGTCGCCGCCGCGCAGCTCGAGGTCGCCTTTGGGGGAGAGCGAGCCGGGGTCGATCGCGAGCTTTCCGGGGAGCGCGGGGCTCGGGCCGGGCACGACGATATGGCGGTCCGCCGTCGCCGTTCCCGACGACAGGCTCAGCTCGCCGTGGAACGTGAACGTGCCGGCGGAGATCGGCAGCCACGCGAAGAAGGCGCCGCTTTGGTGGACGTCGACCGTGGTCCCGTTGATCGTGAAATGGGCGGTCGCGGGGGAGACCGAGCCGAAGACGAACTCGGATTCGGCCGCGAGGGGCATGTTCTCGGGCGGCCAGACGAAGACGATCGGCTCGGTCGAGCGCGCCGGGTACAGCGGAGGCGCGGCGGCGACCCTGGGCTCCTCGGCGGCTTCCTCGATCTTGGGCTTGTGCCGGGTGCGGGCGGCGGCGGGAAGCGCCGACAACAGGAGTAACGCGGCCGCGAGCGCTCGATTCAGGGCCGGAATTCTACCAACTTTGCGGCGCGCCGGGCGGAGGGGTCCGCCCTAGCCCTGCGTGTTCGGCGGCGGGCTCGCCCGGAACGGGCGGCCGCCGAGCGCCGCGCGCAGCGAGCGGCGAAGCGTGAGGCGCCCGATCAGCGGCAGGCCGGCCACGCGGGGGTTCTGCATCAGGTGGTCGGTGCCCGCGATCACGTGCACGGTGGCGCCGGTCTCGTCGGCTTCCGCCGCGGCTTTCGCGACGGCGCGGTCGAGGTCGCCGTTGCGCGCGACGATGGCGACGCGCCAGACCTCCCGGTAGCTCCGCCACGCGGTCAGCGCGGCGCGCGCGAAGTCCCGGTAGTAGCGCCAGCCGCGTTCCGTGCCGTGGGCGAGGCGGTTGAGCTCGAGGAGGTCCATGTGGTGCTGGAGCATCGGGTGCTGCGACGCCTGGTAGTGGTCCGGGGAATCCCAGCCGCGCACCTCGAGATCGGCGATCGCGACCCCTTTTTCGATGAGCGCGTCGGGATCGAGGCCGCGGTCGGCGAGATACTTGACCGCCGACCAGCCGCGCAGCGTCCAGCCGACGTAGCTCTCGACGAGGACGATCATCGGCTTGCCCGTGCGGGCGTCCGACACGAGCCGCTTCATGTTGGCGGAGATCAGCTGCCCGTCGGTGTGGCGCTCGCCGTAGAAATGGACGCGGGCGGCCTCGGGCTGCGCCGAGCCGGGAAGCGTGAAGCCCTCGGGGTAGCCGCTCTTCTTCTCCGCGAGGACGCGCCGTATCAGGGCGTCGACCATGGGCAGGCCGTGGCCCGGGGACTGCGCGATGGGCTGCCAGCCGAAGACGCTGCCGGGCTCGGTGATCGTCTTGAGGCCGTTCGGGTCCTCCGGGTGCTCGTTGACCGCCGGCGTCGCCGTCTCGAGCGTGCGCGCGGGGGCGGGGGCGAGCGCCGGCGCCACGGAGTCCTCGACCTGCGAGGCGAAGAGCTTCGCGTCGGCGACGATCGCCTCGAGCGTGCCTTTCGACGCGGCGATCGCCATCTCCTGGTCGAACACCTGCCACACGGCGAGGGCACGGCTCAGGCTTTCGGCGAGCGGCTTTCCCGCGGGGATCAGCGCGCGCGCGAAGCGGACGACCTGCCGCGAAACCTCGAGCGCGGCCTCGGCGGCGGCGGGCGTCGGCGCGGGCGGGGAGGTGCGGGCGGCTTCCTCGAGGAGCCCGAGAAAGTCGGAGCCGCTCATCGTTCCGGCTTTGAGCCCCTTCGCCGCGCCGAGGTCATCGGCGCGCGCGGCGAGCGACGCCGACGCGCCGGTCACGTGGGTCAACTCCGCGGGCGTCGCGGTCTCGTCCGCGACGGACGGCGCGGAGAGCGCGGCGCCGGTCAGCAGGGCTTCGATGTCGCGGCCCGCCGTCAGCGAGGCGTCGCCGGACGGCTTGTCGCCGAGCCCCGCGACGATCTTCTCGACGTCGCCGGTCAGGGCGGCGACCTTGAGCGGAGCCGGCGTCGAGGCGGCCGGAGGAATGATCCGGAGCGCGGAAGGAACGAGAAGCGGCATCGGGACCGGAACGGCGGCCGTCAACGAGAGGGGGGAGCCCGGCGCGGGCGTCAGCGCGAGGCCCGCGAACATATTCGGGACCGGAGCGAGACCGAAAGCCGGAACCGCGACGCCCGTTCCGGGCAGTACCGCCGTCGCGGCCGCGCGCGTCTGCGCGGAGGCCGACGAGGCCAGCAGGAAGGCGGCGAGTAGGGCCGGGAGCTTCATCCGACCTTCAGTATAGAGGAACGCAGGCGTTTGGCCTGGGCCGAAGGTCCCGGGGCTCCGCGCAAAATGGGCCTACTTGGCTTGCAGGACCGTCAGAATTTCGCGGGCGAAATCCGACAGCGACGGATCGCGCGCGCCCATCACGATCACGAGGTCGCCCTCGCGCGCCTCCGCCGCCACCGCGGCGGCGATCTCGGCGCGGTCGGGCACGTGATACGCGTTCAGGCCCTTGGCGCGCAGAGGGCCGACGACGTCGGCCGAAGAGATGTCCTTGCTCGCGGTGCCGCCGACGTAATAAATGTCCGGAAGCCAGAGACGGTCGTCGGGGCGCAGGCCCTCCGCGAACGCCGCGATGAGCTCGTTCTTGAGGTGGCGCGTCGGCGCGAAGCCGTGCGGCTGATAGACGGCCAAGGTCCGTCGGCCGCGCAGGCGCGCCGCGGTCAGGGTCGCGGCGATCTTCGCGGGATTGTGCGCGAAGTCGTCCACGACCTCCACGCCGCGCGCGGTTCCCAGGCTCTGGAAGCGACGCGCGACGCCTTGGAACGCGGCCAGCCCCCGGCTGCAGTCGGCGAGGCTTACGCCCTCGTTGACGCACGCGGCAATCGCGGCCGCGGCGTTGGCGACGTTGAAGCGCCCGGGGACCGGGAGCTCGAACGCGGTCTCCTTCACCCGGAAGCGCGAGCCGCCGGCGCTGAGCGTGATGTCCTCCGCGCGCACGGAGCCCGACTCGAGCCCGAACGTCGAGTCGGCGCGCATGTCGGCCAGCGCGGGATCGTCGGAGTCCACGAGCGCGGTCGCGACGTTGCTCCGGAACTTGAGGAAAATCTCGCGCAGGGCGGAGACTTCCAGATGATCTTTCGTCAGGTTGAGGAACACGCCGACGGCCGGCTTGTAGTTGACGAGCGAGCCGTCGCTCTCGTCGGCCTCGACGACGAGCAGGTTCGATTTGCCGCGCCAGGCGTTGCCGGTGAGGCCCCGCTTCTGCAGCGCGATGAGGCTGCCGCCGGTGATGACCGAGGGCCCGCGCCCCGCGGCCTCGAGGATCTCGAAGATCATCGCGACGACCGTGGACTTGCCGCTGGTCCCCGTGACGGCGATCGTGCGCATCTCTAAAACGTGTCGGGCGAGAAACTCGGAGCGGTGCATGAGCGGCACGCCCAGCTCCTTGGCCGCAGCGATCTCCGGATTGGCGGTCTCGATCGCGGTCGATAGCACCACGAGCTCCGTCGCCTTCGTGACGGCGCTTCCGTCCTGCGGGAAAAGGCGCACGCCCAGCGACTCGAGCTTGGCGCGCAGCGCGACGCCGCGGCCGCGGTCGAAATCGCGGTCGGAGCCCGTGGCCGGGCCTCCGTCCATCGCGTGGATCTGGGCCAGCGCGCTCATGCCCGCCCCGCCGATGCCGGTGAAGTGGATGAGGGGCTTCGTCATCTAGAAATAAGAGCCGAAGAAGACGCGACGGCGCCGCGGCCGCGCGAAGGAGATATCGGTCACCGCGTCGCCGGACTCGATGGACGTCAGGGCCTGGCCGAAGCGTTCGAGGAACGTGGTCCGCAGCACGCGGCCGGAGGACTTGCGGCTCTCGATGAGGCCGTCGCCGCCGGTGAAGATCATGACGTGCGTGATGATGTCGCTCGTCTCGTCGTCGGTCAGGAAGACCAGGTCGCCGCTGTCGAGCTCCGCGCGGCGCACGGCGCGCGCGTGCAGCTTCTGCTCGTGCGAGTCGCGGGGCACGTCGCGGCCGTGGATGCGGTAGGCCAGGCTCACGAGGCCCGAGCAGTCGACGCCGACCTTCGGATCGAGCTGGACGCCGGAGCGCCCGCCCCAGTAGTAGCTGGTCCCGAGAAACAGCTCGGCGGTCCGGATGATCTCGGCGCGCGAGGCGGCGGTCGGCCGGGAGGGCGCCGTGTAGAGCGAGTCGGAGGGAATTTCGGCGAGCGTGCCGTCGAGCAGGCGGACGACGGACGCGGGGCCGGCTTCCGAGACGCGCGAGAGCCGCGTGCCCACGGACAGCGTCAGCAGGTCGTCGCCGCGCTGGAGGAGGGCCTGGCGCACGCGCACGATCGGGCCGGTCTTCGGCGGCGGCGCGGACACGAGGGTGTCGGCCGGGGTCCAGCCCGGATAGCCCTGCCACGCGCCGGCGGGCAGGAAGCTCTCCTGCTCCTCGGCGCGCACGCGCACCCAGTCGCCCTTCGCCTCGAGCGCGGTCACGGTCTCGCCGTACAGGATTTGGGAGAGGTGCGCGTCGTCGTCGAGCTTCACGCCGGTCCGGCGGACCGGCTTCTTCCACAGATCGGCGACGGGCGCGCCGATCGTGAACGTGCGCGGGAAAGTCGGGCCGATGAGGTACGCGAGGCCGCGCTTGTGCCGGCGCCACACGTTATGGAATGCGGCCCGCGCGTAGATGCGCCGCACCTGGTCCTTGCCCTTGCCCGCGGGATCGTAGGCGATGACGTCGCCCTCGGCCGTGAAGCCGCCGATCACCATGACGTGGCCGCGCGTGCGCTTGATCGGGGCGTTCGGCAGCTCGCCTTCGGCGAAGGTCACGCTGACGATGACCGGGCGGCCCTGCGCTATTTCCGCTTCGGCGTCGGCCAGCGACTCGAGGCGGGCGACGTGGCCCTCGAGCCCGAGCGACCCCGCGTACGCGACGTTGGCGGGCCAGTTGCCGAACAGCTGGGAGCCGCGGTCCTGCGCCGCGAGCGCCACGTGCTCGATGTCCTTCTCGAAGCCCCAGTGCGCGAGGACCATCGCGAGCGAGGTCGGCGAGCAGATGTCGTGCTTGTATTTTTCCTGCGCGTCGCCCTGCGAGAGGGGGGAGAGTGCCAAGTCCCGCACCCACGGCCCGGTCGAGAACGCGGGCGGCTCCGCCGGGGACTCGGCGTCGGACACCGCGATCGCGACGGAGCGCAGCCGCACGGCCTTCTTGCCGGCCTTGAACTTGAGGCGGTAGCGGAACGCGAAGGCCTTCTTCACGAGCTTCAGCGTGTCCACATCCACGGCGCCGCCTTCGGCCGCCGGGATGCTCGCCGGCGAGGTCCAGCCGCCGGAGCCGAGCGTGCCCAGCGCGAACCACTCGCTCCAACCAGCCTCGAGGCGGACTTTCACGCTGAGCTCGATCTCGCCGCCGGCGGGTACTTCCGCGTTCAAGGAGCCGACGAGGTCGTCGAACGGAAACGGCGAGTCGATGTCGCGCGACTCGAGCGTCGCGGTCGCGGCCTTCGTCCGGAACAGTCCGTCCTGCAGGGACAGGCGCTCGAGGCCGATGGCGCGGGCCCCGGCGGCGTCGAGCTGCGTGCGGTGGAGGACGGTGTGGTTCATGGCTTGCGCGGAGACCGAGAACAGTATAAAGAAAAAACCGGGCGACCAGAGCGGCCGCCCGGCTTTTTCATTCGACGCCAATCTTACTTGACGAGCTTGTTCGTCGGCTTGTGGGGGGGATCGTTGGGAGCGCGCGGCGTCACCTTGGGGTTGTCCTTGAAGGTGGGGGTCAGGTCGGCGTTGATCTTCGCCCAAGCGGGATCCTCGTCGGCCGAGCCCTTGATCGCGCCGATCGGGCACTCGGGGAGGCACACGCCGCAGTCGATGCAGACCTCGGGGTTGATGATCATGAAGGCTTCGCCTTTGTACGGACCGGGGTGGATGCATTCGACGGGGCAGACATCGACGCACGCGGCGTAAACTTCGCCCAGACAGCCTTCGACGATGATATGGGTCATTTAAGGTTCTCCCTTTACGGTGCGTGGCGCATCGCTGAAAAAGGCATTATACTCATCCAGCGTGAAGCATCGTACATCATCGTCCATTTCTTGTCAAATTGCGCTCGGCCTGCTCGTTCTGGCCGCCGTCGCGCCCGTCCGGGCCGAGGAGAGCGCGACCGTTCCCGTTCTCTCGTCCGCGCCCGCGCCCTCGCCCATCAATCCGGCGCTGACGACCGTGCTCGAACGGCTCTCGAAAGTGAAGCTGTTCGGGGCCGCCTCCCTTAATTGGCGCAACGTCGGCCCCCGCGAGCCCGGGTTCGAGACCCAGATCCAGAACCAGGTCTATCTGGCCGACATGTACCTCGGCGCGGCCGGCCCCGTCACGCAGGACGTGCCGGTGCTCATCGAGTGGAACCTGCCGACGGCGGGCCGGGGCGCGCCGCGCCTGAGCCAGGCCTACGTCGAGTACGACGGCTTCCGCCGCCTCAAATTCCAGCTCGGCAAATTCATGGTCCCGTTCGGGCGTTACAACGAGCTGTACCGGCCGGACCAGTACCTGGCGGTAACCCGCCCGCTTTTATACGCTTCGCCGGACAGCCTCGATCTCGTCGTGCGTCCCAATTCGCCGCGCCCGCCGGTCAGCTACGGTTACAGCGACGTCGGCATCCGCTGGAGCTGGTACCCGGTGCGCGTGCACCCGCTGGTCCCGAGCGAGGTCACCTTGTTCCTGATCAACGGGATCAGCGAGTCGAAGAACCGCCTGCGCACCTTTCCCAACCCGTCGAACCTCGGCATCCCGGGCCCCGGCACCAACGGCGTTTCGCCCGATTTCGGCCACGACAACAACAACCTCGCCGACAACAACAACGCGAAGACGATGGGCGGCCGTATCGTCTTCGCGCTCGGCGACCTGCGCCTGCCCTGGCCCGTGCCCGAGCAGGCGGCCGACCTCACCGGCACGCACCTCGGGCTGTCCGGCATGGGCGGCAACTACGACCTCGAGGGCTATCTCAACTACGACATGTGGAGCGCGGACTGGTCCTTCGAGTATCGCGGCGTCAGCCTGTCCGGCGAGGCGATGTACAGCAAGAACCATTTCCTGACCCCGCTGCTCGCGCCGGGGTCCACGCCGGCCGCGCCCGTGCTCGTGGCGCCGGTCACGCACACGCGCCAGGTCGAGCACCTGTACGGCTACTTCATCCAGGGCTCCTTCCCGCTGATGCGCCGGCCGCCGTACGGCAAGCGCCTGACCGGCGTGCTCGTGTACAACGAGATGTACCGCCGCGGGCCGCTGCTCGACTTCCTGCTCAACTACAACGACGGGACCACGACCTTCGAGTCGATGACCGCCTACCGCCCAGGAGCGCCGTTCGTCACGCGCCGCATCCGCAAGTACACCGCCGGCGCCCACTGGCAACTGGCCGAGCACTTCGCGGCGAAGTTCGAGTACTCGTACTGGGAGATGGGCTCGGCGACGGTCCGCAGCCCGACCTCGCTCGGCCTCAACGACATCTACCAGAGCGCGCTGTCCCTGGTCATGGGGTTCTGATGCTTCTGCCGCTGCTCCTGGCGACGGCGTGCGCCGCCGCGCCGCTCGAGGCGCCGAAGACGGACTTCAAGGTCGAGATCGTCGAGACGAGCACCGCTCCGGGCCGGACCGACTATCTGCTCAAGTTCCCTTCGGCGGCCAAGAGCCCGTGGCCCGCCAACGACACGGTCTGGGCGCATCTCTCCGTGCCGGACGCGGCGAAGGACAGGCGCGCTCCCGCCGTGCTGGTCCTCCCCGTCATGGCCGCGCCGAACGTCTGGATCGAGACGAAGTTCGTGGACCGCTTCGTGCGCGACGGCCTCGTCGTGATGTGGATCGAGATGCCGACGCAGTTCCACCGCCGGCCGCACCCGTCGATGCCGAGCGGCCAGGTCTTTCTCGCGCGCTCGACCCGCCGGCTCGCGCTCAATTTCCGCCAGTCCGTGTCGGACGCGCGCCGCGCGCTCGGCGTGCTGTCGGCGCGCCCCGAGGTGGAGCCCGGGCGCGTCGCGCTGTTCGGGATCAGCCTCGGCGCGATCGTCGGCGCGGTGACCTGGTCCGTCGACTCGCGGCCCGCCGCCGCGGTGTTCGTGATGGGCGGCGCCGACTTCCCGAGCATCGCGATCAACGGCTCGCTGAGCGGCCCGTTCGCCCGGAAGATGGGTCTCAAGCCCGAGGAGCTGCGGGCCGCCTGGGTCGGCCTCGACCCGCTCGACTACAAGGCGGAGAACGCGGGCAAGAAGGCGCTCTTGATCAACGTGAACTCCGACACGGTCATCCCGCGCGCCAACGCGCTGAGCCTCAAGGAAGCTTTCCCGGACTCGAGCCAGGTATGGCTGCCGCTGGGCCACTACACCGCCATCCTCCATCTCGTGTGGCTGCCGCGCTGGGTGTCGCGGCGCCTGCGGGAGGCCCTCAGCGCTTCCGGTCGAGAGACACCGGCATCGCCTTCTTCACCTCGCCGGAGTTGAGGATGTCCTTCACGGCCTGATTCGGGTCGGGCGCCTTGGCGTCGGCGCCGGTCATGAAGGCGCCGAAGATGCTCACCGGCAGCCCCGCGCCCGTGATGATCGACGTCACGAGGTTCTTCACCACGCCATCGTTCTGGGCGAGGCTGCCGATCGAGCCGACGAGGTTCGGCGGCGCCTCCTTGATCCCCGACGTGATGACGTCGCGTACGCCGGGGTCGTTCGCATACTTCTTGATCAGCTTGGGGAAATCCCCGGACTTCGCGAGGCCGTACGCGAACTTCAGCGGATCGCGGTCCTTCCAGTACTGGTCGCGCAGTGCGCTCAGTTCGGGCGAGGCGGCCCAGTCCTTTCCGTATTGGGTGATCGAAGGGTGCTTCGCCTCCATGCGCCGGATGAACGACTTCGCGAAGCCCTCGCTCGCGATCGCGGCCTCCCTCACGTCGAGGGCGGCCGCCTGCCTCGGGTCGGTGGGGTTCGCCGTCGAACCGGCGTAGCCCGCGCTCTTTACGGGGGGCGCCGATCCGGCGACGCTCATATCCTCCTCCTTCTGCGTCATGCCGAGGCCCGACTGCGGCGCCGCCGTGGCCGCTGGTGCCGCGGGGGCCGCGGGGACGGGACGGGGCCGCGGGGCGGACTCGGGCGCCGTGCTCACGTCGAAGCCGGAGGTGTCGAGGCCGGCGCTCTTGTTGGAGTTTAACTGCCACGCCACGACGCCGATCGCCGAGCCCGCGATGGCCAGCGCCACCAGGATCGCGCCGAACCGGCTCGTGTGCGTCCGGGGCTCGTCGCTCATCGTTTCATTATGTCCGCGCGCGCCCCTCCTGTCAAGCCGCGCCATACTCAATTCCGTAATAGGCTACAGCTATAATTCGCACGATGACGAGAAGGGCTACTGCGCTCCTCCTCGCCCTCGCGCTGGCCGCCCCGAACGCCGGGGCGGTCGCTTTTAACGACGTTCAGCCCGGCGCGCGGGCGATGGGCATGGGTACCGCGTATTCGGCGATCGCCGACGACGCGTTCGGGCTTTTTTATAACCCCGCTGGCTCGGCGAACACCCCCTACGTGCAGGGCGCCGGCACCTTGGGCCGCATGCTCTCCCCGCGTGGTCCGCTCTCCTTCGCGGCCGGAGCCTATCTCCGGCCCTACGAGCCGATCAACACGGCGACGATCGGCGCCGCCTACTACCTCGAGCGCCAGCGCAACGGCGGCGACATCGACTCCCTGCTCTTCAACTACAGCCAGGAACTCAAGGTCCGCGACATCCCGCTTTCGAAGCCGCTCAAGCTCGGCGCCAACGTCAAGATCGTCAACTCCGATGCCGGCGACGGGAGCAAGAGCAAGTTCGGCCTCGGCTTTGACGCCGGCGTGATCGCCCGCTCGAACATGGGCCTCTCGGCGGGCCTCGTCTTCAGCGACTTCGTCACCGCGCTCGCCTATCCGCGCCCGGGCATCACGCTCGCGACGGCGTACACCTGGGAGCGCCGGGTCACGCTCGCCGGCGACTTCCGCGTGCGCGGAGGCCTCGCCGAATTTTATCCGGGTATCGAGGCCTCCTTCCAGCAGGGCCTGCTGCGCGTGCGCGCCGGCAAGGGGCTGTCCCTCGACGGCATCAGCACGATCTCCTTCGGCGTCGGCCTGAACTTCTCCCCGATGATCCTCGACGTGGCGATGTCCCTGCCGACCACCGGCCTCAACCGCGCGGCCGGCGGCTACCAGGCCACTTTCAGCTACCGCTTCGGCGCGCCGTCCTACACCGGCCAGTTCGTCGGCCGGGCGGCGGCCGACGCCGAGGCCCTGCGCCTGGATCTCTCGAGCCTCGAGCAGAAGCAGAAGACGATGTCCCAGCAGGCCGGCACCGCCGAGAGCAACAAGGCGACCGCGGAAAGCCAGCTGCGCGTGCTCGAGAAGCGCGTCGCCGAGGCGCAGGACGACTACCGCGCGCTTCTCAAGCGCAACGAGGAGCTCCAGTACCGCGCCGCCGAAAAGGCCGCCGGCCTGGTCGGCCGCCCGAAGCCCGCGGCGCCGCCGAAGGCGCGCAAAAAAATACTCCCGCCCGCGTGGCCCAAGCGCCACGTCGTGAAGGCCGGCGACACTTTGCGCACGATGGCCAAGGAATACTACGGCGATCCCAACCAGTGGGAAAAAATCTACGACGCGAACCGGGAAAAGGTCGAGCGCGGCCTTCCGGCCGAGGGCGCCACGCTCGTGATCCCCGCGCCGGGCGGCAACTGACATGGCCGCCATCGGCGTACTCGCGAAAGAGGCCGCCGACCGGGAGCTTCTCGGGCTCATGCTCGGCGAGCTCGGCCACCAGGTGTCGGGCGCCGGACGCCTCGACGAGGCGCTCGAGTTCGCGCGCGAGCGCAAGGCCGCGGGCTTCCTCCTCGTCGACGGCGGCGGCGCCGACGCCGAGAGCCTCACCCGCGAGCTGATCCGCGCGTTCCCGCTGCTGCCCGTCGTCGTGGCGCTGAAGACGCGCGACGCGACCCGCGCCGTGGCGCTGATGCGCGTCGGCGCCGCCGAGGTCGTCGCACCGCCGTGGACGCCCGAGGACCTGAAGTCCTCCGTCTCCAAGGGCCTGCGCTATCAGGGCACCGCGCTGGCCCCCGCCGGCACAGCGCCCCGCAGCCGTCCGCACGTCCTGTACGCGCTCTCGGTCGCCGTCTTCCTGGCCGCCGGGCTCGGCGTCGCCTCGCTCAAGCGCGTGGAGCGCAACCGCGCCGCCGAGGCCGCGCGCGTCGACCGCTGGGAGCTGCCGGTTCGCCACCCGGCCGGCCTCGCCTTCGACGGCAAGTCGATGTGGCTCGTCGAGTGGTTCACCCAGTCCTTCTACGCGCTTTCCACCGTCGACAGCAACGTCCAGATCGTCCGCCACCTGACGGCGGAGACGCCCGTCGCCGCGGCCTTCACCGCCGAGGCGATGTGGACCGTGTCGGCCGACGGCACGATCATCCGCCGCATGCGCGACGACAAGATGACGCCGCTCGCGCGCTACCCGAAGGCCGCGCCGAACTCGGCGGGCCTCGCCTTCGACGGCCTCTACCTCTGGACGCTCGACGGCCGCGCGAAAGTCCTGCGCAAGCATCTCGTCGACCGTGAGCTCAGCGTCCTCGAGACCTTCAAGTGGCGCGGCGTGAAGGCGGCCGGCCTGCTCTTCGACGGCAAGACGCTCTGGTCGCTCGACGCCGCCGATCGTCGCCTCCTGCGCCACGGCCTCGAGCGCCCCGACGACGTCGTCGAGGCGATCCCGTTGCCCGAGTACGCGGAGGGGACCTACATCCCCGTCGGCGCGGCCTGGGACGGCTCCCGCTTCTGGACCGTCGGCGAGGCCAAGGACGGCAAGTCCCCGGCGCGGCTCGTCCGGCATCAGCGGGAGGTTCAGTGAAGCGCGCGCCCCGCCTGATCCCGGCGCTCCTCCGCTTTCCCGGCGCGTCCGCGCGACAGGACTCCTGGGGCCGCCTGCTCGAGCTCACCGCGGGCGGCGCCGAGCTCTCGACGGCGGCGCGGCTCGCCAAGGGCGAGACGGTGCTCGTCCGGTTCGAGCTGGGCGGGGAGAAGCTGACCATTCCCGCGCGCGTGCACCACGCCTACGACGACGAGGACGGCGGCCGGATCGCCGACCTGCGCTGGAACGACATGGTGGAGCGCCGCCGCCTCGCGCGCGCGCTGGTCGACGTGCTCTCCCGCGCCTAACCGGAGGCTTGCATTATTCCGGGGACGGGCCTACAGTATGCCCGGATGCTATGAAAAGCTGGCACATCCCCTTGTCGCGGGACCAAATCACGCTGCGTGAGGCGAAGGAGCACCTCGTCCGATCGGGTGCGAAGCAGGAAGACATCCCGCTCATGATCCAGCTGGTCGAGAATCCGCGCTACAAGATCCCGGGGTTCGAATTATTCCACGGCGCGGTCGATCTGGCCACGCACGACTGCATTCACATCCTGCTCGGCCGGGGCTTGCTGCCGAAGGACGAGGCGTTCGTGGTCGGATTCACGATGGGCAGCACGGACCTGACCACCACGATGGAGGAAAACCTCTACGCGCTCCTGTCGAAGCACCTCTACCCGAACATGTACCGGTTCGACGACGAAGCGATCCGCGTTTTCAAGGACGCGACCAAGCTCGGCTTCATTTCCAATTGCCGTCCCTTGGACAAGGTCGATTACGACCGCTATCTCGACTGGAAGCTGCGCGACATCCGTCAAGACATCGGCTTGGAAAACGATTTGATTCAGGCCTACTACCGGATCGAGCATAAGCGCTACCCGGGTTCAGAAGCCAGCCGGCGCCTGTTGGCGTAGAAGGGAAAATGCGCGAAATGCTAGCGTGAGCGCATGCTCACTCCGGCACGCCGCCCGTCGCTGATCGCGGCACTTCTCCTCACTACGGCTTTCCCGGCGCTCTGGCTCTCGCTTCCCGACAAGACGTACGTCCTCGACGGAGTGATGTTCTCGAGCATCATCGAGCGCGCGGCGGCCGAATGGCGCTCCGAGCTGTTCAACCCGCGCCATTTCCTCTTCAACCCCGCGTTCCAGCTCCTGCGTGACCGCCTCGGCGCCTCCGTGGGCGCCTACCGCCTGATCCAGATCGTCAACGCGCTGGCGGGGGCGCTCGGGCTGTGGATGTTCCGCGATCTCCTGCGCCGCTTCGTCGACGACGCCCTCGCCGTCGGATTCGCGGCCCTGCTCGCCGCGTCCTGGGCCTACGGCACGCGCGCGACCGAGGGGCAGACGTACATGCTGCTCGCCGTCGGCGGGCTGTGGACCTTGCGCGCGTGCGCGCGCCTTTTCGAGGCCCCGACGCTTTCCCGCGCGTTCGGGCTCGCCTCGGTGTTCTCGCTCGCGGTCCTCTTCCACGCGGCGGCTCTCGGACTGGCTCCGGCCGTCGGCGCGGCGTTCTGGCTCGCGTTCCCGCGCCGCCCCGGGCTCCTGACGGCCTGCGCGCTCTTTTCCGCCTCCCTCATCCTCGTTCCGTACGCGCTGGCCTTCGGCTCGGGGGGGCTCTCCGCGTTCGTCGGCTCGGCGCTCGAGCATCACGGCGCTCTCTCCGGCCTCGGCGCGACGCTGTGGGGCAGGGGCGGAGTCTCGCTTCCTCTTCGCGTGCTCGCGGCGTGGACGGAGGCGGGGCGCGCGCTGATCGCCCTCCCGGAGCACGCGGCGGCCCCTGTGGGCCTCGTGCTATGGCTGACGGCCGCGGGCGCATTGTCCGGAGCGTGGTCGGCGCTCGACCTCAAGCGCCGCGCGCTCGTCGAGGTCCTGGTCCTCGCGTGGGCGGGGTGCGTCCTTCTGAACGCGCTGTGGTTCGGGGGGCTGTTCTTCGCGCCCCTGCCTTCGGCGTGCCTCCTCGCGGTCCTGGCGGCGGCGTCCGGGCCGCGGCTTTCCTCTCCGTCGCTGCGTCGTCGCGCGCCTCTCGTTCTCGGGGTTTTGGCGGCGCTGCTCGGCCTCTGGAACCTGCGCGAGGGGCTTCTTCCGCAGAGCCTCCTCGCCAATAACGCCTCGTACGACCGGGCGATGTTCCTCAAATCGCACACGGTGCCGAGCTCGTACGTGGTGGTCGACGGCCTCACGGACTCGAACCTCAAGGCGTACCTGCCGGTGTTCGGCAACCGTCCGCGCGAGTCTCTCGACTACTACTTCCTCGCCCATCCGAAAGCGGAGGCGCTGTCGGCCATCCATTCCTTCGTTTCGCGGCGCGCGGAGCACGGCGTTCCGCTCTACGTGCTGGGCGCGATCGTCGACGACGAGTTCGTGCGCGCCGATCTTCAACGGCTGTGGTCCGCGACCCCGGAAGAAGTCATGAGCGCGTTCGGGCCGGGGCAGGTCATCGGCATCGCCCGGCGCGCGGACGTGAGCGTGTACCTCTTCGTACCGAACGACATGAAACCCGAGCTGTTCGCGGGCCTCGGCTACTCCGTCCTCACCGAGAACGAGCCGCAGCGCCTGAGCGAGTCCGTCTTCGCGCTGACCGAGATCGCGCGCGGCATGAGTCGGGCCGAGCGCAAGCGGGCGGGAGAGTTGCTGCGCGACACGGACGGCGGCTTCCAATTGCTGCGCGAGGGCTTCGCGGGGCAGATCGATTCGTCGTCCGACGCGGTGCGCGCCGCGCGGTTTGGCGAGTATCGGAAAACGGCCGCCTTTAGGCTGCGCGTGGGGAACCTGTATAAGATCCTCGCGAAGGCTCCGCGATGAAGCCGCTGCGGCGCGCGGCCGGCGCGGCGTGCCTGCTCTTCGCGCTCCTGCGAGCTTCCATGATTTTAGGCCCGGCCGCGGGCAAGCCGCCGGAAAAAAACCTCGCCGGATATTCCCACATGGGAGAGATTCTCACGCACGGCATCAGCGCCGAGGCGGAACTCGTCTCCTATCGCATGCCGCTCGCGACGGTGGTCTTGGCCCGGCTCGACCATCACGTCGCGGCGCGCACCGCCGTACTCGTCTTCGGCTACCGCGCCGCCCTCCTCCTCCTCCTTTTCGCCCTCGGCTGCCTGCTCCATCCCTACGGCGCCTTCCTCGCGGCGCTCGCCTGCGCCGCCCTGACGCGCGCGGACTTCGACCCCAACCTCTATCCCGACATGGGCTACAACTTGCTCGTCTTGCTGGCCGCGGGCCTGCTGGTCTGGCGCGCGCGCGCGCCCTCGCCCCGGCGCAGCGCGCTCCTCGCGGCCGCCGTCGGCGCGACCTTGCTCTGGCGCTCGCCCCTCGCGTTCTTCACGCCGCTGCTGGCGCTCTATGAATGGGCCTTCGAGCGCCGCTTCCCGCTCAAAGAGCGCCGCAAGCAGCTCGTCATTCTCTGCCTGGTGCCGTACCTCTTCCTGCTGCCCTGGATCGCCATGAACTGGACCGTCCACCGCCGGATCGTGATCTTCGAGCGGCAGGCGGCCAGCGCCAACATCGTGACCGGAGCCCTGGGGCTCGTGGAGGACGTCGAAGGCGATCACAGCGCTCTCGTCGACGAGCCTCTCGACATGACGGACACCTCAGCCGTGCTCCGCTGGGCAGGTCGGGAGGTGCTCCGCCATCCGCTGCGCTTTACGCGCGCCTACGTCCTGCGGCTGCGCTACGCGTTCGCCGGCCATCCCTGGCTGGCGCTGTTCGCGGCCGCCTCCGTATTCGTGTTCCGCAAGCGGCGCGACTACCGGGAGCTGGCGCTCTTGTGCGCGTACTACGTCGGCATTCATTGCTTCATGTCGGTCGAGACGCGCTATTTTTGGCCGCTGTGGCCGATGGTCGCGATGCTCGCGTGCTCCCTGCCCGCGGCCCCGCGCGCCCAGGACGTTCCCGCGCCGGGCGCGCCCGAGCCCCGCTTCGCGGCCGCGGTCCTGCTGGGCGCGCTCGGGATCGTCATGGCGCTCACGCTCTTCACGCATGGGCTCCTGCTGTCCTTCGCGAGCCGCGCGCGACGAGGGGGGGGCGCTGAGGAGCAGCTGAGCGACGCGCTCCGCTCGAACCCGGACGACGCCTGGCTGCTGGGCGAGCGCGGGAAAACGCGTCTTCGCCGCGGCGACGGCGCCGGAGCCGCGGCTGATTTCTCCCGCGCCGCCGCGCTCGAGCCGGAGGATCTCGAGCTGCGGCTTCAGGACGCCAACGCCGAGGCGCTCCTCGGTAAGCCCGCCCGCCTCCTCGCCTGGGAAAACCCGCCCGAGCACGAAGACCTCCAGATCGATTCGGACATCCTCAAGGCCTGCGCGTATCTCCGCCTCGGCCGCGGAACCGAGGCGCTCGCGCGCCTGAAGGCCGCCCAGGACGTTTACGCGGCGCGCAACATCCTCGTGCGCGGGACGCAGGGCGAGCAGGAGAAGCGGGCGCTCGACGCGCTCCGCACGTTCGACAGCGGCTTCGCCGGGAAATGCCGCAACCTGCAGGGCTCGCGGCCGGTCGAGGAAAAGCTCGCGTTAAACGAAGCCTTGGCCAAGCTCGCGCCGCAATCGAGCGCGGTCTGGCTCGAGCGGGCTCTTCTCGAGGCGCGGGCCGGCCGGCGGGACGAGGCGCTCAAGGCCCTCGCTCGGGCCGAAACTTTGAAGCTGAGCCCGGCCGCGCAGACGCGGCTGGCGCTGCAGTACGGAGATTTGAAGCAGTACGACCGGGCCTACGCGCGCATGCAGGCGGTCCTCAGGCGCTCCCCGCCGGACGCGGACCTCCTCCTCATCCAGGCCGGATTCGCCGCCGAGCTCGGAAAGCGCGAAGAGGCCCTGGCCTTCCTGGCACGCGGCGAAGCACTCCCCCTGAGCGACGGCCAGCGCCGCAACGCCGCTCTCCTGTACTGGCGCTTGAAAAATATCGAGCGCGCCTCCATCCTTCTCGCGGGCCTCGTCCGAAGCTCTCCCGCGGACGCGAGCCTGCTCATCGAGCGGGCCCGCCTCGCCGTGCAGATGCGGCGCAACGCCACGGCGCTCGAATCCTTGGCGCGGGCCGAGCAACAGCAACTCGACGAGGAGCAGCAGCGGCTCGTCATCGCCCTCTATCGCCAATTGAAGGATTTCCGGCGGGCCGCCGCGGTGCTCGAGGCGCTGTCCCGGAAACGGCCGCTCGACGCCGGCGTCTGGCTCCTGCGCGCCGAGACCGAAGCGGAGATGGGGGCGCGGGAGGCGGCTCTGCAATCCCTGGCCCGGGCCGGGACGCAGACGCTCGACGAGGCTCAAAGCCGCCTCGCCGCGGCCCTCCTGGCCGGTCTCCTCTCCGAGCGCGCCTCGGCCGCGGAGCTCACGCGCGCGTCCGCGTTCCTCGACGCTCTGATCCGGCGCTTTCCCGCGGACGCGGACCTGCGCGTCGACCGGGCCCGGCTCGCGGCGCGGATGGGCGACCGGAACGAGGCGCTCGATTCCTTGGCTCGGGCCCGGGGGCTCGATGCGGACCAGCTGCGGCGCGTCGCAGCACTCTACCTGGATTTGAAGGACCCCCGGCGGGCCTCCGCGGCGCTCGAGACGCTGTCCCGTCAGCGGCCGCTCGACGCCGGCGTCTGGCTCTCCCGCGCCGAGGCGGCGGCGGAGACCGGGGCGCGGTCGTCCGCGCTGGAATTCTTGGCCAAGGCCGGCACACTGACGCTCGACGACGCGCAAAGCCGTCGCGCCGTCGCCCTGCAGGTGCGGCTTCTCGGCGAGCGGCCTATTAATGAAGAGCTTAAGCGGGCGGCCGTGTTCCTCGACGAGCTGATCCGGCGCCGTCCGGAAGAC
>JBBQVX010000001.1:0-84310 GCA_038211115.1 Elusimicrobiota bacterium | reverse complement strand
CCTCGAAGCCCCGGGCCTTCACGCGCGCGACGGCCTGCGCGTCGAGGTTGACCGACAGGAAGCGGTGGCCGGCGTCGGGGAGCATCGCCTTGAGGGCCGCGATGTGCGCTCCTGAGGAGTCGCCGATGTCGACGACGGTCGCCCCCGGCCGCGCGGCGAGCACCGGTGCCGCGAGCGTCACCTGGAACGACTGCTGGGCCCTCACCTTGTACCGGAGGAACTCGGTGTCGATCTCGTGATCGGTGTACTGGCGCGACAGCTCGGGGAACACCTCGGTGTGCCGCTGAACCGCGCTCGACAGGCCCTGCTCGGCGACGGCGGCGCGGAGGCTTCTCAGGAGCAGGGACTCTCGCGCGCCTCGGAGGGAATCGCGCGCGGACTCGGGGAGCAGGGCCTTGAGCAGTTTCTTCATCGTCGGGGAATTGGTATTCTACAATAAGCCATGCGGACAGCGGTGATCGGCCTCGGCGCGATGGGTCTGCGCCACCTCCAGAACGTGAAGACGCTCGGCCTTCCCTTGGCCGGCGTGTGCGACGCCCGCCCCGAGGCCCTGGCCAAGGCCGGCGAGCTCGGGGCCGCCCCGGAGCTCCGCTTCACCGATCCCGCCGCGATGCTCAAGGCCGCCCGCCCCGAGTGCGTGATCGTCGCGACGACGGCCCCGGGCCACGGCCCCCTGACCATCCTCGCCGCCGAGGCCGGCGCGAAGGCCGTCCTGTGCGAGAAGCCGCTCGCGGCCTCGCTGACCGAGTGCGACGCGATGATCGCCGCGTGCGCGGCGAGCGGGACGCGCCTGGCCGTCAACCACCAGATGCGCTACATGGAGCAGTACGTCAAGGTCAAGGAGCTCATCGCCGCCGACGAGATCGGCGCGCTCGCGAGCGTCACGGTCGTCTCCGGGAACTTCGGCCTCGCGATGAACGGCTCCCATTACTTCGAGATGTTCCGCTGGCTGACCGGCGAGAAGCCGGCGACCGTCGCCGCGTGGCTCTCGAAGGACCGCGTTCCGAACCCGCGCGGGCCCCAGTTCGACGACGGCGCGGGCCAGATCCGCGTCGAGAACCCGTCGGGCCGCCGCCTGTACATGGAGATGGGCTCCGACCAGGGCCACGGCGTGCGCGTGATCTACGCGGGCCGCCACGGCGTGCTCGTCGCCGACGAGCTCGCGGGCCGCATCGAGGTCCTCGGCCGCGTTGCCGAGCACCGCGCGCTGCCCACGACGCGCTACGGCATGCCGTCCGCGACGCGCGTCGTCCCCGTCGCGCCGGCCGACGCGCTCGCGCCGTCGCGCTCCGTGCTCGAGGCGCTGATCTCCGGCCGTGAGGTCCCGACCGGCGAGGATGGCCGCTCCGCGGTCGCCGTCGTCGCGGCCGCGTACCGCTCTCACGAGAACGGCCATGCGACCGTCGCCGTGTCCGACGAGGCCGCGTCGCTCGAGCGCCGCTTTACCTTCGCATGAGCGGCTGCTCCGTCGCGCTGATCGGCGCGGGCTACACCGCCAAGGAGCACGCGAAGGCTTTCGCCGCGATTTCCGGCGTCAAGCTCTCCGGCATCTTCAGCCGCACGCGCTCCCGCGCCGAGGCGCTCGCGGCCGAGCGCGGGATTCCCCTCATTTGCGATTCAGTGGACGAGCTGTACGCGAAGACGAAGGCGGACCTCGTCGTCGTCACGGTCAACGAGACCTCGATGCTCGAGATCGGCCTCGCGTGCTTTCGTCATCCGTGGACCGTGCTGTTCGAGAAGCCCGCCGGCCTCGACCTCAAGGAGTCGAGGGCGCTCCAGGCCGCGGCCGCGAAGGCCGGCCGTCGCGCCCTCGTCGCGCACAACCGCTCGTTCTACTCGTCGACCGCGTCCGCCGCCGCCGAGCTCGGCGCGACCGAGGGACGGCGCTTCGTCCGCGTCCAGGACCAGCAGAACATGGACAGGGTCCTCGCGGCCGGCGTCGCGAAGCCGATCGCCGAGAACTGGATGTATGCGAACTCCCTCCACCTGATCGACTACTTCCGCCTGTTTGCACGCGGCAAGGTCGTCCGCGTCGAGCGCCTCGCGAAGTACGATCCCGCGCGTCCCGAGTTCGTGCTCGCGCGCCTCGAGTTCGACTCCGGCGACGAAGGCCTCTACGAGGCCGTGTGGCGCGCGCCCGGTCCGTGGACGTGCGCGGTCTCCGCGGGCGCCAAGCGCTGGGAGATGCGCCCGCTCGAGCAACTGACGCGCCAGGAGCTCGGCTCTCCGGCCGTCGCCGTCGAGATTCACGCGTGCGACAAGGACTTCAAGCCGGGCTTCCTCGCCCAGGCGGAGGCGGCCGTCGCGGCGGCGCAGGGCCGCCCGTCGCCGTCGGTCACGCTCGATCAGTCCGTCGAGACGATGAAGCTCATCGCCGAGATCTACGACCCGTCCTGACGCCTACTTCTTGACCGCGACGAGCTGGTAGAGGTACAGGCCCGGGTTGCCGCTCGGCCGGATGCGCGACAGCCGCACCGTAAAGCCGTGCTTCTCGAACTTCGCGGGGTAGTTGTGCGCGTAGAAGAAGTACACCCCCGCCATCGACCGCACCACGGGCTCGTTCTCGGGGATGTCCTCGGGGCGGATCACCTTCGGCAGCAGCGGCAGAGAGCCGAGCCGGTTGCCCGTCGAGACGACGCCCCAGCCCTCGTTGATCACGACGACCTTCGAGCGCTTGGCCATCTCGGCGATGTAGAGGTCGAGCTCCTCGTTGTTGAACAGGAGCGACGTCGACGCGAAGAACACGAGGTCTGCGTCCGTCTCGCCCTTCTTCAGCAGGTCGAGCGCGTAGCCGCTCTTGAGCGTCCAGTTGGGGCTCTGCGGGAGCAGGCGGTTGAAGACCGTCATCTTGGCCTCGCTCATGAAGTCGACGGAGCAGAACTTCATCTCCGGGAACTTCCGGGCCATGTAGCTGAAGTGCTTGTCGTTGTAGCCGCCGACGTTCAGCGCCGAGCGGATGCCGAGCGACTTGTCCTCGAGGGTCTCGAGCAGCAGCTGGGCGCCGTAGCTCTGCCATTCGGTCGGGTTCGCGATCTCGTCAGCGGTGAACGGCACCTGGCGGGCGTCGATGTAGTCGTCGGGCTTGTTCTCGCAGAGCAGCCGGTACTTCTCGACCGCCTCGGGGGAGAGCGCGCCGACGTGGGCGGTGCGCACGCCTTCCTGCAGCAGGTCGTAGACGCCGAGGGCCTGGCGCACGACGCGGCCGATGATCAGGTCCAGCTTATAGCGCAGGCCGGCGCAGACGCTGACGTCGAAAAAATCCTTCCAGCCGATCGCGACTTCCGTAGCCATTAGTTCTCCTTCCCGATGAACGGGCGCAGCAGGGCCTTCTCGTCGCGCGCTTTCAGCGCGCGGGCGATCTCGGCCGGGGGAATCTCGCGCTTGAGGTAGTCCGCGGCGGCCTCGTCGGTAAAATCGGCGTAGCGCGACGAGCGCTTCTCGAGGGCCTTGTCCTGGACGGCGGGCTTCGCCGCCTTCAGGCTGCCGTCGGCGAGGCGCGCCGCGAGGCCCTGATGAGCGGCCTCGACCGCGCGCATCCCGAGCTCGAAGCCGTCCATTTGGACGGCCGCGGGCACAGCGTGAAAGATCATGGGGCCGGAGTCGAGGCCCTTGGTCAGCAGATGGACCGTCGCGCCCACGAGGTCGGGCCTCCCGTCCGACAGCGCCCAGAAGTTGCAGCCGCTGCCGCGGTAGTACGGCGAAAGCCCCATGTGGATGTTGTAGGCGCCGCGCGAAACGAGGGCGTCGCACAGCGCGCCCTTGATGTAGCTCGCGCCGAACACGACGAACGCGTCCGCGTCGAGCGCGGGCGCCAGCGCCGCGGGCTCGAGGCGGTTGAGGTCGCCCATCTTGAGCGGCATGATCTTGGCGCCCGACGGCAGGTAGCGGGGGCGGCCGAAGACCTTCGTCTCGGCCGCGATCACGCGCGTGAAATAGGCCTTCATGACCTCGGACTTGCCGTAGAAGTCGGGAACCTCGCCCGGGAAGACGGTGTTGCTCTCGACGGTCGCGACGACCTCGGCGACTTTGGCCAGACGCTCGATCAGCGCCAAGTGGCGGGGCTGGTTGCTCGTGAACACCGCGATCTTCACGAGGGCCTCATCGCCTTCAGGACGTTGGCGTGGTCCTCGCGCGGGTGCTCGAGCGGCCCGTGCGCGTCGGCCATCGCCATATTCGCGCGGAAGCCGAAGTCGAGGCCGAAGCCCTTCAGGAAGTCGAGCGTGCCGGCGTCGTAGGAGTTGCACGGGTGCGACATCGCCGTCGGCGCCTTGCCGATGACGCGCGCGAGGTGGATCGAATTGAGACGGTACTCGCGCTCCTGCTCGGCGGGGGGCAGCGCGCACAGCTGGGTCGGATGCGTGTGCGAGTGCAGGCCGATCACATGGCCCTCGGCGTGCAGGCGCTTGACGACCTTGTCGTCGATCCACAGCTTCGCGGCGAGGCCCTTGGTCGAGAAGCCCGCGGCGGTGATCATCGCGTCCATGACCTCGTTGTAGCGCGCGGGGCCGAGCGTCTGGTCCCGGGTGAAGCGGAAGCGCCGGTCCGCGTCGGTATAAAACGAGAAATCCTTGAGATAGGCCGCGGGGTCGAAGCCCGCGAGCGCCTCCGCGACGGCTTTGGCGTGCGGGCCTGCGGCCGCCGCGGCGTCGAAGGCGCGGTAGAAGTCCCCGACGTCGGGATACTTCACCGTGCGGAAGTAACGGTAAAGCTCGAGGCTCTCGATCTTTCCTTCGAGCGGGGAGGTGTAGACGAACCAGAACGCGTCGAGCCCCAGCGCCTTCATGACCGGATACGCGACGTCCCACTGGCACCGCAGGCCGTCGTCGAAGGTCAGGCACAGTTCGCCGGGGCGCAGGCGGCCGAGCATCGCGCGCTCCATCCACTCGCGCGCGGGGATGATGTTCTTCCGGCCCATGTGCTCGATCATGGCCTCCAGATCCTGGGCGGACATCGAGCCCTGCCCGGCAGGATGCGCCCCGCCGTGGAAATGATGAAACATCACCCCGTGAGGGACGATCTCGCTCATTTGACTCGCTTGAGGTAGCCGTCCGGGCAGACGGTGAGCACGAGCTTGTTCTCGATGCGCTTGTCGATCTCGAAGAGATCCGTGGTCTTCAGATACGCGTGCACGGCGGTCTTCGGGTTGTTGCCCTTGCCCCACGGCCGCTCGCGGTTGCCCGCGGGCGCGTCCTCGACGATCGTGTCGAAGACGACGCAGTAGCTGCCTTTCGTGACGAGCGGGGCGTACAGCTCGAGCTCTCGTAGCACGTGGTCGTGCGTGTGGTTCGAGTCGAGGCAGACGAGCACGCGCTTCTTGCCCTTCGCGTGCGCCCGCACCTGGTCGGCGATCTTCGGGTCGATGCTCGAGCCCTCGAGCATCGTGATCCTTTTCGCCATCGGGTGCTTCAGGATCTCGTCGAGGTTGTGCTTGCGGATCTCGATGTCGAGGCCAAGGACCATGCCCTCGCCGCCGATCAGCTCGAGCATGGAGGCGGAGAAGATCAGCGAGCCGCCATGGGCGATGCCGGTCTCGATGATGAGGTCGGGCTTGATCTCCCAGATGAGCTCCTGCATCGCGATGATGTCCTGCGGGAGCTGGATGATCGGGCGCCCCATCCACCGGAAGTGGTAGCCGTACTCGTGGACGGCCGTCTTGTTGATCCACTTGTGGGACAGGTCCTTGAGCTCCGCGTCCTTGCCCATCGTCTCGATGAATTGGTCGTTGCGTTTCTCGTCCATGCTGTCTCCCAAAACTAGATGACGCTCTTTTCCCGCAGGATCATGTCGCACCAGCGGGCCAGCACCGGGTCTTCGGGGAAGTACTTCCGGTACTGGAACACGGTCCCCTTCGCGCCGCCGGTATAGTTTACGTTTTCCCGGGCGATACGGCGGTCCGCCGCCTGGACGGCCGCGGCGTCGTTCGAGAAGGCGCTGTCTAGGTAGTGCCCGGCGCCGTCGCCGAGCGAGTTCAGGAAGGCGGCCAGGCCCGGCGAGGCGGGGTACCGGCGCCCGGCCAGCGGCCGTTCGCGCTTCGGCTCGCGCAGGAGCTCCGCGTACAGGCCCTCGAACCGGCCCACGATCGTCTCAATCGAGAAGTCGGCCTTCGCGCGCTCCTTGGCGCCGCGCCCGAGCCTCTCGCGCAAGGCGGGGTCTTCGGCCAGGCGCTCGAGCGCGGCTGTGTACTCGCGCGGAGTCTTGGCGACCAGGCCGTTGACGCCGTCGCGGACGAGCTCACGCTCGGGCCCGTTGTCGAGCACGACGGCCGGCACGCCCGCGCCCATCGCCTCGATGAGCACCTGCTCGCCCGTGCCATAGTGCCGCGGGTTTAACGGATAGCCGAGGACGTCCATCCCCGCGTAGACCGGGGCGACGTCCGCGGCGTAGCCGCGCAACCGGACACGATCGGAGACGCCCGCTTTCCCGACCTGCTCCGCGAGCTTTCCGGCGTCCTCGCCGGCGCCGTAGACGTCGAAGCGGACGCCTGTGATCTTCGCGGCGGCCGTCATCGCGACGAAGTCCGGGTGCAGCTTGCCGAAATCCAGGGCGCCCACGTAGCCGACGACGAAGCCCTCGTGGGCCTCCTTCTTCACGCCCGAAACGCGCGCGAGGCCGGCGCACGAGTGCACCGCGGCCAGCTTGCTCGCGTCGACCTCCTTGAGCACCGGCAGCTCCCGCAGCGTGTACGCCGTCGACGCGACGAACTTGTCCGCGTAATCGACGATGCTCCTCGGGATGATGTTCGGGTGGTGAAAGCCCGAGATGTGGGAGTAGACGAGCAGCCGGCACGGCGGAAGCGGTGTTTCCCCGAGAAAGCGTCCGAGCAGCGGATGGTTCCACCACTCGAGCTGGACGACGTCGGCGCCCGCGGCGCGTTCCGCCAAGGCGTTTAGCGCGTGGACCTCGAGGCCGAACGCCGCGATGTTCCGGCGGGACTCCTCGCCGGGCTCATCGAGAAGGATGAACTCGTGGCGCCAGCCGGTCCCGGCCGAGGCGCGGGCGATTCCGCCGAGGACCTGACCCACGCCGCCTCCCAGGTGGGGAGTTAAATGGAGAACGCGCTTGTCGCTGGGCACGTCCCGTCTACGCGGCGACGGGGGCGTCCTGCACCTTGTCCTTATTCATGCGGGACAGGGGGATGGTGCAGGTGCGGCAATGGTCGAGCGCCTGCCAGTCGTTGGCGAGCATGCGCTCGCGGTAGCGCGTGAACGTCTCGTTGTTGAAGACCTCGACGGGGTCCTTGTCGACCGCGTTGCCGAGGTCGAAGTAGCCGCTCTGGTCGGCGGAGCAGAACGCGTAGGCGCCCGAGCAGAACACGATGATCCGCTCCCACATGTCGATGCAGGGCTCCACGACTTCCGCGTCCGCGATCTTCATGTTCTCGTACTCGCGGATGCGCGAGCCGCAGTTGTGCACGTCGAACTTCACGACGGCGTCGCCCTTGCTCTTGTCGATGCGGGCTTCCCAGAAGGCCTTGTAGGCGGGCCACTCGTGCGCGTTGACCGTCTGGCGGATGAAGCGCACGATGACGCGGCCCTTCGCGCCGCGCTCGTTGCGCAGGCGGATGTAGTTCTCGACGTTGCCGACGACGGTCTCGAAATTGGTCCGCTTGCGGATGCCCTCGTGGGTCGCCTTCGTGGCGCCGTCGATCGAGGCGATCAGGGTGTCCATGCCGGCGTCGAGGAGCTTGACGGACTTATCCTCGGAGAGCTTCTGGCAGTTGGAGGAAAAGCCGACCCCTTTGAAGCCGAGGTCCTTCATGTACTTCACCTTCTCGAAGATGGTCTTGTCGAGCAGGGGCTCGCCGCAGCCGTGGAGCGTGACGAACTTGAAGTGCTTGACGTAGGGGGCGAAGCGGTCGCCGACCTTCTTGAAGAGGTCGAAGGACATGATCTCCTTCGGGCGGCCGTCGTCGAAGATGACGCACATTGTGCAACGGGCGTCGCAGAGGCCGTTGACGGTCTCGATCTGGAGGTGCGACGGGTAAATGGTGGCGCTCATTACCCTGATTATACCATTCGTCCGAGATGGGCGCAATGGCGACTCTCGACGAGAAAACGGCTCTAAACCGGACTGACCCCTCTTATTTTATCTCAATAATCGAAAGCGTCGGGTTGCGCGCCGTGTGCGAACCGATGGTGCCCGCCAGCTTGGCGCTGTTTTCGGCCGAGCCGGCCAGGCAGACGGTTACGGTGCTGGAGTTCAGGCCGCAGACTCGTTCCGCGATGTTGAACGGCCAACTGTATCCGCCGCCGGGAGGGCATGCCCACACTTGACCGTGGGAACGTTTGCTCGCATCGGTCCCCGCCACCAGCGCGCCGTTAACAATGAGAGCGAGGCCGTAGTTATAACCCGCAGAGTCGAGAATCCATGAGCCGCTGGCGAGGATTAAGACGCACGAGGATGTAACGCCGGTTAACGTCGCAGTGCTGTTCGTGAAACAGGGGTTCCAGATATCGCTATTTATGCTTTTGTCCGTATCTATATAGACCGTAGTGGATTGGACGACGGTCCCGCCTCCTCCTGCGGCGGTCACGCTGGTGGTTCCATCGGGCCACGTCAGCCCGCCCGCCAAAATGTGAATTCCGCTGGAGGAGGTCAGACTGTAGACGTTCGAACCGGAAGCGGAGAATGTCGCGCTGGCGCCCGTAATCGAAGCGCCGCTGGCCAGAGCAAGACTGCCCGTCGTCGTGAAGCTGCTTTTCGTAGCTCCGGCGCCGAACTGCGCAGAGCCGTTTACGTCCAAAATGGTCGCCGGAAACTTCGTTCCCAAACCGACATTGCCGTTGCTGGATGAGATAAATAAATTGGGCATTGCGGACGCGCCGGTCGCGCTCGTGGAAATCATGATTGCGCCGCTAGAAACAATGACCGTCGGCGAGCTGTTTGCGCTATAGAGAACGAATCCACCTTGTGCTCGAATCTTGAACTCATCGTTTATGCTGGAGAGGAATTCGGTGGTTTGCGAATCCGCCCATACGAAAGAACCTCTGCCGGCAGCATGAGCGAAATTCCCGCCCGCAAGGGAGTAATTGCCGGCTGCGATATTCCCAATCCCACCCAGAATCGTGGAATAGTGGCCCGAGGCGAAATTATTCAAGCCACCGACCACCACCGACCCCGTCCCTATCGCGATATTGTTCTCACCGCCGATGACCGCCGAGCCCGTGCGATCGACCGTGTTGAATGACCCTCCGCCGATGAAAGACCCGTCGCCGGTGGCCAGGCCGTCGCCGCCCCCGACAATCGCGGTGCCGCTCGCCGAAAAGGTCGGGCTATCGATAGTGTGGTTGAAGCCGCCACCGATAAAAGAAGAGTTTCCGTAATTGAAGTTGAACTGGCCGCCGATAATGCCGGAGTCCGAGCCGCGGATCAGACTTCCTACGCCGCCCAGGGCTACTGACCGGTCTCCCACGTTGTAGAAATCCCAGTAATCAAACTGACGCAGTCCGAATAACAGACTCGATTCCACGTTTCGATGCCACATCAATAACTCTATATTGTGGTGTGTTCCGGGGTTGTTCTGCACGACATGGACTATGCCCAGCGGCGTCGTCGTGCCGATTCCGACCCATCCATGACTGACGACGAGGGTCGAGGCGCCGACGCTCATCGAGTCGCCATTAAACGTAGCCGGCCCCGAGACGGTTAAGCTCCCAGTCGCGACCAAGACGTCGAAAGTGTTTGTCGTCGAGGCACTCGACTTGTGAGGAATGAGAGTACATATGATCATGAAAACAGCCATTGGAATCACATTCGAGTGAATCCAGGCCGAGACCTGGCCGTCGCGCTTGTTTGTCATCGGAGGTCCTCGCTACTCCTCTTGGGAATTTGTCAGCAGCCGTGCGCGAAGGTCCGCATTCATGCGGCGACGAAGCTCCATGCGCTTGAGGCTGTATTTTTTCGTGATTTCTTCGGTGAGGGCCTTTTTCCCCGCATCAGATCGTTTCGAGTCGTTGTTGAGCGAACGAATCTCTTCTTGCTCGCGCTGCCTCAATGATTTTTCATGCGCGCGCACGGTCTTCCGGGAAGCGCTCATTATTTTGTCCCGCTCGGCGGAACGTTTCGCGTCGTCGGAATTCGAGAGAGTCGTCTTTTGCGGTGCGGCGCCCGCAACCCCGGCGAGAACAGCGCACAGAAACAAGAACGTGAATCGCATGGAATCCTCTCAACGCATGGTCGGTCGATCCGACTGACGAACTATAGAGCGCGCGCGCCGAACAATCAATTACAACTTGTAGCCGCGCTTTATTCGGTGAGGTGCGCGGCGTAGCCGCGGGCGGTCGTTTCGATGCGCACGATCGGAAATTCGCACAAATCCCGACGCAGACGCAGAATGCTGACCCCGACGATCTTGATGTTTTCGCTTTCCGGCCATACGCTCCGCAAAAGGTTATTGGGATTCTGCGGCTCGTTGTTCTTCAGCAGTTGCACGAGCAAGTCATAGCGTTTGGCGGGCAGGCGCGGTAGCTCGGTTCCATCGACCCAAATCCGTCGATGCACGATATCGATGCGCACGCGCCGACTTTTATTTCCCTCCGTCGCCGTTGCGGAATCGGGGGATGTCGCCGGTATATCGAGAAGTTTGGAGGCGAGCCAGGCGAAATGGGTTAGGTCGCCGCCTTTTATATATATTTCGTCCGCGGATAGGCCCACGCAGGCTTCTTTCAGCAGCGAAGCAGGCACCGCCAGTCCAGTCATCAGAAGCACGGGAATCTTCGAGCTACGGCGATCTAGCCGCAGCGCTCTGTAGAGCTGAATCCCGTCCATGCCCGGCATGGCAATGTCCGCCACGATCAGCTGTGGATGTTCGTTTTGGATCAGCGCGATCGCTTGCGCCGCGGATTCCGCGGGGATGGGTTCATAGCCCCGAGATTCCAAGAAGCGGCAATAGAGGCGGCGTTGCGAGTAATCATCATCGACGACCAGCACGCGATGCGGGCGCATCTATGCGCGAAGCTTACCCCCGAGATCTCACCCTGTCAATGGCGTGGTCTAGGACGCGGACGAGACTTCGAAGACCGTCTTGATGCCGGCGCCCTGGACCTCGAACATCCGCCCGACGTCCGCGAAGGAGATTCGGTCGCTCAGCAGGCGGCACAAGGCTCCGGGAAAGGCCTTGTCGATGCGCTCGAGGTAGGCGAGGCCGTCAATGAAGTCCGTTTTCCCGGCGTTGACGGTGCCGAAGATCAGCTTGTTGCCGAGGACGAGGTCGCAGTTGATCTTGTCGATCGGCACCGATTTCTCCGTGGTCCCGCCGGTCACGCTCGTCAGGCAGAGGACGCCGTTGGTCGCCAGGACGTGGATGCTGTCGAAGGCGGCCTGCGCGCTACCCGAGGCCTCGAAGACGAGGTCGAAGCGCTCGCCGAGGCGGGCCGACTCCAGGAGCGGAACCTCGGCCACGCTCTGGTATTTCGCGCCGCAGGATCCGGCGATGAGGGCCTTGGGCGATCCCTGCGCTTTGCGCGCCGCGGTGACGACTTCCCAGCCGAGCATACGCAACGTCAACGTCGCGAGAAGCCCGATCGGACCGGCGCCCACGACGAGCGCGCGCTTAGGGCGCCAGTCGAGGCGCTTCTGGATCACGAGGGCGTGGCGCAGGCCCTTGGCGACAACGCTCATCGGCTCGAGCAGGACCGCGTAAGCCCGCGCGGCCGCCGGGACAGGGATGAGCATCGATGAGGACTCGGCGAGGAACTCGCAGAGGCCGCCGTGGACCGCCTTGATCCCGCGCTCCGTGAATCCTCCGGAGTCGCACATGTCCTGGGAGCCCGCCTTGCAGTGTCCGCACTGGGCGCAGGGACGTCGCACCATCGGCACGACGAGGTCGCCGTTGTCGAGGCGTCCCAGCACCTCGTGGCCGAGCACGAGCACTTCCTCGCCGGGGGGCGCCTCGCCGTACAGGCCGCCGTTGATCTCGGCGTCGGTGCCACAGATGCCGACCTCGACGACCGACACGAGCACCTCGCCCTTCTTCGGCTCGGGGCGCGGGAGCTCGACGACGCGTGCGGTTCCCGGCACGCGCGGGCGGATCGCGACGGCCTTCATAGAGCGGGCCAGTCGAGGTCCTTCGGCGCGAGGTGCTTCGGGGCCGAGGGCCACGCGTCCTTGAGCGCCGGGTCATCCCAGCGCACGCCGCGCGCGGAGGCGGGCGCGTAGTCGTCGGTCATCAGGTAGTGGACTTCGGTCTGATCCTCGAGCGTCAGGAAGCCGTGCGCGAAGCCCTTCGGGATGAACAGGGCCTCCCGCGACTTCGCGTTCAGCTCGGCGGAAACCCAGCGGCCGCGCGTCGGAGAACCTTCGCGTACGTCGACGGCGACCTCGCAGATCGCGCCGCGCACGCAGCGCACGAGCTTGGACTCCTCGTGCGGCGCCGCCTGGTAGTGCAGGCCGCGCAAGGTGCCCTTCTTGGCGTTGTGCGAGACGTTGAGCTGGGAGAGTTTCGCGTCGAGGCCGTGCGCGGCGAACGCGGCGGGATCGAACGCCCGCGCGAAGAAGCCGCGCTCGTCCTCGCGGAGCTCGAGCGCCACGCGCCACACGCCGGGCAGGCTCGTCTCGGCGAACTTCACTTCGGCCCCGCCGCCAGGAACGCGAGCACCGCCTTGAGCTCGGCGGAGGCCGGCACGGGCGCCGGGGCGCTCGAGCGGAGGCGGCGCAGCGCCGCGACCGCCTTGCCCCCGAGCGCGGACTTCACGGCGGCGGCCGCGCGTCGGCGCAGCGGGAGCGGGCCCGCGAAGCCGGGCGTGCGGGCCAGCGTCGCGCGGGCGTAGCCGATATAGGAGGAGCGCACGGTCGCGCGCGCGGACTCTCCGCCCGCGGCCTCGGCCGAGGCGGCGATGAACGCGTCGAACTGGACGCCCCAGCCCTCGGAGAGGATCTCCGTCAGCAGGTCGCCCCGGTCCGCGATCTCGCCGGAGGCGGAGTCGACGGCGTCCTCCTGGCGGGCGAGGTGCGTCTGGGCCACGCGCAGGGCGGGCCCGGCCGCGGCGACGCCGACGGCGTGCAGGAGCTCGCAGAGGTTGAAGTCGCGTACGCCCGCGCGCTCGAGGCGGTGGAACGCGTCCCGCATGACGGAGGCGCGCTGGACGTCGTACCAGAGCGGGTCGTACGCGTCGAGCAGGGCCTCGACGCGGGCCGCCGGGGTCTCGCCCCGCAGCGGCGCGCGCGGGACGGGAACGCGCGCGCGGCCGCGCGCGGACCAGACCGGCTCATCGGCGGAGAGCGTGAAGGCCGTCGCGGGGCCGCCGCACGCGGACGCGCGGGGGTCGGCGTCGAGGGCGGCGACGCAGGCGGCGAGGCCGGAGGCGATCGGGAAATCGTCGTTGGCCGCGAGCACCGCGTACGGGGTCTTTACGTCCGCGGCCGCGTCGGACACGCGGGCGAAGATGCTGGCGCGCGCGGGCGCCGGGACGCGGTGCGACCAAGGCAGGCCCTTCGCGGCGCCGGCCTCGACTGCGCGCGCGACCGTCGTGGCGACGGCGGGCTCCGAGCCGTCGGCGACGATCACGCGGCACTTCAGCCCCGAGGCCTCGATCCAGCGCAGCCAGCGCAAGGTGTAGTCGACGCGGCCGTAGACCGGGAGGATGACCGTCAGCTTGGCGTCGAGGCTCATGCCTTCTCCGTGCTCTGCAGTCGCGCCATCGCGGTGAATTTTCCGCCGCGCGCGACGAGCTCGTCGTAGGTGCCCTGCTCGACGACGCGGCCGCGCTCGAGGACGTAGATCGCGTCGGCGCGGCTGATCGTCGAGAGGCGATGCGCGATGGCGAGGACGGTCGTCTCGCGGCCGATGCGTTCGATCGCCTCTTGAATGAGCCGCTCCGACTGAGTATCGAGCGCGCTCGTCGCCTCGTCGAGGATCAGGAGGTCGGGCTTGCGCAACACCGCGCGCGCGAGCGCGAGGCGCTGGAGCTGGCCGCCGGAGAGGCGCACGCCGCGGTCGCCGATCACCGTGAGGTCGCCCTGGCTCAAGCGGGAGATGAACTCGTCGGCGTTCGCCTGGCGATAGGCTGCGTCGAGCTCCGCCTGCGTCGCGTCCTCCTTGGCCCAGAGCATGTTGTCGCGCACGCTCATGTTGAAGAGGAGGCTCTCCTGCGAGACGTAGCCGATGCGGCGGCGGAACGAGTCCACGTCGATCTCGGAAAACGGCGTCCCGTCGAGGAGGAGTTTGCCGGACTGCGCGGCGTAGTGGCCGAGGACGAGGTCCGCGATCGTGGACTTGCCCGCGCCGGACTCGCCGACGAGCGCGGTCATGCGCCCCTTGCGGATGGTCAAGGTGACGCCGTCGAGCGCGGGAGGGTTGCCGGGGTGCGCGAAGACGACGTTCTCGAGACGGATGTCGTCGGTCAGGCCTCGGAAAGGCCGCGTGCCAGTCGGCTGGCGCAGGGAGCGGGCCTTCTCGCGCAGCTCGCAGATGTTCTCATAGCTCGGCAACATCGCGTCGAGCGCCGTCTTCTTCTCGGTGATCTGTCCGATGAGCGGGATCAGCTTGAACAGCGAGTAGAACAGGACGGCGGTCTCGGAGAGCGGGACGTTGAGCCGGCGCGCGATGAGCATCGATACGGACACGATCAGGATGCCAAACGGCTGGTAGAGCAGGGGCAGCGCGATGAGCAGGGTCTCGCAACGGACGATCGGCTGCGCGAGCGCCTCGTAGGAACGCGTGAGGTCGTTGACGCTGCGCTTCTGCTCGCCGAAGCTCAGGATGATCTTGGCGAGGCTCAGGTGCTCCTGGATCACGGCCGTCATCTCGGCGGAGGTGCGCGTGATCGTCTGCGCGAGCGTGTAGTTGTGGCGGCCGAGGCGCATGAACGGCAGCGCGAAGGCCGCCGCGACGCCGACGCTCGCTAAAGTCACCTTCCACGAGATGTACAGCGGCACCGACGTCAGGACGGCGAGCTGCAGGAAGACCGAAATCAGGCTCGCGAGGTAGACGAAGCCCTGCCCGGCGTTGTTTGTCTCGCGCGTGAACGCATTGACGAGCGTTCCTTGCGAGCTTGAACTGAAGAAGCGCCAGCTCGCGTTCAGGAAGTCCTCGAAGGTGCCGACGGTGAGGTCCGTCATAACGCGGTACTTCGTGCGCAGGATCATGTTCCAGGCGAACGTCTGCAGGCACGCGCGGAGCACGCTGAACAAGAGGAAGGCGCCGAGCGCGGTCGCCAGGCCTCCGCCCAATCCGACGGCCTGCGCCGCGGCGACGAAGCGGAGCGTGACGACGCTCGGCGCGCGTCCGGGTGCGGCGAGCAAGGTGTCGACGACTGGAGCGATCAGGAAGATGGTGGCCGCCTCGAGGAGGCTCGTCAGCAGCATCAGGAGCGCGTCGCCGGCCAACGCGCCAGGGTGGCTCTTCCAGATGTCGGCGGCGAAGCGCTTAAGCCTCATCGGGGATCAGAAGAACGTGGAGAACTCGTCCTGGGCGCGCTTGTATTCGTCGACGCGGCCGATGTCGATCCAGTACTCGCGCACCGGGAAGCAGCCGACCGAGCCGGGACGGCCGCGGCGGACGCGCTCGAGGAAGTCCGGCATGCCGCAGTTCTGGCCGCGCTTGAGCAAGGACAGCGCCTTCGGGTTCACGACGTAGATGCCCGCGTTGACGAAGAAGTGGTGCGTCGGCTTCTCGACGATGGCCTCGAGGCGGTGGCCCTTCATGCTGACGACGCCGAACGGGACCTGGAAGTCGTACTCGCGTACGCAGACCGTCGCGAGGCAGCCTTCGGCCTCGTGGAAGCGCAGCAGCGCGCCGAAGTCGACCTTCGTGAGGAGGTCGCCGTTCATGACGATGACCGGATGCTCGAGCCCCTTCGGCAGGAGGGACAGCGGCCCCGCCGTGCCGAGGCGCTTGCGCTCCTCGACGTAGTCGATCGAGACGCCGAAGCGCGAGCCGTCGCCGAAGTGGCGGCGGATCATCTCGGCCTGGTGGTTGACGGCGAAGGTGAAGGTGCGCAGGCCCGCGGCGGCGAATTGCTCCACGATGGTCTCGAGGATCGGCTTGTCGCCGATCTTGAGGAGCGGCTTCGGGGTGTTCGCGGTCAGCGGCATCAGCCGGCGACCCTCGCCTCCGACGAGCATGACGACGCGGTTGGGCCGTTCGCCCGCGGGGACGAGGTATTGGGAGAGCTGGGCGAGGCCTTTCACTCGGCCCTTCGCGTCGACGAGAGGGATGCTCGCGCGGGGGTCCTTGCGGAAGAAGTGGGCGATCTCCTCGCGCGACAGGGCGTCGGATAAGGTCACCGGCTTCGGGTTCATGACCTTCGACAGCGGCGCGTCGAGACCGACGCCGCGCAGGATCGACTTGCGGATGTCGGAGTCGACGACGACGCCGAGCAGCACGCCGCCCGCTTTGGCGACGAGCACGATGCCCGCGCCGTGGGGACCCGACATCACCTCGATCGCGCGCTTGACCGTGGCGGCCGGGGCTAGGACCAGGCGGCGGAAATCGACGTCGTAGCGGACGCTCATGAGCGGCGGACCTCACGTGCGGGGACGCCGACGACGGTGGCGCCCGCGCGCACGTCCTTGACGACGGCGGCGCCGACGCCGACGAGCGCGCGCGCGCCGATCACGACGCCCTGGCGCACGCTCGCGCCCAGGCCGACGAACGCGCCTGCGCCGACGACGACGTCGCCGCCGAGCACGGCGCCGGGGCCGATGAAGCAGTCCTCGCCCAGCGCGCAGTCGTGCTCGATCACGGCGCCGGTGTTCACGACCGCGCCCGCGCCGATCGACGCGCCGGCGTTGATCACGACGCCGGCCATGACCTGAGCGCCGCGGCCGATGGTCGCCGACGAGGAGACGATCGCGGTCGGATGCACGAGGGCGGGGGTCTCGAAGCCGAGGTCGAGGAGGCGGCGGCGCAGGCGGGCCCGGCGGGACGTGTCGCCGGCCGAACCGACGGCCACGACGGCCGCAGCACCCGACTTGACCAGGCGGGGCAGGGCGTCGTCGCCGCCGAGGATCTTGAGGCCGGAGGAGCGGGCCGCGCGGCCGTTCGGGGCGGGGTCGACGGCGCCCAGGACGGCGCGGCCGCCCGCGGCGGCGAGGTCGGCCAGGACCTTGGCGTGCCCGCCGGCGCCGACCAGGACGAGAGGGGACTTTTTACGGGATTTCATGGAACCGCTTGATGAGGAGGGCGTCGCCCCATTCTAGCTTTTTGAGCGCCGCGACGATGCGGGCCGAGGGGCTGGCCACGGCCTTGCGCGAGCGCAGGGAGCGGCGGAACGCGGGCGAGAGCGCCCGCTTCAGCGCCCGGGAGACGGCGGTCGCGGACGGGCGGGGGACGTCGAGCACGTTCTTGTCCCGGCGGCGCCCCTTCTGCCGGTCGCCGAGGTTCACGACGGGCAGGGCGAAGTACGGGGCCTCGAGCAGGCCGCTCGAGGAGTTTCCGATCATCGCGTCCGCGTAGGCGAGCAGGGAGTAGTAGCGCTTCTGGCCGAGGGAGTCGTAGAGCTTCGCGGTCACGGGGTGGCGGCGGACGTAGGCCTCGAGCTCGCGTCGGACCGCCTGGCCGCCCGCGTCGGCGTTGGGCGCGGTGAGGACGACGGTGCCGCGGGCGCGGTCGAGCGTCGCGAGCATGGCGCGGCATTCCGAGAGGCCGCGATCGGCGGACAAGGTCGCCGGATGATAGGTCGCGACGATGAGCGGGCGGCCGAGCGCGAGCCGGAGCGAGCGGGACAGCTCGCCGCGGCTTAAGCGCGGGAGGGAGCGCAGGCGATCCTCGGCGGTCGCGCCCGCGACGACGACGCGGCGCGGGTCCTCTCCCATGAGCTTCAGGCGGCGCGCGTAGTCGGCGTGCGAGACGAAATGCAGGTGCGAGAGCTTGGTCACGGCGTGGCGGATGGACTCGTCCCACGCGCCCTCGCTCGACTCGCCGCCGTGCAGGTGCGCGACCGGGATCCGGTGCGGCAGGGCGGCCGCCGCGGCGGCGAGGATCTCGAAGCGGTCGCCGAGCACGACGACGAGATCGGGCTTCAGCTTCGCGTACGCGCGCGAGAAGCCGCGCACGCCCGAAGCCATCGCTTCGGCCACGGCCGCGGCGTCGTCGCCGCGCTGATTCAGCGGCACGCGCGCGGCGATCGGGTGGCCGTCGGCCTCGATCTCGCGGACGGTCAGGCCGCGGAGGCGGTCGAGATGCGCGCCGGTGACGAGGAAGGCGGGTCGGAACGCGCGGTCGCGCTTCAGCGCGGACATCAGCGGCTCGAGCAGGCCGTACTCGGCGCGGGTGCCGGTGACGAGGAGGACGCGGCGTGTCTTCACGCGAGGTCCTCCGCGCGCAGCGGCCGGTCGGCGGGCACGGCGCGGCGCAGGCGGCGGCCGACGACGGAGAGAAGCCTCGACGGCGGCAGGCCGGTGCCGGGGCGCTTGGACGTGAGATCGGCGGCGGTCAGCCGCGCGCCCTTGGGGCGCGCCTCGCGCAAGACGAGGCTGCGGCGCGCGACGCGGCGGATGGGCTCCTCGCACGGGCGCGGGCGCTTGACGCCGTCGCCGAGCGACGAGGCCGCCTCGCGCAGCGCGGCGACGAAGGTCCGCAGCTCGCGGGGATCGAGAGACATCGCGTGGTCGGGCCCCGGGAGCGAGGTGTCGAGTGTAAAGTGCTTCTCGATGATGGAGGCGCCGAGCGCCACGGCGGCGATGGAGGTCGCCGCGCCGATGGTGTGGTCGGACCAGCCGACGGGGAGGCGGAACGCGCGTTCCATCGTGCTCATCGCGCGGAGATTCGCGTCCTTCGGGTCGGCGGGATAGCTCGACACGCAGTGAAGCAAAGTGAGGTCCTTGCAGCCCGCGCGGCGCAGGACGGAGACGGCCTCGCGAACCTCGGCCAAAGTGCTCATGCCGGTGGATAGGATGATGGGACGACGCTTGCGCGCGACGTGGCGCAGAAGCGGGTGGTTCGTGATCTCGCCGGACGGGAGCTTGAACAGGGGCACGCCGAGCCGCGCCAGAAAATCCGCGCTCTCCTCGTCGAACGGCGTCGACAGGAAGAGGATGCCGCGGGCTTTCGCGCGCGCGAGGGCGCGGCGGTGGCCCTTCTCGGAGAGCTCGAGGCGCTTGAGCATGTCGAGCTGGGATTCGCGGCGCTTCGCGCCGCGAACCTTCTGATAGGCGGCCTTCGGCGCTCCGGCTGTGGCGAGGCCCTCCGCGCGGAACGTCTGGAACTTGACCGCGTCGGCGCCGGCGTCCGCGGCGGCGTCGACGAGGCGGACGGCGAGCGCGTCGCTGCCGTTGTGGTTGACGCCGGCCTCGGCGATGACGAACGGACGGCGCGAAATCCTCACGCGAGGCCCTCGCGCACGGCCGCGACCACGCGGCGTTGGTCGGCGTCGGTCAGTCCCGCGTGCATCGGCAGGGACAGCGAGCCTGCGTAGAACGTCTCGGCGTGCGGGAAGCTCGCGTCCTTCCAGCCCGCGCGGCGGTAGTACGGCAAGGTGTGCACGGGAATGTAGTGCACGTTCGCCAGGATGCCGCGCGCGTGCAGGAAGTCGTACAGCGCGCGGCGTTTGGCGGCCGGCACCTGGATGGTGAACAGGTGCCACGCGTGCTCGCGGCCGGCGGGCAGCGCTTGAAGCGTCACGCCGGGCACCGAGGCGAACGCCTTGCGGTACGCCTTCGCGAGCGCGCGGCGGCGCGCGAGGAACTTCGGGAGCTTCTTGAGCTGGGACAAGCCGAGCGCGCACAGGATGTCGGGGATGCGGTAGTTGAAGCCGAGCTCCTGCATCTCGTAGTACCAGCCGCCTTCGTCCTTGTTCTCGAGCAGGGCGGGGTCGCGCGTGATGCCGTGGCTGCGGAACAGGCGCAGGCGGTTGGCGAGGTCGTCATCGTTGGTGAGGACCATGCCGCCCTCGCCGGTCGCGATGTGCTTGACGGGGTGGAAGCTCAGAATGGCCATGTCCGAATATTCGCACGCGCCGACCGGGCGTCCGCCGTAGGTCGCTCCGAGCGCGTGGGCGGCGTCCTCGATGACGATGAGTCTGCGCGCGCGCGCGATCTTCCCGATTTCGGCCATGTCGGCCGGAAGCCCGGCGAAGTGGACGGGCAGGACGGCCTTCGTCCTCGGCGTCAGGGCGGCCTGAAGCGCTGCGGGGTCGAGCGTGAGCGTGTCGGCCTTCACGTCGGCGAAGACGGCGCGCGCGCCGCAGTACGTGACCGCGTTCGCCGTCGCGGCGAAGGTGATCGGGGGGACGACGGCCTCGTCGCCGGGCTTGAGGCCCGCGGCGAGGCACGCGAGGTGGAGGGCGGCGGTCCCGTTCGCGCAGGCGACCGCGTGGCGCGCGCCGCAGACGCGCGCGACGGCGGCCTCGAACGCGGGGATGTTCGGGCCCTGGGTCAGCCAGTCGGATCGAAGGACCTTGTCGACGGCGGCGCGGTCGGCGGCGTCGATGATCTGGCGGCCGTAAGGGATTTTCTTCATGGGCGCCTCCCGGTCTCGGCGACGATCGCCTCGGCGAGGCGGAAGTCCCAGAGCGTGTCGATGTCCGTCGAAGATTCGAGGTCGACGACGACGCCGCGATGGTCGTCGCCGCGCAGCAGGCCTTTGTCTCGCAGCAGGTCCGCGCGCACCGCGTAGGCGCCGCCGTTCGGGCGGTAGACCGGCCCGCCTTCGGCGGTTTCTTTATAAACGTCCACCAATCGGTCCGCGCGCAGGCGGAACTTGTGAAGCGGGTGCGCCGAATCCAGCGTGACGGTCTGGGCGGAGTCCGCACCGCCCGTCACGAATCCCGCAGCCGCGTCGATCGCGCCGGAGCCCAGCAGGGGCGTCGTGGGCTGGAGGAGGACGACGACGTCGGCCTTCCTCCCGCCGCGCTCGAACTCGGCGAGCGCGTGACGCGCGGCGTCGGCGCTCGTCGCGGCGTCGCCGGACAGCGACGCGGGCCGCAGGAACGGCGCCTCGGCCCCGAGAGAGCGAGCGGCCTCCGCGATCGCGGGGTCGTCGGTGCTGACCCAGCAGGCGCTCAAGGTCTTCGCGCGCTTGGCCGCGGCGATCGTCCAGCCGATGAGCGGGACGCCGCCGAGCGGGCGGAGGTTCTTGCCCGGCAGGCGCTTCGAGCCGCCGCGAGCGGTGATGATCGCGAGGACGGTCATGCTAGACGTTGTAGAGCCCGGGCTTGTAGCGCTCGGGATGGGCGCCGACGTAGTCGAGGACCTCGCGCAGGCCCTGCTCGAGCGTGCGGCGCGGCTTCCAGCCCGCGAGGCGGCGGGCCTTCGCGTTGCCGCAGATCAGCTTGTGGACCTCGCTGCGCTCGGGGCGCAGGCGGGCCGCATCCACGCGGATCGCGGCCTTGCGTCCGGACAGGCGCATGAGCAGCTTGATCGTCTCGCCGATCGTCACGCCGCGGCCGGAGCCGAGGTTGACGGTCTCGCCGAGGCAGCGCTTGGAGGCCGCGACCGCGAGGAAGCCGTCGACGGTGTCGGCGACGTGGTTGAAGTCGCGCACGGGACCGAGCGCGCCGATCTTGAGCTCGGCGGCGCCGGAGAGGAGTTGGGAGGCGATCGTCGGGATCACGGCGCGGGCGGACTGGCGCGGGCCGAACGTGTTGAACGGGCGCGCGATCGTCACCGGCAGGCCGAAGGAGCGATAGAAGCTTTCGGCGAGCGCGTCGGCGCCGATCTTCGAGGCCGAGTAGGGCGACTGGGCTTGGAGCGGGTGCTTCTCGTCGATCGGGGTGTAGAGCGCGGTCCCGTACACTTCCGAGGTCGACGTATGGACCAAGCGCTTGACGCGTCCGCGGCGGCAGGCCTGTAGGACGTTCAAGGTGCCCTGGACGTTCGTCTGCGCGTAGCTCGACGGGGCCTCGTACGAGTACGGGATCGCGATCAGCGCGGCGAGGTGGAAGACGACCTCCTGCCCGGCGCAGAAATCCTCGACGAAGTGCGGGTCGCGCACGTCGCCCGCGCGGACCTCGAGGCGGCGGCGCAGCGCGGCCGGGGTCTCTTCGAGGAATCCCTGGTCGCCGCTTCCGTTATAGCGGACCATCGCGCGCACCTTGGCCCCTTTGCGCGCGAGCTCCTCGGCCAGGTGGCTGCCGATGAAGCCTCCCGCTCCGGTGACCGCCACGCGGACGTTCTTCCAGTTCATGGGCGACATGCTATCAATTTGCCTCAGCGGCCGCGCTTCATGATGAAGATGCCGCATTTGTCGGGCATGAAGACGACGGCGTCCTTGCGCCCCTCGAGCCATTTGTCCGTGTACATCGTCAGCGGGACGCAGTTCGGGTAGGAGCCGTAGTCGCAGATGCAGATGATCCCGCCGGGGGAGAGCTTCGGCCACATGTGATTGAGGAGGACCTCTCCGGACTCGAGCGTGTCGCTCGCGAGGTAGCCGAAGGAGATTGCACCCGACGCCTTCACATGGGTCTGCATGATGTTGCCCTGGATGACGGTCACGTTCGAGCAGTCGGCGACGGCCTTCTTGACCTCCTTGTAGGAGTTGTTGGCGAAGCTGCTGTTCCAGTGGTGGTCGAGGCCGTACTTCGACTTGGGGATGCCGGCGAAGGTGTCGAACAGCAGGACCTTCTTCTTGCCGCCGGTGTAGTGCTTGACGGCCTCGACGAGGACCGCGCCCGAGCCGCCCATGTACGATCCGTACTCGACGACGTCGCCGGGAACGTCCGCGGTCATCTTGATGAACTGGATCAGATCGAAGAGCTGCTCGTCGTAGATCATCGACTTCGCGCGCGCCTTCGCGCGCTCGAGGATGCCTTTGTACGGCTGCTCCTGCGCGTAGGGCTTGTGCGGCTCGGCCCGGTCGTAGATGAAGGGCATCTTTTTATAGCCCTTCTCGAAGAGATAGCGCATGGCCGCCTTCTGGTCGTGGATTTCCTCGACGCAGATCACGCCCAAAACGGACGGGTTGTCCTTCAGCGAATCGACGGACACGACGTCCTTCCCGCCGCAGTCGTAGCCGATGAATTCCTTGCGCCAGTCGCACAGGGTCGCGGTCATGCCGCGCTCGGCGAGGAGGCGGTGGAGCCACTTCATGTTCTCGCCGAAGCCGTACAGCGCGATCTTCTTATAGCCCTCGCGCGAGATCCGGTCGAAGAGCCGCCGGACGACGACGGGATAATAGTCGGACACGACGACCGGCACGTACGAATTCGCTTTCATTTCAACACTCCTTTCTTTCTTCCCGCGGGGCTCAGCTTCCGCGCCCAGTCGTCGGCCCGCAGGCCGACCCCTTCCGAAAAATTCTCCGTGCTCAAGGTGGACACGAGGGGCCCGAAGGCCGTCTTGAGCGCCGCGAAATCGGGGTTCTCGAGGGGCGGCAGGAACGTCTGCCTCCCGTCGAACTGCTCGAGCACGGCGGACGGGCTCAGCATGCCCGCGCGCTGCAGCCGCTTGAACGCCTCCCGGCACGCGGCTTCGTCGGCGGCGTGCGCCGGGAGCAGCGCCAGCACGATCAGGCGCCGGCCTTCGAGCTTGGCCGGATCGGCGACGTACTTCGACACGTCGTGCGCGTACTTGATCAGGTCGTCCGCGCTGAAGATCCATTCGGAGATGCCCGGGGCCGCCGGGTCCTTGACCAGCAGGTGCGCCGCCGGGCGCGGGTAGACCTTCTCGACGAGCCCGAGCTCGGGGTGCGTTCTATTAACCAGCGCGGCTATCCTGGAGCCGTGGCTGATCTGGAGGGTCTTTCCGGTGAAGACGCCGGCTGAAGTCGAAACCGTCACCGCGCCCGCCGCCGTGTCGAACGAGAGGCCCGTGATCTCCGTCGAATACTTGACCTCGACTTCGGAGGAATCCAGGAATGCCTTCACCTTACGCAGCATCTCGGGCGTGCCGCCGCGGACGTAGGCCGAGCGCCGACGGACCGGAGCGACCGTCTCCTTCAAGGCCTCCCAGGTGCACCCGAGCACCGCCGAAAAGCCGCCGGCCTCGTGAGCCCGCGTGTGCCAGCGGCCGAAAGGATTGTCGAACATCACGGTGACGTAGCCGATCCGCGGGAAGGAGAGGACGCGGTGCTTGTCGCCGACCTCGATGACGTCCCAGCCCAGGACGTCCTTCATGAAGCCGAAGGACTTGGCGTCCGGCAGAAGGTAGTGGATCGCGTTCTCGATGTCCGTCAGGCCGAAGAGCCGCAGCGAGGTCCAGGCCCCGCCCATCTCGGACTGCCGGTCGATCATGAGGACGCGTTCGCCGAGCCGGCTGCGATAAACCGCCTCCAAGACTTGGATCATGCTGGTGCCGACGCAAATGCGGTCGTATTGTTTCATGGATGGGACCCATGCAACGGAAGGACCGGAACGGCGAGCCTCACAGCGGCGTCCACGCCATGATCGACAGCGGCAGCAGCGGGTTGCCGCCGAAGACGTTCTTCTCGACTTTGAGGAGGCGGGCCTCTTTCTTCCGGCACGCGGTCTCGATGACTGTGGCGAGGTTGCGCGAGTAGTCGTTGACCTCGATATAGCGGCGGCACAGGAGCTCGTGCAAGGTCGCGTCCGACTGGTGTTCGTAGATCGGCTCGAAGTGGACCACCGCCTTCGGCTTCCATTTCTTGATGAAGCGGACGAGGCCGGCCGAGTGCTCGGGCACGTAATGCGCGGAATAAGAGGTGAAGAGGACGCTGTTCTCGGGGATGGCGAGGCCCTCGGAGGCCAGGCCCCGGAAATCGCACCAGCCGACCTCGATTTTCTTTTTCAGCCCTGCCGCGACGAGACGGATGGCCTCCTGCCCGCTGGGGGTGAACTCGCCGGCGTACAGGGGAAGGTTCTTGAATCCTTTTTCATCCGACAGGGAGAGAATCTGGGCGCCGTAGCCCGCGCCCAGCTCGACGAGCCCCGCGGCGCCCTTCAGGTAGGGCCGCAAAGCCGCCGACAGGAGGCGCACATATCGGCGCTGGATCTCGCGGTTGCTCGCGAGCGCGAACCGGCCCGATTCAAAGAAAGGCTCCTTGGCGTCGAGATCCACCTCGAGGCCCATGGCCTTGTCCACCGAAGGCGAGCGCATCAATCGGAGGCCTTTGAGCAACGGGCCCCATTTTTCACGCTCGAACTCGCGAATGACCTCTTTTTCGGTCTTGGGCCGGACCGGGCAGGCCGCGAGCCCAAGGAGTCTCTGGGGCCACGGGGAGTAGCGCGGAAGTTCGTCCAGCCGGATCGGTTTTAGCATGAATCTGTCGAGCTAATTTAAATTTTATCACATCCCCATGCCGGTCGCTAGCCTTTAACGCTCGGGGCGGGGGACGAGCCTTAACGGGAGGCCTGAAAATTTGATAAATTCGCGTATTATGAAGGCGCAAAGCGGGGTTCTCAACCTCGTCGAGGACCTCGACGAGTCGGTCCTGGACCTGGAAGGGGCCGTCGTCTCCCTGAACCCGGACGTGTCCTGGGCGCTCACTCAGAAAGGGATCGCCTACTCCATCCCCGAGGACTTTTACCCCATGGCGAAGCTCCACGCGCGCGAGCGGGAGTATTCCCGGCTTTTCGCGCGGTGGGTGGACGCCTTCGACGACCGGCTGAAACCCGAGTTCCCGGCCTTGGCCGCCGCGGGGATGGGCCCTGCCCGGCTGTACGGCTACTACCTGCGCTTCGTGACCGACGGCCCCGTCATCACCGCCCTGCGCGTCCAGGCCATTCTCGACGCGCTCAAGCCCGAGACGGTCGTTTTCCACACGCGTCGCGTCGACGAGCCGGCGATCGACTTTCAACTGGCGTTCAACGGGCCGAGCCTGTTCGCCCGCGTGCTGCCGGCGGTTTGCGCGAAACGGGGGATCGCGTTCCGGGAAAACGCGCTTGCGGGGAAAGGCGGCGCGTCGGCCGCCCGGCGCTGGGCCGGGCCGGTCATCGGCGGGCTCAAGGCGGCGGCCCGGCGGCTGAGGGACACCGCTCGCGGCCTGCGCTCGTCGGGCGCCGCGGACGCGCCGGTGGCGCTGATCATCCACGGGGCCTCCGGCGGCTTGGCGGGCGTCGAGGCGTCGGCCGCCGGCCGGGGCTATCGCATCCTGCGCAGCCTCGGCGCTCCGGTCCTTTCGGTCAAGCGTCCGGGACTCTCGGCCAAGATTTCCGGCGGGACGGAGGTGTTCTCCGAGTTCGCGGGCTTCGACCTGTCGGAGTTCATTGCGGCCCGCATCCGCTATTTCGTCGAGGAGGTTTGCCCGAGGCTCGAGGCCGGCTTCCAAGGAAGCCTCGAGCTCTTGAAGAAGCGTAAGATCCGCTTCGTGGCCGCGCCCTACAAGTGGGAGCTCGAGGACTTCACGTTGATGGCCGCCGCCGCGGCCTCCGATACCACTTTGGCGGTTCAGGTTCTCCATGGCTGGTCCATTTTGGAGGACGCGACCTGGGAGATGAGCGAGCGTCCGTGCAACCTGTACGTGGCCACGGACGAGGAGTTCGGCGCGTATTTTTCCGACAAGGTCTTCAAGGGCACCGCGACAGTCGTGAAGACGGCCGCCCTCTGGACGAAGAATTACGAAGGAGTTTCGATCCGGCCCGTGGACGGGCGGCCCGTGGTCATCTACCTGCCGACGCTCTGCAGCGGCCGGTGGCTGCGGCTCCAGGCGGCCAACTATTCCGAGGACTGGTATTTCCGCCATCAGCTCGCCCTTCTCGACTACTTCCTGAAGGAAAAGGATTTCCATTTTATCTGGAAAGGGGACAAAGGTCCGGAGAAGATCGCCGACCCGATCGGCCGTGCCATCGCCGCGGCCAAGGGGGCGAACATCGAGTTCGCCGGCGGCAAGATGCGTGACCATATCGTGCGCTCTTCGCTGGCCCTTCACGATTATCCGTCCACCCCGCTGTTCGAGACTTTGCTCGCGGGGCTGCCGAGCTTCTGCGTTTACCACGAGAGCATGATCGCTCGCCCGTCGGCGGCGGATCTGTTGGGCCCCGTCCTGAAGACTTTTTCCACGACGGAACAGGCGACCCGGCAAATCGGCGAGTTCCTCAGGGGCGATCACTCGCGCTACCGGAAAACGGTTCCGGCCGCGCGCGCCGACGCCTTCGAGGTCATCGAGAGCGCCCTTCAGGAGACCTGCCGATGAAACGCCGGAAAATCGTCGCTACCGTCGAGTGCCGGATGACCTCGTCGCGCCTTCCCGGCAAGGTCCTGATGAAGTCGGCGGGCAAGACGATGCTCGAGCACTTGGTCGAGCGGCTTCGCCTCGTGCCGAAGCTCGACGGGATCGTGCTGGCCACGACGACGAACCCGCAGGACGACTGCATCGAGGAGCTGGCGAAGCGCTTGAAGGTGGGCTGCTTCCGCGGAAGCGAGGACGACGTGCTCAAGCGCGTGCTCCTGGCCGCCCGCTCGGCCAAGGCCGACCTCATCGTCGAGATCACGGGCGACTGCCCGCTCATCGATCCGGGCGTCATCTCCCAGGTCTTGGAGCTTTATCTAAACAACGAGTGCGACTACGCCTCGAACTGCCATGTCCGCTCCTACCCGATCGGCATGGACACGCAGGTGTTCTCGACCGCGCTGCTCGCGCGCGCCGACCGCGAGGGCCGTCTTCCCGAAGATCGCGAGCACGTCAGCTGGTACTTCGTCCGGAACCCGAAGAAGTTCCGGCTGTTGACGCTCATCGCTCCGCCCGATCAGCTCTGGCCTGATCTGCGCCTGACCTTGGACGAGATGGACGACTTCCGGCTGATCGACAAGCTCTTCACGGCCTTCCGGCGCGCGCGGCGGGATTTTTCCTGCCTGGACATGATCGGCTATCTGAAGAAGAATCCGCGCTTGACCGGGCTGAACCGGCACGTGCTCCATCGCGATCCCGAGCTTCCTTCATGAAGAAATATTCGGCGGTCATCGTCGGCCTCGGCAACATCGGCTTCGGCTACGATGCCGGCGCTCCCGCGGACCGCGTGCTCACGCACGCGCGCGCGTTCTCACGCCATCCCGGCTTCCGTCTCGTCGCCGGCGTCGACCCGTCCGCGCCGGCTCGCAAGGCGTTTTCGAAGGCGACGGGCCTCCCGGCGTTCGCGCGCCTGCGAGACGCCGGTCTTGAGCGCTGCGACGTCGTCGTCGTCGCCGTGCCCACCGCGTTCCACCTGGACGCCGTGCGCGAGGCCGTCCGCCTGAAGCCGCGCCTGATCGTCCTCGAGAAGCCCGTGGCCGGGAATCTTCGCGACGCCCTGAAGATCAAGGCGCTGCTCGCGCGCCGGAAAATCCCCTGCTACGTCAACTACATGCGCCGCGCCGATCCCGGGATGGCCAAGCTGGCGGCGCTGCTCGCGCGGAAAAAATTCGGCGCGCTGCAGGCGGGCCACGCCTTCTACAGCAAAGGGCTGCTGAACGGCGCCTCGCACTACGTCGACCTGCTCGAGTTCCTGTTCGGGCCCGGGAAGGCCCTCTCGGCGCGCCGGGGCCTCGCTCCTTACGGAAAGGATCCCCAGCCCGCGTTCGCGCTCGGCTGGGGCGGCGCGCGCGTCTCCTTCACGCCGGTCGATTGGCGGCGCTACGACATGGGCGAGATCGACCTGCTGTTCGCGAAGGGCCGCGTCCGCCTGACGGATTGCTGCGAGACGATCCGCGCGTTCGAGGCCAAGGCCGATCCGCTGTACCGGGGCCATTTCCGCTTGAAGCCCGCCGCGGACGTGCGGACCGACATGAAGCGCTATCAGCTCAACGTCGTGGCCCGCCTCCACGCGTTCCTCGAGCACGGGACGGCGCTGCCGTCCACGCTCGAGTCGGGCCTCGCCACGCTCCGGCTTTGCGACCGGGCGGCGAGGAGCTCGCGGTGAAGCCGACCGTCCTGCTGGTCTCCCACGACGCGGGCGGCGCCGAGGTCCTCGCGGCGTGGCGGCGCCAGAACGAGGGCCGCTATGATTTCAAATACGTGCTCGAAGGCCCCGCGCTGCGCGTCTTCGCCCGGCAGTGCGGCGAGCTGTCTCTCTCCGGCCTCGACGTGATCGACCGCCTCGGGCCGGGCTCCTGGGTCCTGACCGCGACGAGCCTCGAGTCGGGGCTCGAACGTTCGGCCATCGCCCGAGCGAAGCGCCACGGCGTGCGGTGCGTGAGCTTCCTCGATCACTGGGATCTCTATCGCGAGCGTTTCGGGAATGCGGAGAGCTGGCGATCCGGCCTGCCGGACGAGCTGTGGGTCGGCGACGAGTACGCCCGTCAGTACGCGTTGCGCTCGGGCTTCCCGCCGGAACCGCTGCGCCTCGTGCCGAATCCGTACTTCGAATGGATTCGTGCGGGCGAAGCCGTGCGGACGGGCGAAGCCCGCCCGCATGGACGCTCCATCCTCTACATCTGCGAGCCCGTTCTGGTGAAGCTGGCCGCGACCTTCGGCGCCGCCGCCTCGGAGTACGACGACGAGCTGACGAACGTCCGCAAGTTCCTCGATAGCGCCGCGCGCCTCGCGGGACGAGGTTTTAGCGCGACCTTGCGGCCGCACCCGCGGGAGGACGCCGCGAAGTACGAGCGCCTCGCCGCGAGCGCGCCGGAAGGATTTTCCGTGACCGTCTCGCGCGAGCCGGACCTGCTCGCCGACCTGCGCCGCCACGACGTGGTGGTCGGCGTCGAGAGCATGGGGCTCGTGATCGGCGTGATCATGGGCAAGGACGTCTACAGCGTCGTCACCGGCAAGCATTACGACATTTCCCTGCCGCACCGCGAGATCAAGCGGCTTAGCGGGTACGATCAAGTCTTCACGGCCGCACAGGAGGCGTTATGAAGCTGGCGATCCACGGGGGAAAACCCCACCGCACCCGCCCGTTCCCGGGCTATCGCGTCATCGGCCGCGAGGAAAAGGCCGCCGTCTTGAAGACGCTCGATTCCAACATCCTGTCCCGCTACCTCGGCTGCTGGCACGAGGATTTCTACGGCGGCCCGCAGGTCCAGGCCCTGGAGAAGGAGTGGGCCAAGTATTTCGGGGTCAAGCACGCGATGGCCGTGAACTCCGCCACGTCCGGCCTCTACGCCGCCATGGGCGCGATCGGCATCGAGCCGGGCGACGAGGTCATCTGCACGCCCTGGACGATGTCGGCTTCCGCGACGGCCGCGCTCGTCTGGAACGCGATCCCCGTCTTCGCGGACATCGAAGAGGACTACTACTGCCTCGATCCGAAGTCGGTCGAGGCGAGGATCACGCCGCGCACCCGCGCGATCGTAGCCGTGGACATCTTCGGCCTGCCTTACGACGCGAATGCGATCCGGAAGATCGCCCGCAAGCATAACCTGAAGGTGATCGAGGACGTCGCGCAGGCTCCCGGCGCCACCTATAACGGCAAGTACGCGGGGACGCTGGGCGACCTCGGCGTGTACTCCCTGAACTATCACAAGCACATTCATTGCGGCGAGGGCGGCGTCGTCGTCACGAACGACGATAAGCTGGCCGAGCGGGTCCGCTTGATCCGCAACCATGCCGAGGCCGTCGTCGAGGAGAAGAAGACCGAGGACCTGACGAACATGCTCGGCTTCAACTTCCGCATGCCGGAGGTGGAAGCCGCGATCACGCGCTGCCAGCTCAAGAAGCTCAGGGGGCTGCTGCGCGAGCGGCAGGCGAACTGCGCGTACTTGGCCAAGCGCCTGGGCGAAATTCCCGCGATCACTCCGCCGAAGGTGCGCCCGGGCAGCACGCACGCCTATTACGTCCACCCGTTCAAGTTCGACGCGGTCGTCGCCGGAGTGTCGCGCAACCGCTTCATCGACGCCGTCCGGGCCGAGCTGCCTCCGACCGAGCTGCGCGAGGGCGAGGGTGGCGCGCTCCTGAGCGTCGGCTACGTCAAGCCGTTGTACCTGATGCCTTTATATCAGAAGCAGATCGCCTTCGGCTCCAGGGGCTGGCCTTTTTCCGCCGTCCCGGGCGGGATGGCCGAGCGCTACCGCAAGGGCACCTGCCCCGTGACGGAGCGGTTGCACGACAACGAGGTGTTCGTGCACGAGATGATGCGGCCGCCCATGACGCGGCGCGATCTCGACGATATCGTCGCGGCCTTCTTCAAGGTCTGGGAGAACCGCGCCCAGCTCGGGGCCGCGCCCGCGAAGGTCGCGCGCTACCGGCCTGCGCCCGTCGCGGCGAAGAACCGCTAATCCCGGCATCCGAACGCACTGACGCCCGCGGCGCCGGGGCGCTGCTTCGCGAAAATCCGGAAAAGTTCTCTCGACCTGCCAAAGTGGCAGTAAAAATGGGCGCGCTCCCTGAAGTCGTTGCCCCAGTACGAAAGATCGGCCGGCCGAAGTCGCCGGGCTAGCTCTTTTTCTGCTCGACGGACGCGTTGAGCGCGCCGATCTCGGGGTGCGCGCGCGCGTAGGCGAGGATGTCGCGGTAGCCGAGCGTCTTCTTCGACAGGCCGAGTCCCGTCCAGAGGCGGCGCACCGCCTCGAGGTCCGCGGGCTCGTCCACGGTCCAGCGCAGGTCCGAGTTGTCGGCCGAATCCTCGACGGAGCGCACCGCGTAGGACTCGCGCGCCTCGGAGTGGATGCGCCATGTCACGTGCTCGCGCGCCGGAGCGCTCGTCGCCTCGGCGGCGGTGCGCTCGAGCGCTGCAATCGTGAAGGCCTCGCAGTCGAGGCCGCGCGGATAAGTGCGTTTGAGCGTGTTCGACGCGTAGTCGGCGTCGCCCATGGACTCGACGACCATGTCGCACACCTCGGGGCAGATCAGCGGGCAGTCCGAGGTGACGCGCACGATGATCTCCGCCTTCGCCGCGCGCGCGGCGCCGAGATAGCGCGCCAGCACGTCGTTCTCGGAGCCGCGGAACACGGTCATGCCCCAATCGGCCGCGAGCTTGGCCAGCGGCGCGTCGGCGGCCAAGTCCGTGCAGGCCACGACGACGTCGTCGGCGGTCCGGCACAGGCGCAGGCGCTCGAGCTGGCGCTTGAGCAGCGGCGCGCCGTCGAGGTCCATCAGGACCTTGCCGGGCAGCCGCGTCGAGGTCATGCGCGCCTGCACGATGAAGACCGTCCTCACAGCCGCACCGCCAGGCCCTTCGAGTGCAGGTACTTCTTCGCCTCGAGCGGCGTCTTCTCGGTGAAGTGGAAGATCGAGGCCGCGGCGACGGCCGAGGCCTTGCCGTCGCGCAGGACCCGCTCCATGTGCTCGTAGCTTCCGCAGCCGCCCGACGCGATCACGGGAATGCCGACGGCCTCGGACACCGCGCGCGTCGTCTCGACGTCGTAGCCTTCGAAGTTCCCGTCGCGCTCGATCGAGGTGAGCAGGATCTCGCCCGCGCCGCGGTCGGCGCACTCCTTCGCGAACGCGACGACGTTTCGGCCGGTCGGCTTGCTCCCCGACTCGGTCACGACCTCCGTGCCCCGGAAGTCGATCGAGACGACGCAGCATTGCGCGCCGTAGCGCTGCGCGATCTCGCCGATCAGTCCGGGCGTCGCGACGGCCGCGCTGTTGATCGCGACCTTGTCGGCACCCACGGCGAGCAGGCGGCCGACCTGGTCGAGCGTGCGCACGCCGCCGCCGACGGTCAGCGGCATGAAGCAGTCGTCCGCGAAATCGTCGATCAGCGCGTAGTCGGGCTCGCGGTTCTCCTTCGTGGCGGCGATGTCGACGAACACGAGCTCGTCGACCTCGCGCATGTTGTAGACCTTGACCGTCTGCATCAGGCTGCCGGTGCGGCGCCACGAGTCGAAGCCTTTGCCCTTCACGAGGCTGTAGTCCTTGTAGAGCATCGTCGGCATGACCCGGATCTTGAGCATCAAAGTGCCAAGAAATTCCGCAGGAGCTGGAAGCCGGGCTTCTGGCTCTTCTCGGGATGAAACTGCACGCCCCAAATGTGGTCCCGGCCCACGGCGGAGGCGAAGCCGCCCGCGTACGGCGTCGTCGCGACGATCTCCGAGGGCTTCCGGCACTTCAGCGCGTAGCTGTGCACGAAGTAGAAGTCCTTGCCCGAGGGGAGTTCCTTGAACAGCGGCGACTTCCCGTCGTGCTCGGCTCCGTTCCAGCCGATGTGCGGAATCCGGTCGGCGGCGGTCTTCGGCTCGAGCCGGACGCAGTCGGCGTCGATCCAGCCGAGGCCGTCGCTCGTCTCGTTCTCGAAGCCTTTCTTGGCGAGCATCTGCATGCCGAGGCAGACGCCGAGGAACGGAATCTTCTTCTCGAGGACCTGCTCGTTTAGGAGCTCGACTAAGCCTCGCTCGCGCAGGTGCTTCATGCCGTCGCCGACGGCGCCGACGCCGGGCAGCACGATCGCGGAGCAGCGCTCGAATTCCGCGTGCTTGCCGGCCAGGACGACCTCGGCGCCGCATTCCTGCAGGGCGCGCCGCACCGAGTCGACGTTGCCGATGCCGTAGTCGACGAGGGCGACGGTCCTCACGCGACGGAGGCCGTTTCTCCCGCCGTCTTGTTGTCGTAGTTGATCTTGGTGAGGTTCTTCTTCGAGTCGCGGACGAGCTCGCCGCGCGCGTCGCAGAGGAACAGGCGCTTGTTCGTGAAGCGGTCGCAGATCTTGTCGAACTCTTCGACCGTCATGCCGATATCGCCGAGCATAGCCTCGAGGCTGTGGCCGAGGTAGGACCACGGGTACTTCCCGTCGTGCGTCTTGACCATCTGGATCGCGTCGTGGCGGCCGAGGCGGCCGCGGCGCATCTGCATGCAGACGAGGTCCGTCGCGCGGCCGAAGCCGTACTTGATGAACTTGAAGTAGTCGTGGATGCCCATGTGCGCGTTGTCGAGGTTCTCGTAGTTGACGGCGGAGCCCTCGACGAACTTGTTGTAGGTCTCGAAGCCGTGGGACTGGGCCACGAGCGCGTTGGTGAAGCCGTCCCAGGGGATGTAGTAGCCGAGGAACAGGCCGGTCACGCCGACCTTCGCCATCTCGGCGTCGGTGGGATAGGTGTACGGGATCATGTGCTTGGCCTCGATGCCGTCCTGGCCGGGCAGGTCGGTCACGCGCAGGCCGAGCAGGCCGCCGAACTCCTCGAGCCAGCGGCGGGTCAGCACGTTGCTGTGCGCGTCCCCGGCGGGGCCGCCGTACTCGTGCTGGGAGTTCTCGCCCCACACGAGGAGGGGAACGCCGAGCTGGACGGCGACGCGCGCGGGGACGGTGAAGATCGTGAGGTGCTCGGGCCAGGAAATGTCGCCGATCTCGCGCAGCGCCAGACGGTTGATCTTGCGGCGGATCACGGGGTTCGTCGTGACCTCGTAGGAGTCCACGCCGAGCTCCTTGATGTTGGCGAGGTTGCGGCGGCCGATCTCGGTGAGCCGGCAGGTCGACGCCGTCACGCACAAGGGATTGAGGCCCAGCTCGAGCATCTTCGCGACCTGGAAGGTCGAGTCCTTGCCGCCGCTGACGGGCACGATGCAGTCCCAGTTCGTGTGGTTCTTCGAGCGGTACTTCTCGACGAGCGCCATCAGTTCCTTCTTGCGCTGATCCCAGTCCACTTCCTTGCGGTTCTCGAAGTAGCGGCAGGCGGAGCAGACGCCGTCGGCGTCGATCTTGAGATCGGGCTTCGTCTCGGGCATCACGCAGCGCGTGCAGTAGCGGATATAGCGGGCGGGGGTGGTCATGACTTGCTCCTGGTGACGAGGCTCCAGCTCAGGGGAGTGCCTCGTTTGATGGCTTTCTTGGCGCGGCGGCCGAGCGCCGCGTCGAACTCGCGCGGGGGCAGGCCGTTGCCCGGACGGATCGCGCGCAGATTGTCGGCCGTCAGCTTGTCGCCGGCGGCCACGTCCTTCACGATGAACAGCGAGCGGCGGAACGCGCGGGACGGCGTCTCGCTCGGCGCGGGGCCGAGGCGGCCGTCGCCCATGGCCGCTTCCGTGGAGCGGATCGCGCGGATCATGTCCTTGAACTCGGCGGGCTCCATGGAGAACTGGGCGTCGGGCCCCCCGGCGGAGCGCTTCAGGATCATGTGCTTCTCGAGGACGCAGGCGCCGAGTGCCGCGGCCGCGATGGCGACGGTGGAGCCGAGCGTGTGGTCGGACAGGCCGACCGGCACGCCGTGGCGCCGTGCTAGGACCGGGATCGCGCGCAGGTTCATCTCGGACTCGGACGCCGGGTAGGCGCTGACGCACTTGAGCAAAGCGAAGTTGGCCTTGGCGGCCTTAAGCGTCTTGACGGCCTCGTCGACCTCGGCGGTCGTCGCGGTCCCGGTCGAGAGGATCATGGGCTTTTTGGTCTTCGCGGCCTTGCGGATGAGCGGGAGGTCGCCGTTCTCGAACGAGGCGATCTTGTAGGCGGGCATGCCCAATTTCTCGAGATAGTCGACGGCGCTCGCGTCGAACGGCGAGGAGAACAGGATCAGTCCCAGGGAGTTCGCGAGCTTCTTGAGCGGCGCGTGCCACTCCCACGGCGTCATCGCCTCCTTGTAGAGGCCATAGAAGCCGCGGCCGTTCCAGATCGTGCCCTTGATCTTGAACCACGGCTGCTCGGCGTCGAGCGTCATCGTGTCGGGCGTGTAGGTCTGGAGCTTGATCGCGTCGGCGCCCGCATCCTTGGCGGCGCGCACGAGACGGACCGCTTCCGCGAACTTGCCGTGGTGGTTGCAGGACATCTCCGCGATGACGAACATCGGGTGCCCCGGGCCGATCTTGCGGCCGGCGATCGCGAGGCTCACGCGCGGCCTCCGGCGGGAGCGAGCATCGCGGCGGCGACGCGCTCGGCGCCGCGTCCGTCGACGAGCTCTCCGGCCGCGCGGCTCAGGCGTCCGCGCGCGGGCCCATCGAGAGCGAGCTTCTCGATCGCGGCCGAAATCTCGCCGCCCTCCGCGGAGGGCTCGAGGCGGACGGCCGCGCCGGCGGCGGTCAGCGCCGCGGCGATCGCGGCTTGGTTGTCCACCGCCGCGAAAACGAGGCACGGAAGGGTCAGGTACGCGGCCTCCCAGCTGCTCGAGCCGGCGCTAATCACGGCCGCGTCCGCCCAGCGCATCAAGGCCGGCACGTCGGCCGCAGCCTCCACGCGCACGCGCGGGTCGCTCGCGGCGGCGGCGCGGATCTCGGTTAAGCGCGGATTCTGCGGCCCGGCGACGACGACGATCTCGGCCGGGGTCGGGCACGCGGCCAGCGCCTTGACCACGCGCGGGATCATGCCCGTAGGGTCCGAGCCTCCGAAAGTGACGAGCCAGCGCTTCGCGACGCCGTCGAAGCGGCGGACGGGGCGGGCGGGCTCGAGCACGCTTTTGCGCAGCAGCGCGTAGCGGGAGCCGAGCAGTTGGCGTTCGGGCGGGACTCCGGGGTAGTTCCTCGTCTCGGCGCCGAGATTCTGGTCGAGCACGAGATCCGCGTCGTAGAACGGGACCCGAGGGCCGTCGTCGAGGACGAGCACGCGCGCGCCGCGCGCGCGCAGGGCGCTCTGGTAGGCGCGGTCGAAGCGATAGCCGTCCACGACGATCCACGGGTTCTTCTCGGCGGCCACCGCGGCCAAGGTCGCTTCCAGGTCGCGCGGCGAGGGATAAGGTTCGGGGACGGCGGCGACGCGCACGCCCGCGGCGGCGGCCTCGGCGCGCGCGAAGTCGGACGGGGCGACGGTCAGCAGGGTGGCGCGAGCGGAGCCGAAGGCCGACGCGAGGGCCAGCGAGCGGACGACGTGGCCGGCGCCGATCGCGGAGGAGGCGTCGGCGCGAAGAAGGAGGGCGGGCGCGTCAGCCGGCATGGACCGGGGCGTCCTCGATCGCGAGGTCCGCGATCATGCGCCGCAGTTGGTCGACGGTCAGCCACTCTTTGTTCGTCTCGCTGCTGTAGCGGAAGCCGTCCGGACAGAGTTTCACGCCTTTCGTCGCTTTCGTCTTTTTGCCGGAGTTGCCGGTCCAGCCGTGCACGGCGGGCAGGATGACGTAGCGGTCCGGGCAGTCGAGCGTCGTGCGCGCGTCGTCCTCGGTGACCATGACCTCGTGCAGCTTCTCGCCGGGACGGATGCCGACGATCTGCGTCTTGCACTCGGGCGCCGCGGCCTTCGCGAGGTCCATGATGTTCATGCTCGGGATCTTCGGGACGAAGATCTCGCCGCCTTCCATGATTTCGAGCGAGCGCAGCACGAACTCGACCGCGTGGTCGAGCGTGATCCAGAAGCGGGTCATGCGCTTGTCGGTGATCGGCAGCGTGCCGGTCTTGCGGGTCTGGAGGAAGAACGGGATCACCGATCCCCGGCTGCCGACCACGTTGCCGTAGCGGACGACCGAGAACCGGGTGCCGTGGGCGCCGGAGTAGTTGTTGGCGGCCACGAAGAGCTTGTCGGAGCACAGCTTGGTGGCGCCGTAGAGGTTGACGGGGTTGACGGCTTTGTCGGTGGACAACGCCACGACCTGCTTGACGTTGCGATCGATCGCGGCGTCGATGACGTTCGAGGCGCCCAGGACGTTGGTCTTGATCGCCTCCATCGGGTTGTACTCGGCCGTCGTCACCTGCTTGAGGGCCGCGGCGTGGATCACCGTGTCGACGCCGTCGAGCGCGCGGTACAGGCGTTCGCGGTCCCGGACGTCGCCGATGAAATAGCGGATCGCGGGGTACTTTTTTTCGTTGAAGACGCGGGCCATCTCGTACTGCTTCAGCTCGTCGCGGCTGTAGATGATCAGTTTGCGGGGCTTGTAGCGCGTAAGTACGGTTTCGACGAGCTTCTTGCCGAAAGAGCCGGTTCCGCCGGTGACTAGGATGACCTTATCGTTGAGCATGAGCGATGCCCCATTGTACCAAATCAGGTCCCTCGGAAGAGGCCATGGGACCGGCCGTAGGCCTCGAGCTCCGACACCGGGGTGTCCCACCCGAGGCGCAAGGCGGCGGCGTGCGCCTCCTTGTCCTTCATCCGGTGGAGCGTGCCCTCGGGGGGCTGGGGGCGGCGCGGGGCGGCGCCGGACCGGATGGCGGGCCAATTTTTGTAGAATAGCGCCTGGAGCTCCGTCTGAAGCCGGGCGTAGCTGGTGCTCAGGGTGTCCCCGGGAGCCGGAGCGACCTCCTTTTGGACGATCAGGTCGCCGGTGTCGACGCCCGCGTCGAGATGATGGATCGTGACGCCCTTCGGAGTCCCTTCGACGAAGCTCCAGAAATTCGGGTCGGCTCCGCGGTTCCAGGGAAGCAGGGAAACGTGCAGGTTGACGGCTCGGCCGGGAAACAAGGTGAGGACCGGCGGCCTTATAATATGACGATAACCGAAGCTGACGAGGAATTCATGGCCTTTTCCGGCGAGGAGGAGCGCGTCGAGCGGTTCCGAGACGCAGGACGCTTCGTCCCCGGAGTCGCGCAGGAACGGCAGGAGCGGGGAATCGGACGAACCCAGGAAAAGGACGCGCATCTGAACGTCGATTATAGCCTATGATCCGCGCGATTCCGGGATTTACGCGCCCGTTCGGGGTGCGCGCAGCACCCGGCGGCGGCTTCTACGCGGCCGACCTCAAGACCGGCGAGCTGACCCGGGTGGGCCCGGATTTCGTTCAGGCCTGGCGCACCGTCGGTTCGCCCGCGATGAAGGGCGCCCATTCCGTCGCTGTCCTGCCGGACGCCTCCGTTCTCGTCACCGACTTCTACGGCCGGAGCGTGCGTCGCTTCCGTCCCGACGGCTCCGACGCCGGGGTCTTCGCGGCGGCCGACGCCGCGCGGCCGTGGTTGTTGGCGGGTCCGGCTGGATTGGAAATCTTTCCCGACGGCTCGATCGTCGTCGCGGATTACGGCTCGCACTGCCTCCTGCGGTTCTCGCCTGACGGCCGCCTCCTGTCGTGGCACGACGGGACGTCCGGGTGGAAGACCTCGGGCGCGCCGTCCGGCGCGGCTTCCCGCGACGGCTTCGACCGGGTCCACGCCGCCGTCGTCCTGCCGGACGGGCGCATGCTCGTCGCCGACACTTGGAATCACCGCCTGCGCTGGTTCGACGAGCGCGGCGACGCGGCCGGCGCGATCGGCGGGCCCGAGGCGGGACGAGCGCCCGGCTCGTTCGACGCCCCGGTTTCGCTGGCGTTGGTTCCCGGCGGATTCGTCGTGTCCGAGTTCAACAACGCGCGCGTGCAGCGCTTCACGTCGGACGGCCGCCTCGTAGGCTGGCTCGGCGCGCCTCCCGCCGGTTGGCGGACCGACGCCGCGGCCGCGGTCCCGAGCGCGGCGCCCGGCGGCTTCAACCATCCGTACGACGTGAAGACGACGGACGGCGCGCTGCTGATCGCCGACACCGATAACGCGCGCGTGCAGGTGATCCCGCTCGACGCGAAATAGTCGCCCGCTCGTCATGGCGGCGCCGACGGAAAAATAATCGAGTCTGGAGGAAGTCGTGGAGGTCTCCATGAAAATTCTCATCGCCGCCCTCGCCGTCTCCGCCGTCGCCGTGTGCCGCGCGTTCGCGGGGGGGAAGACCCTCCAGCCGGCCGCCGCGCTGAAGGGCCACGGCGACATCGCCCACACCGCCGCGTTCTTTCCCGATGGAAAACGCGTCGTGACCGGCAGCTGGGACGGCCTGGTCCGGATTTGGGACCTCGCGAAGGCCCATGAGCTCAAGCGCTTCGATAAGACCGCTCAGGTCAACGTGGTGGCCGTCTCGCCGGACGGCAAGCGCGTCGTCTCGGCCGCGCGCGACGGACTTTTCGTCTGGGACGCCGAATCCGGCAAGAAGCTCGCGACGCTGGCCGGCCACGAAGGGGCCGTTGTGTTCGTCGCCTATTCCCGCGACGGCCGTCGCCTCGCGAGCGCCGGGGTGGATAAAACCGTGAGGCTCTGGGACGCGGCGTCCTTCAAGCCCCTCGGCGTGTTCAAGGGCCACGAGGAGATGGTGCTGTCCGTCGCGTTTTCGCCGGACGGCGAGCGCCTCTACAGCTGCGGCAGCGACAAGACCGTGCGCGTCTGGTCGCTGCCGGACGGTGCTTCGATGGGCGTGTGGCGCGGCCACGCGGACTCGGTGCGTTGGGTGTCCGTCTCCCGCGACGGCAAGCGCGTCGTCACGGCGGCCTACGACGGCACGGCGCGGCTGTGGGACGCCGCGACCGGCAAGGAGCTCCAATCCTGGAAGCCCGGCGGCGCGGTCATCACCGCGGCAGAATTCCTCCCCGATGGGCGGATTCTCACGACGGGCCGCGACAAAGCGGGGCGTTTATGGGCGGCGTCTCCCCGCGAGCCTCAATACGAGCTGACCGGCCACGGGGATATCATCGAGGGGCTGGCCGTGTCGGCCGACGGCAAGAGAGCGCTCACGGCGAGCTGGGACAAGACGGTCCGGCTGTGGGACCTTCCGGAGCCCAAGGCTCCTTAGGCGGCCTTCTCCCACCACGCCCCGCGTTCGGCGAAGCCGCCGGGGACTTCGTTGCGGAGGCGATAGGCCTCGCCGGCCGTTCTCCGCGCGTCGACTGCGGAGGCTCCATTTCCGACCGCGTTCATGTAGTCGGCCATCCAACCGCCGACCCGGCCCGCGGCGCCACGATCGCCGAAATGGTTGACGAGCTTCGCCCACCGGGAAAAATCACCGATCCGGGCGTCCGCCGGCGCCGCCGCGACGGCGGCGAGCGTCGACGCGACGTCGTCGAAGACGACCGTCCCGGAGCCGTCGCGGACCAGCGGGTGCCGCTTCCAGCCCGCGCAGTCCCAATGCACGCAGCGGCCGCCGAAAGCCCCGGCGAGGAGTGCCGCGCTGTTCAAGCCGATGCCGACCGAGAGGTCGCAGGCGAGGCCGACGCTGACCGGCGAGACGCGGCGGTCGACGAGGACGGCCCGGCCTTCGGCGCGCAGCCGCGCGATCAGCGCGTCGATGCGCGCGCCGTCCGGCAAGGCGGCGTAGGAGGCGTTCCCCTTCGGTTTGAGGACCACCTTCCAACCGGGCTTCGAGGCGATCAAGGTCAACGCGCCGAGCATGAACTCCGACAGCATCCGTGCGTCAACGAAGATCCGGTCCGAGTACGAGGTGTCGAACAGCGCGATCGCGAATTCCTTGGCCCCGAGCGCGGCCCGCACGTCCGTCGTCGCCTTCTCGTCCGGCAGGATCCATGCGCCGCACGGGAGGATCTCGCGGCAGTCGTGACCTTTGCCCGCGAGACGCCGGCTTTGGTTGACGCCCCAGGCGAAATAGACGTCGAAGGGCGTCAGGTGCTCGGGCTCCGTGAGGAACGGCGCCTCGGCCCAATGCAGGCCGATCATCGTTCCGCCCGTCTTCTCGAGGGCTTTCGCCTGCGCTTCCTGGCGCCAGGAGAAGTCCTGATACTGGTACAGCGCGCGGACGCGGTGGAGCTTGAACGCCGCCTCCCAGATCGCGGTCCAGAGCGCCAGCTCGAGCTCGAACATCCGCAGCCACCACGGCCGCCGCGCCGATGCGAGCGCCCCTCCGAGCAGGCCCGCGAGCGTCCCGAGCGCGACCGGGGCGATGGTCCAAGGGCGGCGCGCGTCGAGCCAGCCGAAGCCGTACGCCTCGATCTTCGCGCCGTCGGCCGCGATCGGCGCGCCCGGGTCGTCGCCGTAGAACACGCGGTCGAAGCGCGCGGGATCGACGCTGTCCTTCCAGAAGGCGCGCGAGATGTAGCCGCCGACGTCATCGGTGTAGTACTCGACCCAGACGGCGTCTCGTCCATGAAGCCCGCCGCTCGCGGCGGAGCGCTTCAGCAGCGAGGCCGCGAGCGTGCGCGCCCACACCGCCAGAGGTGCTGCAAACGCGCGGATCGTCCCGCGCGGCGACCAGTCCTGGCGCAGCGTCCGTCCGGGACGCGCGAGGAGGAAGCCGGCGGGCTGGCGCACGATCATGAACGAGTGCGCGGCGTCGGGCTCGCTGCGGGCCTCCTCCTCCGCCATCAGCAGGAAGGTCTCCCGTTCGGCGAGCCAATTCGCCAGGAAGCAGACGAGCGCCCGCCGCTCGGCGGCGGGGCGGTCGGAGAGGGCGGAATCCGCGAAGCCTCCGAGGGCCGACTGGAGCTCGTCCTCGCGGCGAGAGTACAGCGCCTCGCCCGAGGCGGCGCGCCGCGCGCAAGTGATGGTTCGCTGCGTGAACACCGGGGCGAGCCCGGCAAGAAGAAGCCCGCCGCGCGAGGCGTCGCGCGGGTCGAAACGGATTTCGGCGGGGGAGAGTAATCCCTCGACCCAAAGGCGCGCCGCCGTCGGCGCGGTGAGCCGCTCGACCCAGACGACGCGGCGCTTCAGCGGACCTGGTGGCGGAGCTTCCATTGGCCGCCTTCCTTCTTCCACAGGTGCGGCGAGCGGAACTGCTCGGCGAGCGCCATGAAGCTCTCTCGCGTCATCTTCCAATCCTTGAAGCGCGCCGACGCGGCCGGGAAGGTCTTCGGATCGATCGACAGATACTCGAACAGGTCCTTGAGGAAGCGCTCCGGGAACTCGCCGTCGAAGCGCTTGACCAGCGCGACGCCCTCCTCGCGGTCGATGTCGCCGGAGCGGATCTCCTGCGACGCGTCGAACGTCGCGTGGCCGATGCCGAACTTGAGGAAGGTGGTCCACCAGTGAAAATCGTCCATCTTGTCGTCGAGGCTGTTGTACTTGCTGTAGGTGCCGGGGACGCGCTCGGGCGAGGCCTCGAAGCCGCCGTGCTCGACGGCGTAGTAGTAGCAGCTCTGCGGGTGCCACTTGAGGTAGTAGCCGAGATAGTGGACCTCGGCTCCGACCTTCGCGAGCGCGTCCGGATGCGCGGGCATGTACGGCTCGAGGTCGTTGGCGACCAGGCCGAAATCCTCCTTGAGCTCCTTGATCGAGGTGCCGCTCAGGAAGATCTTCGACTGGTCGGCCGACGCGAAGTACGCGTGGTCGCGCTTGGCGGTCGCGTTGTCGAGCAGCGGGTTGCCGTACTCGGCCTCGTTCTCCCCGTAGAAGATGAGCGGGATGTCGAGCGCCGCGGCCGCTTTCGGCGCGATCGCCTTCTGGCCGATGATGAACGGCTGGAACGGGTGGAACAGGCGCTCGAGCGCCAGGCGCGTCAGCAGGCGGTGCACGCGGCCGTTCGGCGTGTGGAGATGGTTGTCGAAGCCCGCGTGAATCCAGTACTGGAGGTTGCGCCAGCCCCAGTCGGTGTAGATGTGGGGCGCCCACGTCAGCGTCAGCGGGTGCATGCCGTACTCGGCCTTGAGCTTGTGCGCGGCGTAGAAGCTGTCCTTGCCGCCGGAGCCGGGGATGAGGCAGTCGTAGCGTCCATCGTCGCGCCGGAAGCGGTCGCAGAGATCGCGCAACTCCTTGTCCCGTAGAGTCCAGTCGATCTCCCGGTTCTTCTTTTCGGTGTGGCGGCACGCGTCGCACACGCCCTCGGCGTCGAAGCCGATCGTGGCCTTCTTCGTGTCCTTCGTGTGCTGATATTCGACGGCGGAGTTCGGCCGCTGGTTCGAGATCACGCAGACCTTGCAGAAGGCGACCTTGGCCGGAAGGCCGAATTTCGTCTCTAGTTTTTCGTCAGCCAAGTCTTCAGGAGGCATAAGCCGCTCTCTCCGCTCTTTTCAGGATGAAATTGACAGCCTTCGATGGCGCCCGCGCGCAGGACCGAGCAGAACTCGAGCCCCGCGTAGGGCGTGACGGCGAGCCGGTGCTCCGGCTTCGCGGTCTCGACGAAGTACGAATGTACGAAATACATGCGCTCGCCGCCAGGCACGCCCGAAAGCGAGGTGCCGCTCCAATCCGCGCCGCCCTTCTCGAGGGCGCTCCAGCCGACGTGCGGGACCCGCCACAGCCGTTCTGGCGAGTCGGGGAAGCGCCGCACCTTGCCGGGAACGAGGCCAAGGCCGGCGTGGACGCCGAACTCCGAACTCTCGTCCATCAGGAGCTGCATGCCGAGGCAGATGCCGAGCAGAGGCCGTCCGGTCGCCGCGTAGGCCTTCAGCGGTTCCACGAGGCCGCGCGACCGCAGGTTCTCCATGCCGTCGCCGAACGCGCCGACGCCGGGCAGGATCAGACGGTCGGCTTTCGCGATCTCCGCGGGATCGGACGTCACGCGCGCGTCCGCGCCGAGGTGCGCGAGCGCGCGGGAGATGCTGAACAGATTGCCGCGGCCGTAGTCGACGACGACGACGGGGCGGCTCAAGCGCGCACCTCGACGCCGGGGCCGGCGAGCGCCGCTTTGATGTCTCCGACCGTCATCTCGCCGTAGTGCAGGACGTGCGCGGCCGCGACCGCGTCGGCGCGGCCGGTCACGACCGCGTCGCGGAAGTGCTCGGGCGCGCCGGCGCCGCCGCTCGCGATCACGGGGATGGAGACCGCGTCCGAGACGGCGCGGAGCAGCTCGAGGTCGTAGCCCTTCTTCGTGCCCTCGCGATCGACGGAGGTCAGCAGGATCTCGCCGGCGCCGAGCGCCTCCGCGCCCTTGGCCCACGCGACCGCGTCGACGCCCGTGCGCTCCCGTCCGTTGTCGGTGAACGCCTCCCAGCGGCCGTCGGGCTGCTTCATCGCCTCGATCGAGAGGACCACGCACTGCGCGCCGAACGCGCGCGCGGCGTCGGTCAGGATCTTGGGGTCGCGGATCGCGGCGGTGTTCACGGCGACCTTGTCGGCGCCCGCACGGAGCAATATTTTGAAGTCGTCGACGGAGCGTACGCCGCCGCCGACCGTCAGGGGCACGAAGATCTCGCCCGCCGTCTGCCGGACGATCTCGGTCAGGTTGTTCCGGCCGTAGAGGCTCGCGACGATGTCGATGTAGATCAGCTCGTCGGCGCCCTGCGCGTAGTACTTCGCCGCGAACGGGCCGGGCGGGCCCAGCTTGCGCAGCCCCTCGAGCCGGATCCCCTTAACGAGGTTCGGCCCCTTGATGTCGAAGCGCGGGATCACGCGGATCGTGCGCGCGACGGCGGTCATGCTCCCGCCCACGGCGCGCGCCGCTCGAGAGCGCGGGAGATGTGCGCGTCGATCTGGAGGAGGGCGGCCGCAGCACCCTCCCGGCCGCCGCGCGGCGCGGCGCGGTACCAATCGACGGACAGGTCCACGGCCTCGACGGCCGGATGCAGCGGGCGCCAGCCGAGGAGTCGGCGCGCCTTGCCGGGATTGAGGCGCAGGACCGGAGCCTCGGACGGAGCGGTCTTCGGCGGCCGCACGACGACGGCGGCGTCTACGCCCCAGCGGGCCGCGGCGCGGCGTGCCACGTCGAGCGCGGTGAGGTCGCCGGCTCGCGGATCGGGACCGAAGTTCCACGCGCCCGCGAGCGCGGGGTCCTTTCGCTGGCGCGCGGCCAGCCACAGGTAGCCCGACAGCGGGTCGAGCACGTGCTGCCACGGCCGGATCGAGCGCGGGTTGCGGATCACCGCGGGGCGGCCCGTCTTGAAGGCGCGGACGCAGTCCGGGACGAGGCGGTCCTCGGCCCAGTCCGCTCCGCCGATCACGTTGCCGGCGCGCAGCGTCGAGAGAGTGGTCTTCGTCCCGCGCAGGAAGGAGTCGCGGACGCTCGCGGCGACGATCTCGGAGCACGCCTTGCTCGCGCTGTACGGGTCGTGCCCGCCGAGCGGATCCGTCTCGACGAACGCGCGGCCGGACTCCGGGCGGTCGTAGCACTTGTCGGTGGTCGCACAGAGGACGACGCGCGCGCCGGCCGCGGCGGATGCGCGCGCGACGTGGAGCGTGCCCATGACGTTGGTCTCGAAGGTCAGCTCGGGCTCGCGATACGAGCGGCGCACGAGCGACTGCGCCGCCAAGTGGAAGACGATCTCGGGCCGCGCGGCCGCGACGGCGCGGCGCACGCTCGCGGCGTCGCAGACGTCGACCCAGCGCGAGTCGACCTGCCCGTCGAGGCCGAGGCTGCGAAACGGCGTCGCCCCGCGTTCCGGCGGCAGCGAGAGGCCGGTGACGTTCGCACCGAGGGCGCGGAGCCAGAGGGTCAGCCACGAGCCCTTGAAGCCGGTATGGCCGGTCACGAGGACCCGGCGTCCCGCGTAAAATCCGCCGAAGCTGGCCTTCTTCATCGCGCCTCCGCCTTTTGCTCCCGCCGCCAAGCGAGCGCGTCGGCCAGCCCGTCCTCGAGCCCGAAGCGCGGGGCGAACCCGAGCGCGCGCAATGCCGAGATTTCCGGGACGAGACGCGGCGGCTCCGACGCGGCGGACGGAAGCGCCCCGAGCTCGAGCAGGCCGGGCTCGCCGGCCAGGCGGGCCAAGGTGCGCGCGACGAAGGCCATCGTCGTCTCGCGCCCGGAGCCGATGTCGAACGCGCCGGCGGCGTCGGACTCGACGAGCGCGGCGAAGGCGCGGCCGGCGTCGGCGACATGCAGGAAGTCCCGGACCTGCGCGCCGTGCGACGTCCGCGCGGGTCGGCCCTCGAGCAGCGCGGACGCGACGGACGGCACGAAGCGCGACGGGTGCTCGTGCGGGCCGTACACGTGGAAGATGCGGCCCCACGCGGCGGAGAAGCCCGCCGTGACGGCCTCCTTCTCGAGGGCTTCGCGCGCGGCGTTCTTACAGGTCCCGTACAAGGTCGCGGGCTTGAGCGCGGTGGTCCCCGCGACGCACAGGCCGTCGCCGGCGGTCCAGTCGTACTCGGCGCATGTACCGGCGCCGACGAAGCGGCGTCCGCCGGCCTCGCCGAACGCACGCGCGAGCGCGCGGGTCGTCTCGACCCAGCGGTGGTTTTCCGGGGACTCCCAGTAGACGCCGGGCGTCACGTTCCAGGCGAGGTGAAGAAGGTGCGACGGCCGCTCCGCGAGCACCAGGCGCCGCGCCTCTTCCGGATCGAGGAGGTCGGCGTCGAGCCGCGACGGCGCCAGGACCTCGAAGCCCGCTTCGCGCAGGGCGGTCGCGGCTTGGCGGCCGATGAAGCCGGAGGCGCCGGTGACGAGGACTCGGCCCTTCATGTCAGAGGACTGCGGGCTCGGGGATCGGCACGACGTGCTTGCCGCCCCACTCGCGGATGTAGGAGGTTTGGGAGACGATCTCGTCGCGCAGGTTCCAGGGAAGGATCAGCACGTAGTCGGGCTTCGCCGCGCTCAGGGCTTCGGGGGCCAGGACGGGAATGCGCGTGCCGGGGAGGAGCGTGCCCTGCTTGTGCGGGCTGCGGTCGACGGTGAAGTCGATGAAGTCCGGTCCGATGCCGCAGTAGTTCAGCAAGGTGTTGCCCTTGGCGGGCGCGCCGTAGCCCGCGATGCGCTTGCCGCCGCGCTTCAGTCCGATGAGCAAAGTCAGCAGATCCCGCTTCGTCGCGCGCACGCGCTCGGCGAACGCGTCATAGGTCTCGAGCCGCTCGTAGCCGAGCATGCGCTCGCGCGCGGCGAGGGCGCGCGCGGCCTCCGCGACGGGGCGGGGATCTCCTTCGGCGTGCCGCGCGTAGATTCGCAACGAGCCGCCGTGCGTGGGGAGCTCCTCGACGTCGAACAAGGTCAGGCCGGCCTTCGCGAACACGCGCTCAACGGCGACGAACGAGAAGTAGGAGAAGTGCTCGTGGTAGATCGTGTCGAACTGGTTCTGCTCGACGAGGCGCTGCAGGTGCGGGAACTCCATCGTGATCGTCCCGCCCGGCGCCAGCAGGAGCTTCATCCCGGCGACGAAGTCGTTGAGGTCGGGAACGTGGGCGAGCACGTTGTTGCCGAGCAGCAGATTCGCGCGCTTGCCTTCCGAGACGAAGCGCTTAGCCAGCGCGGTCCCGAAGAACTCGCTGATCGTCGGAACGCCCTTTTCCACGGCGGCCTTCGCGACGTTCTTCGCGGGCTCGACGCCGAGGCAAGGAATCCCGCGCTCCTTGAAATTCTTGAGCAGATAGCCGTCGTTGCTCGCGAGCTCGACGACGAGGCTCTCGGGGCCAAGGCCCAGGCGCTCGCCGATCGTCTCCGTGTAGCGCTTCGCGTGCGCGAGCCAGCTGTCGGAGAACGAGGAAAAATACGCGTATTCCTCGAAGATCGCCTTCGGGCTCCGGTACTCGCCGATCTGCACGAGGAAGCAGCCGCCGCAGACGAACGCGTGCAACGGCAGGAAGGTCTCTCCGAGGTCGGCGGCCTCGGGGCGCACGAACGAGTTGGACGGCGGCGTAAGGCCGAGATCGGCGAAGGTGCGCGTCAGCGCCGCGCCGCAGAAGCGGCAGGCGTGTCCGGAGCTCAGGGCTTGCGGCCGCGGGCCAGCCACGGCGCTTTGCCGCTCGTCCACAGCTCCTCCAGATAATTCTTGTCGCGCAAAGTGTCCATCGGGTGCCAGAAGCCGGCGTGCTCGTACGCGCCGAGCTGGCCGCCGGCGGCGAGACGCTCCATCGGCTTGCCTTCCCAGGACGTGGCGTCTCCGTCGACGAGGTCGATGACCGAGGGCTCCAGCACGAAAAAGCCGCCGTTGATCCAGCCGCCATCGCCGCCGGGCTTCTCCTGGAAGCGCGCGACGCGGCCGCCGGCGAGCTTGAGCGCGCCGAAGCGGCCGGGGGGGCGCACCGCGGTGACCGTCGCCGCGCGGCCCGACTTCTTGTGAAAGGCGGTCAGCGCGCGCAGGTCGACGTCGGAGACGCCGTCGCCGTAAGTCATGTGGAAAGTCCCGCGGCCGATGTAGTTCTTCACGCGCTTGAGGCGGCCGCCGGTCATGCTCTCCTCGCCGGTGTCGACGAGGGTGACCTTCCAGGGCTCGGCGTTACGGTGATGGATCAAGGTCGTGCCGCGGCGCAGGTCGATGGTCACGTCGGAGGAGTGGAGCAGGTAGTTCGCGAAGTACTCCTTGATCGTGTACCCCTTGTAGCCGAGGCAGACGACGAAGTCCCTCAGGCCGAAGGCGGAGTAGCGCTGCATGATGTGCCAGAGGATCGGCCGGTCGCCGATCTCGATCATGGGCTTCGGGCGCCTGTCCGTTTCCTCGGCGAAGCGCGTGCCTTTTCCGCCGGCCAAAATGACGACTTTCATGAGGGAAATTCTAGCATTTCACCGAGAAAGGTCGGCCGCTTCTTGATCCACGAGCCAGAGTGCTGGCGTCTTGGGGATCAGCCGCAGCACGGGGTAGGCGCCGAAGGCGCCGCGCGTCGCGGCGTCGACCGGCTTCGCTTTTTCCGCTCCGCTTGCCAGGACCAGGACGCGCTCGGCGAGATTCAGGTACGGAAAGGTCATGGTCACTCTCGGCCCGCCGGGGGAGGAGGCCGCCGCCGCCCAGGCGGTCCGCTCCTCGAGCGCCGCGTCTCCCGGGAAGAGCGAGGCCGTGTGCCCGTCCGCGCCGACGCCGAGGACGGCCGCGTCGCACCCCCGGCCCAGCCGCCGCAGCTCGGCGTCGTACAGCAGGGCCGCCTTCTCCGGGCCGAGCTCGCCTTGGATGCGGTGGACGCGCGCCGGGGAGACGGGGACTTTCGACAGCAGCGCGCGCTCCGCCATGCCGTAGTTGCTGTCCGGATGCTCCGGCGGCACGCAGCGCTCGTCCGTCCAATAGACGTCGACCTCGGACCAGGGGACGAGCGCCGAGAACTCGGGCGACGCCAGCAGCTCGTAGACGCCGCGGGGCGTGCCGCCGCCGGCGAGCGCCAAGGCGACGGGCGCGCGTCTCGCCGCGTGCGCTTCGGTCAGGAACTTCACGATCAGCCGCGCGGCCGCGCGGTCGAGGGCCGCCTTGTCGGGGCAGACGCGCATGATGGGCTTCATCGCGGCTCCAGCGGCGGGCGGCCAGCGAGAGCGGCGACCCGGTCGTAGTCGCGGCGGTCGAAGGTCACGACGGCTTTTTCGTAGCCGGAGTTCCGCGCCGCGTCGCTTCTCGTGGCACGCGTTTCCCGGAATTCGTCGAGCGCCTCGCGCGCGTCCTTGAGACGGCCGAGGCGGGCCAGGGCCTCGGCCCGCGTGAGCCGCGCGTTCATGAAGCCCGGCTCGAGCTCGAGCGCGCTTTCGGCCAGGCTCTCGCATTCGGCCCATCGACGGGACGCGCACGCGAGCTGCGCCAGGCGCCAGGGATGGATCGCGTTGAACGGCTCGCGCTCGCGCGCTTGCGTCCAGCGGGCCGCCGCGTCGGCGGGCGTCTTGGCCGCGTAGGCCAGGTCCTCCCGGGGTCCGGGCTCGGCGGGGAAGACCGCGGCGGCGTACGCGGGCGAGACGCCGGCCAGAGTGCCGGGAATCCACGCGACCGAGGCGAGGAGCCCGCCGGCGAGGACGGCCGCGCGCGGCCAGCGTCGAACGCCGGGCGCTGCGCCCGCGACGGCCAGCGCGGAGAGCCAGAGCGCGGCGAGCGCGGGAATCTGCAGCATGTTGTCGATCGCGAGCTGCGCCGTCATCGCGGCGGCGGCCGCGGCCGCGGCCTCTCGGACGGGATCGTGATCCGCGCGTCGCAACAACGCGCGCAACGCCGCGCCCGCGCCGAGCAGCCACAGCGCCAGGCCCGCCCAGCCGGTCTCGGCCGCGGCCTGGAGCGGCTCACTGTGCGCGTAGCTCGTGCTCAGCGACCAGCGCGTCGCGCCGTCCTCGAGCGGCACGGGGTGGCGCCGGAAGCCGACGGCGAAGCTTCCCGGGCCCTCGCCGAGCCAGGGATGGTCCGACGCGACGGCCGCGGCGGCGCGCCAGAGGCGCGGTCGCGCCTCGGCGTGAAGGCGGTACTTCTTAAAGAAAATGTCTTCGACGGAGGGCGGCAGCAGACCCGCGGCGAGCGCGCCCCCGAACAGCGCTGAAGCGAGGGCCGCTCCGGCCAGCGCGCGCGCGCCGAAGCGCCGCGCCGACCAGACGGCCGCGGCGGCTCCGAGCCCCAGCCACGCTCCGCGCGAGCGGGAGAGGAAAAGGCACAGTAGCGCCAGCGCGGTCATGAAGCCGGCGGCTTTGCGATCCGTGCCGCGCGCGCCTTTTGGGTGCAGCGCCCAGGCGGCGGCGGCGGCGGCGGCGGCGGCCAGCACGAAGGCCGTGTAGTTGTAATAAGGCGGGATGAGTCCCGTCATCTCGTTGCGGAAATCGTAGCGGGCGCCCGTCGCGAGGGCCGCCGCCGCGACGCCCGCGGCGACGACGAGGAAAGACCGGAGCCAGTCCTCGCGCTCGCGCGTCGTCCACGCGGCCGCGAGCGACGCGCACGCGAGGACCGCGGACCATCTCGCGAGGACCGGCAGGCCCGCGAGCGGCTGGGCGCAGACCAGCGTGGAGAGCAGCGCCCAGCCGAGCCACGGCAACCACTGCGTCGCGGGGCCCAGCGGCGGGCGCTCGAGCCAAACGGCGGCCCAGGCGGCCGCGCCCGCGGCGGCGAACAGGCGCGCGTCGCGCAGCCCGCCGAGCGCCAGGCTGAACGCGAGGAGTCGGGGGATCATCTCCGGTCGGGCTTCGGCGCGGGGGCGAGCTTCGGCATCGGCTCGGGGCGCGGCGAGTCGCGCACGCCCTGCTTCTTAAGCCAGTATTCCATCTTCGGCACCTGCCACTGATAATCGACGGGCCCGCCGCCGGCCTGCTTGAGGGGCAGGATCTTCTCGCCGAGCCACGCGAGGTCCGGCGAGTCGGCGTTCATCGTCTCGAGGACGCGCGGCCGCAGGATCGCCGCGCCCCAGTCGGGGAACCACGGCGACCCGGCCTCCGGCAGGCATTCGGCGTAGGGGACCAGCCGGCCGTCCTTGCCCTCGCGGAACGCGCGCCGCGGGTTCCAGCGATGGTAGGGGGAAACCGTCGCGGCGGAGTCGAGCTTCGGGTCGTCGAGTAGGGCCGTCACGCCCGCGTCGATCAGCGGTGTGCTCACCGCGCCGGTGTTCGCGAACAGGAGCACGAGCAGCTCGAGCTCGCCCTTTTCGGCCTTCAGGTCCTCGACGATCTGCCGGTAGCCGATGCGCACGCGCGTCGCGTCCGTCGGCTTGGTGCCGTCGGTGCGAGCGGGCGGCGGATCGAGCACGATGGCTCCGAGCTGGACGGCGGTGCGGCGCACGGGCTCGGAGTTCGTCTGCGCGTACATGCGCCGGGCGTGATCGGAGGCCTTGGACGCGAGCAGCGGGTAGGCGGCGAGCGGCCGGCCCATGACCTCGGCGCCGTTGCCGGGGAAGTCGATGCTGTCGTCGGGATCGACGAGAAGCGCGCAGATCATTTCGCCTTCACCTCGAGCGTCTCGACGGCGTCGAGCGCGGCCGCGACGGTGGCGTTCCACGAATGGCGCTCGACGGTGCGCACGCCCTCGGCGATCAGGCGCAGCGACAGGCCGGGCGTCGTGTTCAAGGTGATGATGTGCTCTGCGAGGCCGGCCGCGTCGCCCGGAGCGAAGAGCAGTCCGTTCTCGCCGTCGCGGATGAACTCAGGCAGCGCGCCGGCGCGCACGCCGAGCACGGGGCAACCCTCCGACAGCGCGTGCAACGCGAGCGAGGGGAAGCCGTGCCGGCCCGTCGGCTCGACGAACGCTTTCGCGGAGCGGAAGTACTCCATCTTCTTCGCGTGCGGCAGCTCGCCGAGGAAGGTCACGCGCTCGCCGAGCATGAGCGCTTGCGCGCGCTCCTTGAGCGCGGGCAGCGCGGGCCCGTCGCCGATTACGGTCACGTGGACGTCCATGCGCAGGCGCGCGACGGCCGAAAGCACCGTCTCGAAGCCGGGAAGCGACGCCGCGTCGACGACGCCGGCGGTCACGACCGTGAAGCCGCGCGCGCGCGACGAGCGCACGGTCACGAGCGCGATCTGCTGGGCGAAGATTTGGTCGTACGCGTACGGGATCACCCGCATGCGGCTTTCCGGGACGCCCCAGCCCGCGACGATGCCCGCCATGTGCCGGCTCGGCAACAGGAGCAGGTTCGCCGCCGACGCGAGCCGCTTGACCTCGGAGAGCGAATCCGGAGAAGCGCCGGCGTAGGATTCGATCAGGCGCAGGACGGTCGCCTTCCCGGCGTTCTTCGCCGCGAGGAGGGCCGCCGGCTGGAGGCTGTTGATGACGACGACGTCGGAGTCGCTCGCGAAGCCCTGGGAGATCAGCAGCTCCGCCGCGGCCTCGGCCGGCCCGTTGGGCGCCATCTGCATCTTCGCCGAATGGCCGCGCGCGGGCGAGCGCTTGACGATCTCGCGGCAGAAAGCGTCCTCGCCGTTGGGAGAGGTCGGGTCGGGAATCAGGAGCAGGCGCACGGTCAGCTCCGCGCGGCCGCGGCCGCGGAGGCGCGGAGGATCGTCGCGGGCAGTTGGCCCATCGAGTGCTCGAAGCGCTGGGCCGGGCGTCCCGCGTTGAACGGGATATTCAGCGTCTTGCGCACCTCGCGCTCGACTTGGTCGCGCAGGCTCACGAGCTTCGCGGCGCTCAGATGGTCGGTGTAGACGTAGGCCTTGTAGCCGCCGTCGGGGTCGCCTTTATAGTAGTCGGCGACCTGCGTGTAGTCGACCTCGTAGCCGTACAGGCGGTCGCCGGTCTCAGGGTACGTGTACACCCAGACGTTCTTCATCGTCGGGTGCTGGACCGCGCGGTCGTAGTAGGGCGTGCCGGGATAGGTCGTGATGATCGTGACGTCGAAATCGTCGGGCTTGCTTTCGAGCAGCCAGTCGCGCGTCTCCATGATCGTCTGCTCGGACTCGCCGGGATGGCCGATCGACATCAGCGCCTTCACCTTGAGGCCGTGGCGCTTGGCGATCTCGACGCAGCGCGTGTTCTCTTCTCGGGTCGCGCGCTTGTTGATGTTCTGCAGGATCCGCGGGGAGCCCGACTCGAAGCCGGTCAGGATCCAGCGGAAGCCCGCGCGGTACATCGACTCGGCCTGCGCATCCGTGAAGAGCTGGGACTTGATGAACCCGCGCAGGCGCCATTCGACGCCGCGCTTCTCCTGCTCGGAGGCGATCGCGTTCATGAGTTCGACCATCTTCGGGTTGACGTTGAGCTCGTCGTCGTACAGCATGAAGCCCTTCGTGCCGTACTTGTCGGCGAGGTGAGCGATCTCCTGGACCACGTTCTCGGTGCTGCGCGTGCGCACGCGGCGGAGCATCGGCGACTCGCGTCCGCCGCAGAAGCCGCACGCGAACGGGCAGCCGAGCTGAGCGATCAGGCTCATCGCGGGCACGTTGTCGATCGAATAGTGGTAGCTCTTCGCGTCCACGAGATGACGGGCCGGGAACGGGAGTTCGTTGAGCTTCTGGTTCGTGAGGAACAGTGCGGTTTTAGGGTCGTCGCCGTCGACGATCTTCGGCGCGTCCGGCTTGAGCGCCTCGAAGACGGCCTCCTCGCCGTCGCCCGGGACCAGGACGTCGTAGGTCGCGAGCATCTTCTCGAGCGCCTTGGCCGCGCGGCCGGGCGCCTTGCGGGCGAGCTCTCCTTTATAGGCCGCGTTGATGAGGGTGATGTGGGGGCCGCCGAGGAGGATCTTCGCGTCGGGTCGGGCGCCGCGCAGCGCTTGCGTCACGCGGAAAGCGGCGGGCATCTGGGGGGTCGTCGCGGTCAGGCCGAACACCTTGGCCTCGCTCGTCTTCGCGTGGAGGCGGATGACCTCCTCGTAGTTCTCGATGCCGGACAGATCGAGCATCTCGACCTGGTGGCCGGCCCCCTCCAAAGCGGCGGCCACCCGCAGGATGCCCAAGGTCATGAAGACCCGTTCATCCAGGAGGAAAATTGAGGGGGGCGTGATGAGGCAAACCCGCATCTCTTTCATTGTAACAGGGGCGTCGTGGGGCGTCAATGTCGCTTCGGTTACGTGTTTGCGAATTTAGGCTAGTCCTCGAAGTGCTTTTTCGCGCACTCCGGGCACACGCCGTGGGAGAACTGGGCGGGGGTCTTGTCTGAGACGAAGTCCTCGAGGCTCTGATAGGCGCCCCGCTCGTCGCGGATGCGGCGGCAGTAGGCGCACATCGGCAGGATGCCCTCGAGCGTGCGCACGCGCTCGGTCAGCTGGACGATGCGCTCGGCCACGCGCAGGCGGATGCGCAGGGCGTCGACGTCGAGCGGCTTCGTCAGGAAGTCGTCGACCCCCTCCTCCATCGCCCGAGCGTAGTGCCCCGCGCCGAGCATCTTGCCCGTCAGCAGGATGAAGTAGACGTAGGGCGCGTCCTTACGCGCGCGAACGCGGCGGCAGAGCTCGAGGCCGTCGATGTCGGGCATGACCCAGTCGCTGACGATGATGCGCGCCCCGGTCCGCCCCAGCGCTTCCCAGGCTTCGGCGCCGCTGACCGACTCGATGACCTCGTAGCCGAGCTTGAGCAGGGAGCCCTGCAGCAGCGCGCGGCTCGTGCGGTCGTCTTCGGCGACGAGGACTTTCATGAGGGGGACTTTAGCAAAAGGAGGAACTCATGATTGCCCTTGGGGCCGACGACGGGCGACTCGAGGAGCCCTTCCTCGACGAGGCCGAGCGCCGCCGCCGCCGCCCGGATTTTCTCGACGGCCTGGAGACGGACGGCGGGATCTCGGACGACGCCCTGGGGCGCTAACTTCGGCCCGACCTCGAACTGCGGCTTGACCAGCACGATGAACTCGAACGGGGCGGCGAGGCACGGGAGCACGAACGGCAATACCATCGCCGAGGAGATGAACGAGACGTCCATGACGGCGAGGGACGGCCTCGGATCGAACCACGCGGGCTTGAGGAGCTTCGCGTGCGTCTGTTCGCGGCTGACGACGCGCGGGTCTTTCTTCAAACGGCTGTCGAGCTGGGCGGTGCCGACGTCGATGGCATAGACGCGAAGCGCGCCGGCTTGGAGAAGGCAGTCGGTAAAGCCGCCGGTGGAGGCGCCGATGTCCAAACAAACTCGGCCTTCGGCCCTAACGGCGAACGAATCGAGAGCAGCCTTTAGTTTCAGCCCTCCGCGCGAGACATACGGGCATGGATCCGCTTTCAACGACAAAACGGCGTCTTGGGCGATCATTTCGCCGGCTTTGCCGGCGGACGGCTTTCCGTCGATTAAAATCAAGCCGGCCATGATGGCCGCTTGGGCCTTGGTGCGTGTGCCGAACAAACCTTTTTCCACCAGCAGGAGGTCCAGCCGCTCGCGTTTGGCCATGGCTTGCGCGTATGATAGGATAATCGCGCGATGACGCGCTTCCTGACGCTGGCGCTCGTTCTTTCGTGCTCGGCCGTTGTTTCCGCCGCCGCGGAATCCGGCTTCTCCGGCGATTGGGCCACGACCTACGGCGACATGACCTTGACGGAGTCGTCGTCCTCCGTCACCGGCACCTACATCACGGAAGGCTCGGTGTGCGCGCTCGCCGGCAAGTCCGAGAACGGAACCTTGACGTTCATCTACCGCGAGCCGGACGCGTCCGGCGAGGGCCGCTTCCGGCTCTCCGTCGACGGAAAATCCTTCGAGGGCGAGTGGCGCGCGAAGGGCGCGTCGGCGTTCATCCCTTGGCGCGGACGCCGCCGCGAGCTGCCCGAGGCCGCGGCCGCCTTCAACGGCCTGTGGGAGACCAACTTCGGCCGCATGCGCCTGTCGGGCGACGGCGCGCGGTTCAACGGCTACTACGCGTTCGCCGACGGAACGCTGGCGGGCCGGGTCGAGAACGGCGCGCTCAAGTTCCGATATAAGGATCAGAAGGAAGGCGAAGGCGAGTTCAGCCTCGCGCAGAACGGCCGCGCGCTGCGCGGCCGCTGGCGCGCCGACGGCGACAAGGACTGGAGCGACTGGACGGGTCTGCGCGTGGAGCCCGTCGCCGGCCGCAAGTGGCTCGTCGTCCTCGAGTCGCGCTGGGAGTTGAGCCTGGCCGAGCCCGAGTACACGTTCGGCGAGATGCTGAAGATCTTCTTCACGCGCACGCCGAGCGTGCAGGTCCGCCAGCGCTTCTACACCGACCGGGCGAGCCTGGTCAAATGGATGCGGGAGGCGTCCCTGCTTGCCGAGCCCGTCGTCCTCTATTTCTCGGGCCACGGAACCCCGGAGGGCCTCGAGACGGAGTCGGGGCCCGCGACCGCGGAAATTCTCGCCGCCCCGATGAAGGCCGGCGGCAACGTCATGCTCGCGCACTTCGGCTCGTGCGACGTGATGAAAGGCTCCGTTCCCGCGGAGCTCCAGCGCCTGGCCGGTCCGGGCGCGCGCTTCCCCGTCTCGGGCTTCGCCCAGCCGGTGGACTGGGCCGCGAGCGCCATCACCGACTTCATGTACCTCGACCTGATCCTCTCCCGCGATCTCTCTCCCGCGAAGGCCGCCGCCGAGCTCACGCGCCTGATGCCCTTCGCCGCGCGCGAGAATTCCGCGACGCCCTACGACGGCGTCAGCTTCCGCCTCCTGCCCGCTCCGGCGCCCCCCCGATGACGACGCGCTTCCTCGACTGCCGCGGCACCGCCTCCCGCTACTTCGACTGGGTCGGCCGCGAGGTCGCCGCGATGCGCAAAAAGCCGCATCTGGCGACGGTCCTTTTCCGCCCGAAGCAGAATCCGGCCTCGCTCCAGTACCGCGACCTGATGCTGCGCGACGCCGCGCGGCTCGGCATTCCCGTCGATGGACACGAGGCCGAGGACGAGGAGTCGCTGCTCACCCTCGTACGCAAGCTCAACGCCGACCGTACGGCCTCCGGGCTCATGCTCCTCTACCCGCTGCAGTGCGCGCTCAAGGACGAGGATGTGATGGATCTCGTGTCGCCGGCAAAGGACGTCGAGGGCCTCAACTCGACGAACCTCGGCTACCTGCTCAAGTACAAGCGCTTCGTCGACGAGGCGCGCGGCGTCAAATGCGTGGTGCCCGCGACCGCGAAGGCCGTCGTGAAGACCTTGCAGGCCTATCCGGAGATCCGGATCGAGGGCGCCTTCGCCGTCGTCGTCAACAACTCGATGCGCGTGGGCAAGCCGCTCGGCCTGATGCTCGAGAACCTCGGGGCCACCGTCGTGAAGTGCTACGACAAGACCCCGCGCGCGCTCCTCGAGGATCAGGTGCGCCGGGCCGACATCGTCGTCACCGCCGTGCCCGATCCGTCCTTCAAGCTCGACCCCGCTTGGATCAAGCAGGGCGCGACGGTCGTTGACGTTTCCTACCAGGGCAACGTCGACGCGAAGGCGCTCGAGGGCGTCGCGTCCTTCCTGACCGCGTCCGACAACCGCATCGGCGCGATGACGCGGGCGATGACTTTCGTCAACCTCGTTTACTGCGCGAAGAACACGCCGCTGCGCCCCTCTCGTGTCCGCCTGGGCTGATTTCGGACTCGTCTACTGCGCCGCCGTCTGGGGCGCGACCTTCTACATGGTCAAGGACGCCCTCGCGGGCGTCGATCCGGTCGCGATGGTCGCGCACCGGTTTTTATTGTCCGCGCTGCTTTTGGCCCCCTGGGCGCTCGTCCGTCCCTCCCGCAAGAAGCATTTGAAGGAAGCGTTCGTCCTCGCCGTTTTATTGTTTCTTCTGTATGCGACGCAGACCGTGGGTCTCGGTTATACCTCCGCGTCGAACTCGGGGTTCATCACCGGCTTGTTCGTCATTTTCGTCCCGGTCTTCCTGCTGTTCTTCTTCCGCAAGCCCCCGACCGCCGTCCAGTGGATCTCCTCCGGCCTCGCGCTGCTCGGGCTGTGGATGCTGACGGGAGGCGTCTCCACCGTCAACTTCGGCGACGTCATCACGCTCGTCGCGGCCGCCACTTACGCGGGCCACCTGCTCGCCACCGACAAGTTCGTGCGCGCCGACGCGGACTCCCTCGTGCTCGCGTTCCACCAATTCTGGATGACCGGCGCCATGGCGCTCGGGTACTGCCTGATCTCGGGCCGCCCGCTCGCGGTGACCGGGGATAAGGCCGCGGGCACGATCGCGTTCCTCGCGGCCGTCCCGACCTTATCGGCCTTCTTCATCCAGATGTGGGCGCAGAAGTTCACGCAGCCGGTGAAGGTCAGCCTGATCTTCTCTCTCGAGCCCGTATTCGCGGCGCTCTTCGCCTGGACGCTCGGCGGCGAGGCCTTCGTGCCCGCGCGCGCCGCCGGCGGCGGCCTCATCGTTGCGGCGATGATGGCGGGCGAATTGTCGAAGCTCGACCTTCTGAAGGGCCGGAAAAAAGAAATCCTGCCGAGCTGAACTCGCGCCGGTGCGAGTCCGCGGGAACTGTTTCCGGAAACAGTCGTCTCAGAGCCCCAGCGCCGCGAGCCGCTTCTTCAGATCCTTCGCGCCGCGGTAGCGGATAGCGTGCAGGCCGGCTTTGCGGGCGCCCGCGCAGTTCTCCTCGAGGTCGTCGATGAATACGGTCTCCTCGGGCAAAGTTCCGGACATCTTGAGGGCGGCTTCGTAGATCTCGCGCTGGGGCTTGCGCAGCGCGAGCTCGTGGGAGAGGATGGCGCCCTTCACGAGGCCGGGGAACGCGTAGCGCCCGCGGATGTGTTCGATATGCAGGGCGTTCGTGTTCGAGAGCAGGTAGGTCGGCATCCGGCCCGAGAGGTTCTTCAGGATCGCGAACGAGCCGCGGTCGAGCGTGAACTGCTCGCACCACAGCGTCTTGAACTTCTGGAAGTCGCCCTTGTAGCCGAGGTCGTTGACGAACAGCGCGTGCACTTCCTCTCCCGACACCTCGCCGCGCTCGATGCGATCGACGATGCGCCCCTTCCAGATGTGGCGCGCGACCTTGACCGGATGGCGGCCGACGGCCCACGCGAACTTGCGCAGGATGCGCTTGTTCGAGAAGCGCAGCAGCACGTTGCCGATGTCGAAGAAAACGGCCTTGATCGCCATGAGGGGCTGATTATACCGTTTAGTGCTTGCCGGTGACGTAGGGGACCAGGAACGGCACGACGAGTTCGAGGCCGATCAGGATGATGACGATCCACTCGAGGAACTCGAGGCGCGCCGAGGACAGCGCGGAGTCCATCTTGTCGTAGATGCTCTCGAGGGTCTTGAGCTTGCGCTGGATGCTCTTGTCCCACGAGGTCAGGTGATATCGGCGCGCGGCCTGCTGATAGAGGCGCGCGAGATACTGGTCGCCGAGGAGCTTGATCGCGTTATTGATGTTCTCGAACAGGAGCGCGCTCTCGACCTGGAGTTGGCCGATCTCGCGGAGCTCATCGTCGGCCTTCGTGAATAGGCTGACCGGGCCCTTCGGGCTGCGCGTCAGCGCGTCGTAGTAGCGTTCGAGCGCCGAGTCGAGCTGGTGGTCGAGGTGGCGCAATTCGAGGAGCTGGACCGTCGCGAACTCGAGGACCGCGCGCGTGTCGTCGGCGGCCGCGTCGAAGATGATCGCGGCGACCCAGTCGACGAGAGTGAGGTCGTCGGAGCCGTACGAGACCTGCACGGAGAGCGCATCCTGCACCTCCTGCTCGGAGCGCAGATCCTCATCGGCGCGCAGGACCTGTGCGACCAAAGTCGGCGCCTCCGCGAGCAGCCGCGCGTGCGCGCCGTGGTCGTCGAACGCGCGAATCTGGAAGATCGCGTAGTCCTCGTAGAACGTGGAGATGTGGGGCCGGCTCACGGAGGGTTGGATCGTCTTGACCAGCTCCTCGACCAGGCGGCGGCTGTCGGCGAGCAAGGTCTCGTTGTCGTAGAGAAGTTCCGAGAGGCGCGCGAGCGCCGAGAATGGGCCGGAGAGGGGGATCTGGTAGGTCACGCTGACCGCGCCGAAATCGTAGACCACGGTTTCGACGGCCGGCGAAGTCTTCCAGTCGCCGATCGTCTGCGCCGGGCTCGTCTGCGTCACGCGCAGCGGATAGGGCTGGAACTCGAAGTACTTCGGCGCGCGGCGCTGGTGGCGGATCGGCGCGCGCTCCGTGTTGGTGGCGACGTTCTTTTCGGCGGCGTCGAGGCCGATCGCGAGTCCGACGTCGTACGCGAACTGCACGTAGGCGATGCCGTCTTTGATGACGGGGTTGTAGCCCTTCATGCGGGCCTCAGCGGGAAATCGTCCGGCACGGGCGCCTCGAATGAGAGGGCGCGGCCGTCGCCCGGATGCTTGAACGACAGGCGCCACGCGTGCAGCAGCTGGCGGTCGGCGCCGAGCGCGTCGAGATCGGCGCGCGACACCTCCTTGCGTACGGCCTTCATGTAGACCTCGCCGTCGCCGCAGTACAGCTTGTCGCCGACGAGCGGGTGGCCGAGGTGCGCGAGATGCGCGCGGATCTGATGGAGGCGGCCGGTGCGCGGCGTCGCCGCGACGAGCGAGAGGCGCCCGTCCGTGGCCAGGCGCCGGAATTCCGTGATCGCGTTCTGTCCGTTCGCGCCGCCGACCGCGCGACGGACCCGGATCGCCTTGCCTTCCTCGCCGAGGGGCGCGTCGACGACCGTATGCTCCCACGCGACGGCGCCGAAGACGACCGCGAGATACTCCTTGCGCACGCCGTGGGCGACGAACTGCTCGTAGAGCGAGCGCGCCGCGTCGACGTCGAGGGCAAGGACCATCGTGCCGCTCGTCTCTCGGTCGAGGCGGTGGGCGAGATACACCTTCCGGCCGAGTTGCTTCGCGAGCAGGTGCGTCACGGTGTTATGCAGGACTTTGTCCGTCGGATGGCTGAGCGTCCCGCCCGGCTTGGAGATCACCGCGATGCGCTCGTCCTGATAGAGGATCGGCATGGTTTCGTGCGGGACCGGCGGCTCTTGGACGCGCGGATAGCGGATCAGGACGGTCTCGCCTTCCCCGACGCGCGCCGCCGCCTTGACCGGGCGCGAGGTCCGTGTGACGAGGCCGTCGTCGATGAGCTTCTGCACGGCCATGCGCGAATATTTCTTGCCCAGACGCGAAGCCAGGAAGGCGTCGAGGCGCAGCCCTTCGTGCTCCTTGAGCACGCGGAAAGGAACCTCGATCCAGTCGGTTTTGTCGGTCATCGTTCCGGGCATGTCGAACGTCAGTATAACACCTGTCCCGAAGCGCCACAAGACGGGAAAGCGTATACGATATAACGTCTTTTTGTATACTGATACCGATGAAATGCGCGAACTGCGGGATCGAGGCGAGCGCCGGCGCGACGGAATGCGCGGGCTGCGGCGTCATTTTCGCCAAGCTGATGGCGAAGAAGGAGCGCGTCGCGCTCGAGGCGAAGGTCGGCCTCGTCGCGTCGGAGGCGCCGGCTCTCCCGATCCTCAACCCGTGGAAGGCCCGCGCCGCCGCGGCCGGCTTCGTGGCCTTCTGGTTCGTGTCGCTCGGTCTGTACTACCGGCACGCGGTCGCCGTGCGCGCCCTCGCGGCGAAAAAAGAGGTCCGCGAGCGTCCCACCGTCATGATCCGCGATCCGCAGACCGGGAACCTGCGCCCGCTTCCGGTGGTGAAGTCCCCGTCGACGGGCCGCAAGTACGGCGAAGCACCGGGCGATTGAGACGGCCCCTAATGGTATAATGTCTCGTCGGGGAAGCGCCCGCTTCCCTCCCTCCTGATGCGCACTAAAACCCTCAAGAAGAACAAGGTCTCGGTCATCACGCTCGGCTGCTCGAAGAATCTCTACGATTCCGAGGTGCTGATGGGCCAGTTGCGCGCCAACAAGATGGAGGTCGACCACGACGTCGACGACTCCGACGCGGCGATCGTCGTCATCAACTCCTGCGGCTTCATCGACAACGCGAAGCAGGAGTCGATCGACACCATCCTCGACTACGCGGCCGCGAAGAAGCGCGGGGAGATCGAGAAGCTGTTCGTCACCGGCTGCCTGTCCGAGCGCTACAAGGACGATCTCGAGAAGGACATCCCCGAGGTGGACGCGTACTTCGGCACGCGCGACTTGCCGAGGCTGCTCAAGGCCCTCAACGCCGACTATAAGCACGAGCTCGTCGGCGAGCGCCTGATCACGACGCCGCGGCACTACGCGTACTTCAAGATCTCCGAGGGCTGCGACCGCCCGTGCTCGTTCTGCGCGATCCCGCTGATGCGCGGAAAGCACGTCTCGACGCCGATCGAGGATCTCGTGACCGAGGCCAAGCGCCTCGCGGCCGCGGGAACGAGGGAGCTGCTGCTCATCGCCCAGGATTCGACGTACTACGGCCTGGATCTCTACGGCAAGCGGCGGCTGGCGGACCTGCTGAAGGCTCTGTCCGACGTCGACGGCATCGGCTGGATTCGCCTGCACTACGCGTTCCCGGCCGGGTTCCCCGAGGACGTTCTGCAGGTCATGGCCGAGCGGCCCAACATCTGCAAATACCTCGACATGCCCCTGCAGCACATCACCGATCGGATGCTGGCCTCCATGCGCCGCGGCACGACGAAGGTTAAGACCGCCGAGCTCATCGGCAGGATCCGGGAGAAGGTGCCCGGGATCGCCCTGCGTACGACTTTGATCGCGGGCTACCCCGGCGAAACGAAGGAGGATCACGCGGAGATGATCGAATGGGTCCAGAAGACCAAGTTCGACCGCCTCGGTGTGTTCCAGTACTCGCACGAGGAGAACACGCACGCCTACACGCTGCCCGACGACGTGTCCGCGAAGGAGAAGAAGCGTCGCGCCGAAGCCATCATGGCCGCGCAGCAGCCCATTTCGCTCGCGATCAACGCGTCGCGCATCGGCAAGGTCGTGAAGGTCCTCATCGACCGCAAGGAAGGCCGGCATTTCGTCGGGCGCACCGAGCAGGACTCGCCTGAAGTGGACAACGAGGTCCTGATCCCCGCCGAGGCGAATTATCTGCGCATCGGCGACTTTGCCGACATCAAGATAACCGGCGCCGAGGAGTACGACCTAGTCGGCGAGCCGGCGAAGCCCTGAAGAACCGCTTCACCGTCATTCTCGGGCTGCTGTCCCTCCTCGGTCTTTATACCGGCCTCCGCGCCGCCGCGCTGCTCCCCGCGCATCCCTTCATCGGCGCCTCGGTCCCGCTTCTGTTCGTCGCGTACTTCGTCTGGTGGCAGGCCTCGTATCGCCGCGGGACTTTGCCGGCGGAGTCGTCATGGGCGCGCGCGCTCGCCTGGGCCGCGAGCGTCGCGATGGGCGTCTGGGCCACCTTCCTCCTGCTGAACGTCATCGCCTATCCTTTTCCCGCGGCCGCCGCCGCCGCGACGCTGCTCATCGCGCTCCTCGGGCTCGGCCAGGCACTCGCCGGGCCGCGTGTGAAGAGGATCGACCTCCCGACGCGCGGACTCGCCGCGGGCCTGCGCGGGCTGAGGGTCGTCCAAATCAGCGACCTGCACGTGGGGCCGACGATCCGCCGTCGCGAGGTCGCACGCATCGTCGAGGGCGTGATGGCGCTCGAGCCCGACCTGATCGCGATCACCGGCGACATGGCGGACGGCACGACCGAAGCCTTGAAGCGCCACGTCGAGCCGCTGTCGCGCCTGCGGGCGCCGCTCGGCGTCTACTACGTCACGGGCAACCACGAGTACTACTGGAACGCCAAGGAGTGGATCGAGAAGGCGAAGGAGCTCGGCTTCACGCCTTTGATCAACGAGAACCGCGTGGTCGCGCGCGGCGGCGCCCGCCTGCTCGTGGGCGGGATTCCCGACGAGTCGGGCGGGCATTTCGTTCCCGGCCACCGGCCGGACGTCGGCCGGGCGATCGCTACGGACGCGAAAGCCGATTTCAGTCTCCTGCTCGCCCACCGGCCGGACGGCGTCCCGGCGGCGGCGCGAGCCGGCTTCGACCTTCAGCTGTCGGGCCACACCCACGGCGGGCAGTTCTTCCCGGCGAGCCTCTTCATCCGCCTCTTCCATCGCTACTCGCGCGGCCTCTACCGCCACGGGGACATGCGCGTCTACGTGAATCCCGGCACCGGCTACTGGGGCCCCGCGCACCGTTTCGCAATCCCGTCGGAGATCACCGTGCTGACGTTGACGGACGGCGCGGCCGCCCTCTAGTCCTCTTCGCCCGCGAACGGCTTTTTGACGAGCTTTCCGCCTTCCTTGGACAAGGACTCGATCTTCGTCTTTGCCTCGTCGAGACGCTTGGACAGCTCCTTGGAGAGCGTCACGCCCTTTTCGAACAGCGCCAGGGACTCGTCGAGCCCCTTGTCTCCGGCCTCGAGCTCGCGGACGAGCTCCTCGAGCGACTCGAGGGACTTCTCGAACGTCTCAGTCTTCGCTTCCTTGGCCACTAGGACACCTCGCATTGAATCTCGCCTTCGGACAGGCGCACGGTCACCGGATCGCCCTTCTTCACTTGCCGCGCCTTCGTCAAAACTTTCCCCTTACTCGTCGCGATCGCGTAGCCGCGCGCGAGCACGTTCAGCGGGCTGATCGCGTCGAGGCGCCCCGCGGCCGCGCCGAGGCGCAAGCCGAGCGTCTCGAGGCGGCGCCGCAGCGCCTCGGGCAGCCGCATCGACAGGTCGTCGACGCGCTGCACGCGCTGCTCCCACAAGCGGCGCGGGTCCGACAGGAGCGGATGCGCGGCGGCGTATTGCAGCCGGCGGGACAGGTTCTCCACCGTGTCGCGCAGTATTTGAGCCGCCGCGTCGTCGAGCTCCGCGATGCGGTCGAGCACGGCGGCCTTCTCCTGCACGGCCATCTCGGCGGCGGCGGACGGGGTCGGCGCGCGCAGGTCGGCGACGAAGTCGGCGATCGTCGTATCGGTCTCGTGGCCGACGCAGGAGATCACGGGGATCGCGGACTCGGCGATCGCGCGCGCGACGGGCTCCTCGTTGAACGCCCACAGGTCCTCGATCGAGCCGCCGCCGCGCCCGACGAGCAGGATATCGGTGTCGGAGGCCAGTTCATTGAAGCCGCGGATCGCGTCCGAGATCTCGGCGGCGGCGCCGGGGCCCTGCACCTTCACGGGCCAGACGCGGATGTGGATGCCGGGCCAGCGCCGGCTCAGGACGTGGATCACGTCGCGCACGGCGGCGCCCTGGCCCGACGTCACGACGCCGACGATCTTCGGGAAAGGGGGAAGCGGCTTCTTGCGCTCCTGCGCGAAGAGGCCCTCGGCCGCGAGCTTCGCCTTCAGCTGCTCGAGCGCGAGCTGGAGCGCGCCCTTTTCCCGCGGCTCCGCGGCGGAGATGATGAACTGAAGCTCGCCGCGGGTCTCGTAGGACGTGACGCGGCCGCGCGCCAGGATCTTGAGCCCGTCTTGGAACTTGAACTTCACCCCGAACGAGGAGCCTTTGAACAGCACGGCGCGGACCTGAGCCTTGTCGTCCTTGAGGCTTAGGTACGTGTGGCCCGAGGGATAGGGCTTGCAGTTGGAGATCTCGCCCTCGACCCAGAGCTCGGGGAACGAGGATTCCAGAAGCTCATGGACCTGGGCGTTGAGCTCGGAGATCGTGAGGACGCGGCGGGTCGCTTCCACCGCTACTCCGCGCGCGGGTGGAGGTAGACCGCGAGCGCGGTCGCGGCGAAGGTCCAGCCGAGGACGTAAATGAAAAGGCTCTGGCTCGGCAGCGCGGCGCGCGGTCCGCCGAGCCAGGCGATCGCGGCGGCGGTGAGCAGGGCGCCGGCCTTTTCGACGATCGAGCGCTGGCCGAGCTGCAGCATCAGAAAGGTCGCGAGGGCTCCCGCGATCAGGCAGGCGGGCGTGCTTCGGTCGGTGAAGAAGGCGAGGATCAGGCCGGCGATCAAGGTCCCGACGATGACGCGCTTCATGCCGCGATTATACAACTGTTTCCGGAAACAGTTGTGTTTAGGAGCCGGCCAGCTTCGCCGCGAGCTCGTTGACGGCCTTGAGGTCGAGCTTGCCGGTGCCGAGCAGCGGGATCGCCTCGACCTTATAGAAAGAGCCGCGCGCCGGCAGCCAAAGATTGGGCACACCGGCCGCCTTCATCTTCGTGAGCAAGGTCTCGATCTCTCCGTCCCAGCCCGCGTACAGCACGACGAGCTTCTCGCCGCGCTTCTCGTCCTTGACGCCGGTGACGACGAACGTCATCTCGGCGAGGCCCGCGGCCTGCTGCAATTTCTCCTCGACGGCCGTGTGCGAGACCATCTCGCCCGCGAGCTTTGAGAAGCGGGAAAGCCGGCCCGTGATGGAAATGAAGCCGTCGCGGTCGATCGTGCCGAGGTCGCCGGTCACGTACCAGCCGTCCTTGAGGACCTCAGCCGTCTTGTCGGGTTGCCCGAGGTAGCCCTTCATGACGTGCGGGCCTTTGACCATCAGCATGCCGACCTCGCCGTCGGGAACGGGCTTGCCGGTCTTGAGATCGACGGCCTTGACGGCCGTGCCGGGCAAGGCGCGGCCGACGGAGCCCGGCTTCGAGCCCTTCTGCGCGCCCGCGCCGGGCGTGCCGGCGGAGGCGACGGGGGAGAGTTCGGTCGCGCCGTAGCCCTCGTAAGGGCGCACGCCGAACTTGGCCGCGAATTCGTCGGCGACGGTGTCCCTCAGCTTCTCGGCGCCCGCGATCACGAGGCGCAGGTGCTTGAACGCCGACGCGGGGACTTTCTGCGAGTAGCGCTGAAGAAACGCGGGCGTCGCGAGGAGCAAGGTGGACTTGGCTTTCTCCGCGAGCTTGCCGATCGCCTCGGCCTGCATCGGGTGCGTGTGATAGGCGGCCGACATGCCCGAGACGAGCGGCATCCACAGCGTGACGGTGAAGCCGAACGAGTGGAAGAACGGGAGCACGCCGAGCATCGAGTCGTGCTCGGCCCACGGCAGGAGCTCGCGCACCATTTCCACGTTAGCCAATACGTTCATATTGGTCAGCACGACGCCTTTGGGCAGGGCGCTCGAGCCGCTCGTGAACAGGATCGTCGCGGTATCGTCCAGGTCTTTCGACGCCTTGCCGAGGAACAGCTTCTCCGTCCACGACGCGGGGAGGAGCTTGAGCAGGAGGTACGTCGCGGTCTTCTTCCACTGAGGGATCGACGGGGCGACGTCCTCGAGGTAGACGATGGTCTTGCCGGCGGGCAGCTCGAATCCGCGGTCGGCCTTGAGAACGTCCACGAAGCGCCGCGAGGTCACGATCGTCGAGATCTCCGCGCTCTTGAGCGCGTGCTCGATGGCCTCGCGGCTGGCGGTGTAGTTCAGGTTGACCGGCACGCGTCCGACGATGCCCAGAGCGAGGTTCGCGAGCGCGCCGCCGCTCGACGGAGGCAGGAGCACGGCCACATTTTTTCCGGTGGTCTTGGCGTCGAGGTCGCGTCCGAGGAGGATCGCGCCGGTCAGCGACTTGCCGTAGGTGAGGTCCGCGCCCATCGAGTCGGCGATCGCGGGCGTTTTCCAGGACTTCATCGCCCGCGCGAAGAACTCGCGCGCGAGCGGCTTGCGGCGGGAGCGCACGCGCGCGTCCATCGAGTCCGCTCCGAGTTCGGAGACGGCCAGGCGCGCGGCCTGGGCCGTGGGCTCGGACAGCGCGGGGCCGAAGCGCACCGAGACGGGGCGCGGCAGCTCCTTGATGCGGCTCCAGAACGAGGGGCCCTTCTGCATCGAGAACACCGAGCCCCACAAACCGTCCAAATAGGCGGGGATCACGGGCGCAGGCGCGCCGGCGACGATACGTTCGAAGCCGCGGCGGAAGCCGATCATGTTCCCGGTCAGCGTGAGCTGGCCCTCGGGGAAGATCACGACGCTCTGGCCGGCGCGGATCGCGCGGCGCGCGGTTTCGAGCGACGCCTCGATCGCGGCGGGGCTGTCCTTCGACGACACTGGGATCGCGCCGAGCGCGCCGAACAGGCGCGGCGCCTTCTCGAAGATCGTCCGCTGCATCATGAAGCGCATCGGGCGGTCGGCGGCGACGGAGATCAGGATCGCGTCCACGTACGAGATGTGGTTCGGGACGATGACCGCGGGTCCGGAAGGCAGGTTCTCGAGCCCGGAGATCGCGGTCTTGTAGAACAGGCGCACGAGCGGGCGGACGACGAGGCGCGCGAATCCGTAGCGGCGGAAGAAGAACGGGCGGTCGATCTGCGGGGCGGAGGCGGACGGGACGACGGTCGGCTCCGGGACGTCGCCCGCGGCGGGCGCGAGCAGCGAAGGCGTGACGGTGAACGCGCCGGCGACGGCGTCGGCTTCGGACGGGCGGTCGGCCGAGGCGTCGAACGACTTGGCGACGGCGGTCTTGGCGGAGGCGACGGGCTGTTTCGGATCCGGGAGAACGGCGGCGGCGGCGCGGACGGTCTCGAGCGCGGTCACGGCGGCGGCGACGGGCTTGATGGCCGCGACGGGGGACGGCGCGATCGCCGGCGCGGGGGAAAGGACGAGGGCGGAGAGCATCGGCGCGTTCAGCGAGGGGACGGCGAGCGCTGGAACCGTCAGCTCGGGAGAAAAAGCGGGCGCCGACAGCTTCGGGACGGCTTCGAGCGCCGGCATGCGTGAGACTTGCGCGAATGAGGAAACGGGAAGGGCCAGCAGCAGGAGAAAGCGGGAGATCATGGAAGCTATTTTAATCCAATCTCCGTCGGGAGCCTAGGGCTGAAAGACCCAAAATAACAAGGTCTTAAGCCCCTTGGAGCGCGTCTTGGCTTCCTTCATAATAGAGTCATGCTTCGATCGCTCCTGGCTGCGTTGCTGCTGGCGTCTCCGCTGTCCGCTCAGATCGTGTCGGTCAAGACGAGCGTTCCCGCGCTGACCGGGGCGCCGGGCGTCGTCTCGTTCCAGGCGCCCGCGCTGGCTTCCGGCCTTTCGTCGCCCGCGCTCGCGACGGGCCTGATCCCGTCGCTTTCTCCGGCGTTCGTACCGGCGGCGGTGATGCCCGTCCTGCCCGCTCCCGCCGTGCCGCTCGCTTTGCAGCCGGTCCCCGTGAAGGCCGCGGCCATGCCGGTCCCCGTCTCGGGCGCGAAGGCGATTACGCCGCTCACGTCGGCCGTCAAAAATTTCGCGGCCGGCCTGCGCGCGATCCCGACGGCGCTGACGGGCCTATTCGATGGCGCCGCCGCTTCCGGCGACGTGGCGGACCCGGTCCCGGCCGCGGGCGCTCCGGTTCGCACCCTCGAGTCGATCAAGCGGCTGAAGGTCGGCTCGTACAACGTGGAGAACCTGTTCGAGCAGGTCGGCTCGCATGTCCCCGATCCGTCGAATCCCGGGAAGCTGATGAAGATCTCCGACGCGAAGCCCAAGCCCGAATGGGCGATGCGCGCGGAAGGCAAGATCATCCTCGAGAACGATCTCGATATCGTGACTTTGGCCGAAGTCGAGAACGTCGCGGCTCTTCAGGCATTCAACGACCACTATCTCGAGGGCAAGTATAAGGTTTTTCTGATCGAGGGCAACGACGAGCGCGGCATCGACATCGCGTTCCTGGTTAAGAAGGATCTCCCGTTCGAGGTCGAGCAGCGCAGCCATAAGGAGGAAACCTGGATCGATCCCGTGCTCGGCGGCGGACCCAAGCCGCTGTTCTCGCGCGACCTGACCTCGCTCGTCGTGCGCGCGCCCGGAAAGACGCAGCCGATGTTCGTCTTGTTCGGCACCCACTACAAGTCGAAGCGCGACCGTGACGGCCGCGATCCCGAATCCGTCATCATGCGCACCGCGCAGGTCAGCCGCACGGCGGAAATCATGCAGCGTTACCGCGAGGAGTTCGGCGCGAACGTCCCGATGATGCTTGCGGGCGACTTCAACGGCGCCGTCGTCTCGGAGGCTGCGTACAAGCCGCTGTACGCCGCCGCCGGCCTCACCGACAGCTTCGACGCCTCGCCGAACCCGCCCTCGGACAAGGACCGCATCACGCACACCTATCACCCCAAGGGCGGCGCCGCGCAGTACGCGCAGATGGACGCCGTCCTCGTGTCGAAGTCCCTGCGTGGCGCGGTCCAGAGCGCGGAGGTCTACCGTTACAAGAACGACGACGGCACGGTGCGCCCGCTCCCGAAGACCTACGAGGAGCGCGAGAAGAACCCATCGGACCACTTCCCGTTGATCGTCACGCTCGACTTCACGCAGATCCGCGGGCCGGCGTCGTTCGACGAGATTCCTTCGCTCGACGCCCGTTACACGGAGCCCGAGCGCCGCGCGCGAGCCGTGACCATTCTCGGCAGCTCGAAGTCCGTTGAGCCGATCGCTGCTTCGATCACCCTGTCCGCGGTCGTGTCAGGAGAACTGATCCGGCGCGGCTACAGCGTCCTGACCGGAGCCGGCAATGCCGGAATCATGGGCGCTGCCTACGGCGCCGCGGCCGCGAGCGCGAACGCCGCGCGGGGCGGGAAACCACGGGGTGAGAACCTGGTCATCGTCGTTCGACCGGCATGGGGCGACGAGAACCTTTCCGACGCCCGGGCCATCGGCATCGCGGACTCCGAGGCGGAGCGCGTGGAGAAGTTCGCCAAAGCCTCCGACTCCTTCCTGATCTTCCCCGGGAGCGCGGGCAGCCTTCAGGAAGCCGCGACGTTGATCGCGAAGAACGCGTATCGCGGCAAGGAGCCGCCCAAGCGCATCATCCTCGTCGGCAGGGACTTCTTCGGGGACTTCGAGCGCCAGTATCGGCGCCTGTTCGCGGACGGACTGCTCAAGGAGAGTCCGCAATCGCTGTTTCGGATCGTCGATTCGGCTGACGAGCTGCTCGCCGAATTTCCGGCGCGTTGATCAGGGCTTGAACGCGTCGATCACGGCCCACGCGGCGTCGGCTCCCCATTTCGCCGCGAGAGGCGCCAAGCCTCCGTTGTAGTGCGTGCCGTCCCCGCCTTTTTCGGGATAGCGCAGGTAGGAGAACGAGCGGCTGTCGATGAGCAGGCAGGAGTCCTTGGTCGCGGCCTCGAGCGTGACGCCTTCGACGACCTTGTTCTTGCGCAGAGTCGCGTAGACGCCGTCGACCTGCGAAGGCGTGGGCGTGCGCATGTCCGGCGGGCCGATCCAGACGCAAGCGCTGTTGCTCTTATGGATGAGTTCCAAAGTCTTCTGGATGCTGTCTTCCGTGAGCGGCAGGTTCGCGCCGAGCTCGACGACCGTCACCGTGGGGACGTGGTCGCTCAGTAGCTGCGCTAAGCTCGGCGTCTTGACCATCGTGACCTCGGTCGTGCCGCCCTTGCCGTCGGAGATAGTCGCCTTGTACACGCGGCCGCCGAGCCATTTCGCCGGAGCCTTCTTATCGAAGTCTCGGAACATGTGCCCGCAGGCGTGCGGGGTCTCGGATAAGAAGGAAAGCGGCCGTGAAGCGCAGACGGCGTAGGTCGCGACGCGGTTTCCGGGGCCCCGCCGTAGGACGTCGTCGAGGTTCTGGCCGAACGAACCGACCGCGTGCGAGTCGCCGATGACCAGGATCGTGTCGGCGGCGGCGGCCGGAAGGACGCAGACCGTCGCGAGCAGGAGGGCGAGGGGGACGTGTCTCATGCACCTGTAGGGTAGACCCGAAACGCCGTCCTGTCCAGGGCCCGAGGCCGATTTTAGGCCTTGCGAAAGCGGGAGGTGCGGGGCTATCCTAAAAAGACAGGGCCCCTCCATGAAAATTCCCTTCGCGCTCGTTTTCGCGCTCGCGGCCGTTTCACCGGCCTCCGCCCAGCAGAAGAAATTGGACCTCTCCGGGCTTCTCGGAGGCCCCAGCCCCGCCGGCCCAAGCGCCGGCGCCCAACCCTCCGGTCCCGAGAAGGACATCGTGATCGCGGCGATCCGGGAGGTCGTCGCGTCCGACGCGGCGAAGAACCGCTTCGCCCCGCTGTTCGGCTCCCACGCCAAGCCCGACGGCTCCTCGGAGAGCTACGACGCCAAAAAGCTGAAGGAGGCGGGCGACACGCTCGAGGCCATGATCAAGAGCGGCCAGATCGCGATCAAGCCGGTGAGCGGGGGCGCCGCCGGCGCGTGGGCGCCCGACATCACCGACGGCAAGATGGTCGGCGGGACCTTCGAGGTCGGCGACTACAAGCAGGTCAAGGAGATCGGCCGAAGCTCGCGCAATTTCTCGCAGCTCTTCAAGCAGGACCAGTACGCGAACACGATGTTGCACGAGGTCGTGCACATGCTCTACTCGGTCGCGACGCTCGTGCAGGGCTTCACGGCGCAGAGCCAGCCCGCGGTCGCGGAGAACTTCCGCTCGTACTCGTTCTGGAACGGTACGCGCCCGCAAAGCCTCGGAACGCCCTATCCGTACGAGAAGCCGCCGTGCGGCAATCCGACCTGCTATCAGTGGAAGATCAGCAGCCACGGCTACGGAAAGGACGGCAACGCGACGGAGTACCTCGCGCGCACGATCTCCCAGGAGATGTGCGATTCGGACGCCTGCTCCGCTTACCGCCGGGTCCTCGATCCCGTTTTCCGCTGACGCGGGAGGGGGGGTAGGCCTTGAAATCACCGGCTCCCGGGGTTAACCTAGGCGTATGAACCCCCTCATCCCCTCCTCGACGCTCAGGACCGCGACGGCGGCCCTGGTTTGCCTGCTGGCCGGCGGCTACGCGTCCGCGCAGGATAAGAAGCCCGCGATCGTCATTCCCGAAGGCAAGGCGATGGCTCAGCCCTCCCAGAAAGTCGGGCAGAAAGGTCCGGCGGCGGTCGAGGCCAAGTTCATCAAGAACTCCCTCTATTGGGTCAAGGACGACAAGCCCGACGTCATCGTCCAGTTCATCAATGACATGGGTTGCGCCGGCGCCCAGGGCGCGCGCGCGGCGGTGACGACCGCCGATTTCAAGAAGATCGCCGAGGACACGGCGAAGAACACGGAGATGCTCTACGTTCCGAGCGATAAGTTCCTGGCGCTCACCGGCGATCCGAAGGCCTTCGCGGCGGGCATGACGCACCAGATCAAGGCGGTCTTCGCCTCGGAAAACGGCTACAAGCTCGGCGATCCGAAGAAGAACAGCATCCTGCTGCGCGGCGATCCGCCGCCGGCGAACTACGAGCCGCCGGACGGCGGGACCGGTGCCCTCACGATCGCCCACGAGCTGCTGCACATCGTGCTGCGGCAGATCAACAACGTGAACCTCGGCGGCGGGGATAAGGTGGCCGACACCGGCGTGAGCGTCACCGGCCAGAGCGGCAGCGGTAAGGACATCAAGTTCGGCGAGTATTCCAACAACCACCACCACTTGACCGACGCGCTGGGCTGGAAGCAGGTGAGCTGGAATCAGTCCACGAAGGCTTGGACGGCGCGCGCCCCGCATCTGGACTGCGACGCCGCCTTCGAGGCCACGGCGAAGGAGTCCGCCGCCGACAAGACCGCGGCCACGCCGAAGGCCCAGCCCTAGCCGCGCAGCGTCTTCAGGCGTTCGGCGATGCGCTTCTCGTCGCCTTCCTGCGTCGGCTCGTAGAAGCGCGCGGGATTGGGCATGTATTCCTGGGGCGTGTAGTGGCCCGGGAAATCGTGCGGGTATTTGTAGCCCTGTCCGTGGCCGCGCTCCTTGGCGTCCATGTTCGCGTCGCGCAGCGGGAGCGGGACCTCTCGCGAGGGCCCTTCGCGCACCTCGCGCGTAGCCTTGTCGATGGCCAGGTACGCCGCGTTGGACTTCGGCGCGGACGCGACGAATGTCACCGCCTGCGCCAGCGTGATCCTCGCCTCGGGCATGCCTAGGACCTCGACCGCCCGGAACGCGGCCTCGGCGACCAGCAGCGCGCGGAAGTCGGCGTTCCCGACGTCCTCGGACGCGGCGATGAGAATACGGCGCGCGATGAACCGGGGCTCCTCGCCCGCCTCGAGCATCTTCGCCATCCAGTAGAGCGCGGCGTCGGGGTCCGTGCCGCGGATCGATTTGATGAAGGCGGAGATGTGGTCGTAATGGTCGTCGGATTTTTTGTCGTAGCGGATCTGCCGCTTCTGGATCGACTCCTCGGCGACGGCCAGCGTGATCCGCCGCTCGCCGGCCGCGTCGGGGGAGGTGGTCAGCGCGGCGATCTCGAGGGCGTTGAGCAGGCGCCGCGCGTCGCCGCCCGTCTGGCGCACCAAGTGGGCCTTGGCCTCGGGCGTCACGACGACTTTCAGGGCCGCGACGCCGCGCTCCGCGTCGGCGACGGCGTTGTCGAGAATCTTCGTGAGCTCCGTCTCGGGGACCGGCAGGAACTCGAACGCGGTGACGCGCGAGCGGAGGGCGGCGTTCACGTAGAACCCCGGATTCTCCGTCGTCATGCCGATCAGGAGCACGTCCCCGCGCTCGACCGAGGGCAGCAGCGCGTCCTGCTGCGTCTTGTTGAAGTGATGAATCTCGTCGACCAGCAGCAAGGTCTTGCGGCCGAGGGTCGCCGAGTACTTCGCCTGCTCGACGGCCTTGCGGATGTCGGCGACGCCCGCCGTGACGGCGTTGAGTTCTACGACCTCCGCGTTCGACTGTCCGGCGATATAGCGCGCGAGCGCGGTCTTGCCGCAGCCGGGGGGGCCGAAGAAGATGGCGGAGGCGAAGCGCTTGCTCTCGACGAGGCGGCGGAGCATCTTGCCCGGGCCGAGCAGGGCGGCCTGACCCGCGAACTCGTCGAGGCTTCTCGGCGCCATGCGCGCCGCGAGCGGGCGGGCGTCTGCGCCCGCGGTGAAGAGCTCGCTCATTCCGGGTCGGAGCTCAGCTTCAGCGAGTCGCGCAGCGATTCAGACAGCGACTCGGCCTTGTTCTCGAGCAGGCGGCGCGTGAGGTCGTGGGCCGCGCGCTCCCGGTTCAGTTCCGCGGCGAAGGACAAGGCGACGAGCAACGCGATCTTCGAGGTGTCGGCGACGCTCGAGTTGTGGCTCTGCATCTCGCCGACGCGCTCGGAGACCTTCTGCGCGAGCGCGTTGATCTCGATGGGCGTCCAGCCCTCCATCTCGACGACGAGACGGCGCGTGCCGATCTGGACCTCGACTTTCTCGTTCAACCGATCCTCGCGAGCTTGTCGGTGAGGCGGGTTAGGCGCGTCTTCAGGCGCTCGTGGCGGGCAAGCGTCAGGCGCGCCTCCTTCAGCTCCTCCTTGAGGGCCTTGTTCTCGGTCTCGAGGCGGCGCAGGACGTCCTTGAACTGCCGGTTCTCCGCGCCGAGCTTCTGCAGGGACTCCGACGCCTGCTTGACGAGGGTCTCGAGCTGCTTGAGACTTTGGAGTGAACCCTGCACGGTCAGCCCCGCAGGCTCGCGCCGAGCTCCTTCGCGAGCGCGGCGACGATCTTCTCGACGGCGGATCCGACCTCGGCGTCGGTCAAGGTTCGGTCGGCGCGCCCGAAGGTCAGGCGGACCGCGAGGCTGATCTTGCCCTCGGGGAGATTCTTCCCTTCATAGACGTCGAACAGCAGGACGTCCTGGAGCTCCTCGATGCGGCAGGAGCGCACGACGGCCTCCACGCGCGCGTACGGCAGGCTCTTGTCGAGCACGAGGGCTAAGTCGCGGCGCGAAACGGGCAGCGCGGAGAACGCCTTGAAGCGGGCGGCCGCCTCCTCTCGGTCGGCGAGCCAGTCGAGGTCCGCGTCGAACACGATCGCGCCCTCGCGCTCGAGGTCGTAGGCTCGGGCGACGCGCGGATGCAGCCAGCCGACGGTCGCGACCGGGGCGCCGTTGACCGTCGCGCGCAGGGCGTTCGTCGGGTGGAAGAGCGGGTCCGACGCGGTTTTGCCCGCGGCCGGCTCGGACAGCTTGACCCACGCGAGGGCTCCGGTTCCGGCCAGGAGGTCCTCGATGACCGCCTTGCCGTCGTAGAACGACGCGCGAGGAGAGCGGGCGGCCTGCCACCTCGCGTCGAGCACGGGGCCGAGGAGGAGGCCGGCGACGCGAGACGCTTCATCCGCCTCGTTTCCTCGGATCGAGTAGGACTTGCCGACCTCGAAGAAGCGGAGCGCATCGGCGCCGCGGCCGAGGTTGTACTGCGCGTTCTTCAGCAGGCCGGGCAGGAGCGAGGAGCGCAGCACCGCCCAGTCCTCGGACAGCGGGTTCGCGACGCGCGGCTGGCCTTCGGCAGACAGCCTGCACGCGGCGAGGGACTTCTCGGAGAGCAGGTCGTAGTTGTAGACCTCCCAAAGGCCGAGGGAGGCGAGGCGTGTGCGCGCGCGGCGCGTCTCGCTCTCGAGCGGCGTCAGGCGCGCCGTCCGCGCGGTCAGCGGCGCCATGCGGTACGGGACGTTCTCGTAGCCGAGCAACCGGCCGGTCTCCTCGGCGAGATCGTTCACCGTCGCGAGATCGTGGCGCCAGGAAGGGGCGCTGAACGTGAACTCCGTTCCGTCGCCGCTGATGCAGCCGATCGAGCGGAGCGCCTCCTTGACGGCGAGATCGGTGAAATCGGCCCCGAGAATCGCATTGATCTTCGCGGTGGTCGCGGCGATCGGCTGGCGCGCCGGACGCGGCGACGCGGCCTCGGACGGCTTCGCGGCGCCGCCGCCGGCGAGTTTAAGGATCAGGCCGGCGGCGCGATCGGCGGCCGCGCGCACGGCCTCGGGGTCGACGCCGCGCTCGAAGCGGTACGATGAGTCGGAGCGCAGGCGCGTCTTCTGCGAGGACTTGCGGGCCTCCGCCGGATTGAAGAAGGCCCCTTCGAGGAGGACGCGCTTCGTCGCGGCGGTGACGGCGCTTTCTTCTCCGCCCATGACGCCGGCCAAGGCGACGGGCTTCTCGGCGTCGGCGATCACGAGCAGGCCTTCGGGCAGGTCGTAAGTCTTGTGGTCGAGCGCGAGCAGCTTCTCGCCCTTCTTCGAGCGCCGGACGATGATCGTCGCTCCCGCGAGCTTGTCGGCGTCGAACGCGTGCAGCGGCTGTCCGAGATCATGCAGGACGTAGTTGGTGATATCCGCCACGCTGTTGATCGGCCGCAGGCCGATCGCCTCGAGCTTGGCCTTGAGCCACGCGGGTGATTCGCCGACGCTCACGCCTTCGATGAGGCGCGCGCCGTAGAACGGGCAGGCGTCCTTATCCTCGACGGACACCGGGAGGCTCGCCTTGGCGCTCTCGACCATCCCGCCGCCGAGGGGCTTGAGCTCCTTGCGGAAGTAGGCGGCGAGCTCGCGCGCGAGGCCGCGGTGGGACAGGCAGTCGGGGCGGTTCGTCGTGATCTCGACCTCGAGAATATCGTCGGCCGGGCCGAGCAGGGAGCCGACGTCCGTGCCGAGGGCGGGGCCTTCGCCCATGATCCAGATGCCGTCCACGTCCTTGGGCAGGCCGAGCTCGGCCCGCGAGCAGATCATGCCCTGGCTCTCGACGCCGCGCAGCTTGCGGCCCTCGATCTTGAAGTTGCCCGGCAGGACGGCGCCGGGCCGCGCGTACGCGACGGTCTGGCCCGCGTCGACGTTCGGAGCACCGCACACGACCGTGCGCTTGACCGCGCCGTCGTCGACGATGCAGACGGAAAGCTTGTCGGCGTTCGGGTGCTTCTCGCGCGAGACGACCTTCCCGACCACGACGCCGGAAAACGTCGGCCCCAGGCGTTCGAAGCCCGCGACCTCGAAGCCGATCTTGAGCAGATGCGTCCCGAGCTCGGCGGCCGAGAGCTCGAGCGGGAGGTGTTCCTTCAGCCAGTTATAGGAGACTTTCATCGAATTGCTTCAGAAATCGAACGTCGTTGGTGTAGAAGTCCCGCAGATCGCTCACGCCGTGCAGCAGCATCGCGACGCGCTCGACGCCGATCCCGAACGCGAAGCCCGTCCACTTGGTCGAATCGTAGCCGACGCTCTTGAGCACGACCGGGTTCACGACGCCCGCGCCGAGGATTTCGATCCAGCCCGTGTGCTTGCACGATGGACAGCCAGTGCCGGGGCAGAAGAAGCATTTGACGTCGACCTCGGTCGACGGCTCGGTGAACGGGAAGTACGACGGGCGGAAGCGGGTCTTGGTCGAGGCGCCGAGCAGCTTCTGCAGGAACGTCTGCAGGTGGCCCTTCAGGTCGGCGAGGCCGATGTTCTCGTCGACGACGAGGCCTTCCACCTGGTGGAACACGGCCGAGTGCGTCGCGTCGAGTTGCTCGTGGCGGAACACGCGGCCGGGGCAGACGACGCGCAGCGGCGGGCGCTGGGTCTCCATGGTGCGAATCTGCACGGTCGACGTATGCGTGCGTAGGAGCAACGGCAGGCCCTGCAGGTAAAAGGTGTCGTGGCTGTCGCGCGCCGGATGATCCTCGGGGATGTTGAGCGCGCTGAAGTTGTGCTTCTCGTCCTCGATGAACGGACCCTCCGCCCAGGAGTAGCCCATGAGCTGGAAGATGCGCGCGATCTCGTGGAGCGTCGTCGTCAGCGGGTGCAGCCGGCCTTTCGGCGGCCGGATCGAAGGCAGCGTCAGGTCGATCGCGTCTTTTTCGAGCGCCGCGGCGTCGCCCTGGTCCTGGAGCGCCGCCGCGCGAGCCGCGATCGCGGCGTCGAAGGTCGCCTTGAGTCCCTGCGCCTTGGGCCCGAGCTCGCGCTTATCCTCGATCGAGAGGTCCTTCAGGGACTTCAGCAGCTCGGTGAGCTCGCCTTTTCTCCCCATAAATCGAACGCGGATCTCCTCGAGCTTCAGGAGATCCGCGTTCTCGACTCCGGCGTCCTTCAACGCCGACTCGGCCCGAACGTAGGATTTCTCCCAGTCGGAGCGAGTCATGGCCGGAGTTTTACGCGCCCTTGGTGAGGGCGATGATCTTGCCGAACGACGCGCCGTCGCGGATGGCCATTTCGGAGAGCATCTTGCGGTTGAGCGTGATGCCGGCCTTCTTCAGTCCGCTGATGAAGCGGCTGTAGGTCGTGTCGTGCTGGCGGCAGGCGGCGTTGATGCGCTCGATCCAAAGCGAGCGGAAATCGCCCTTCTTGTCCTTGCGGCCGATGTACGACTCGGCCAACGAGGCTTCAACCTGCTGCTTGACCATCCGCCAGCGCGAGCGCTTGGCGGAGTAGTTGCCTTTCGCGAGCTTGAAATACTTCTTCTTGTGGGCGCGAGTCGTGACGCCTGATTTGATTCTCATGTTAGTCTATAGCCTCAGCCGTACGGCAGGAACCGACGCATCGTCTTCGAGTCGGTCGCGTTTAGAACGGAAGTGCCGCGCAGGAAGCGGCGGCGCTTGCCGCCGAGCGGGGCCATCAAATGCCGCTGGCCGGGATGCTCGTGCTTGAACTTCCCCGCGGCGTTGGTGCGAAAGCGCTTCTTGGCGCCGGAATGCGACTTCAACTTGGGCATACGAACCTCTACTTTTTAGTTAGCGTCAGTGCGGCTTCGGAATCAAAGTCATCACGAGACGGTTGCGGTCGGGCATCGGAGCCTGCTCGACGGCGGCCTTCTCGACGAGTCTTTCCTGAATCGACATCAAAAGCTTGAAACCGAGATCTCGGTGCTGCATCTCGCGGCCGCGGAAGACCACCGTGATGCGCACCTTGTCGTGCGCGTCGATGAACTCCTCGATCTGCCGGACCTTGACGTCGAGGTCGTGCTGACCGATGTTCGGCCGGAATCTCAACTCCTTCAAGAGCCCCGCCTTCTGCTTCTTGCGGGACTCTCTTTCCTTCTTATCCTGCTCGTACTTGTACTTCGAGTACGGTAAAACCTTGCAAACCGGAGGCTGAGCCGTCGCCGCCACTTCCACGAGGTCGAGGCCTCGCATTCTCGCCAGGGCCAGGGCCTCGGCGATGGGCTTCACTCCAACCTGCGTCCCGTCCGCGTCGATGAGCCGCACCGTCGCGGAGCGGATCATGTTGTTGATCCGGGTGTGATCTCGGGTGTCCTTAAAATTCTTGTTGTAATTATTAATGAGGCTTGATGCTCCTGGTCCGCTGTCTGCGAGGAAGGGTAATGGTAGCAAGTCTCCGACGGGGGCGTCAATCGGGACTTTTAGGCGGTCATTTTCTCGCGGAAGGCCCGGGCCCCGGCTTCGGGGCCGCCGGGATGCATCAACAGTCGCCCTCCGATGAGCCAGATCGCGTCGGTCCCGAAGTCTTTCGCCATGGCGGCCGTGTTGTCGAGGTTCATGCCGCCGCCCGGGGCGGGGAAGATCGGAGCCAAGCCGCCCAAAGGCGCGCGCCCCCGTTCCGCGATCGCGCGGCACTCCTCCGGCGTGAAGGCGAACCGGCCTCCGGCGTTCGGGAAGACGGTGATATCCGCTCCCGCCAGGCGCATCAGCGTTCCTAAATAGAGCGAATGCTCGATGCCGTGGGACCGTTCGGCGTAAAAAGAGCCGGAATACGCGGGGTGGGCCATGAAGACGGCCTTGCGCCGGTCGGCGAGCGAGCGCATCGCGTCGAGGCCGACGATGGCGGGGCAGATCAGGACGCCTTTGAGGCCCTGGCCGAGGACGAAGCGCAGCCTTTCCTCGAGCTCCTCCTGCGGGCCGGAGAGGTGGGGGAAGTAGAGGCACTTCGAGCCGGACACCGCCTCGGCGATGCGCGAAACGCGCGAGCGGAACGCGGCGAACGACGCGTCGACGATGTTCTGGTCGTCCTTGACGATGTCGCCGCCGCCGCGCGCGAAGGCGGCGGCGGCCTCCGCGAGCTCCGTCTCCGTCGAGCCCATCGGCTTGAGCGCGGTCGCGAGCAAAGGGCGGCCGTGGACGCCGAGGAGGGCGCGCAGCCCGGCCACGCCGTAGTTCGGGCCGGAGAACGACGAGAGGAACGAGTCCGGGAAGCGAATGTCGACCAAGCGCACGCCCGGCCAGATCGAGGCGTTGCCGAATACGAGATTGAGGAGCGCGCCGATGCGGCCTCCTGCGAGCGCGGCGGGAAACGAGATCTCGACGCGGAACCGGTCTCCGGCCGGCGTCAAAGCCCCGGGACGGCCCACGATTTCCTCCCGAATCCTCGACGGTAGGGGGAACTCGAACGGGACCTCGACCGTTTCCTCGAACGCGATCGCGCGGGCGGTTTTCTCCGCCTCGGCCTGCGGCCCCGGGACCTCGTAGACGGCGATCAAGCGTTCGCTCATGGGAAGATCATATCACCGCAGCGCGTCGAAGAGGACCTTGGCGAAGAGCCCGGCGCAGACGAACACGACGACCGGCCGGATCAGGACCGCCCCCTTCTTGACGCCGAGGTGGGACCCGACCCAGTGGCCCGCGACCGAAAGCACGCTCATCAGCAGTCCGACCTTCCAGTGCAGGCGGCCCGCCCAAATGAAGGCGCCGAGCGCTCCGATGTTCGACACGAGGTTGAGGATCTTCGCGCGGGCGGTGGCGCCGAGCAGGTCGTGCTTGCCCCAGCGGGCGAAGGCGATCGCGAAGAAGGTGCCCGTGCCGGGGCCGAAGAAGCCGTCGTAGGCGCCGATCGGGGCCGCGACGAGCACGCCTCTGCGCCGTCTTTCGGTCGCCGAGAGCCGACCGCTGTCGTCGACGGCGCCGAAGTCTTTTTTGGACCAGACGAGCCAGGCCACGACGGGCAGGGCTGCGAGCAGCATCGGCCGGATCCACGACGGGTCGACGAGCAGGGCCGCGCGCGCGCCGAGCCAGGAGCCGATCATCGACGCTGCGATGACGGGTAGAAAATCCTTGATCGAAAACCTCAGCGCGCGATGGTAGCGGATGGTCGAAACGAGCGTGCCGATGCATGAGGAGAGCTTATTGGTGCCCAGGATCAAGGCGGGGTTGAGGCCGACCGCGAGGTACGCGGGCATGGTGATCAGGCCGCCGCCGCCGGCCAGCGCGTCCACGATTCCCGCGAAGAATACGCAGGCGGCCAGGAAGACGGTCGCGCCGGGGCCGAAGGGCATGGATCATCATACTTCTTCCTATATTAGAACGGCAGCGTGGAAAACGTCCAAGGCGAAAAAAGAGGGGTCGAAAATCAAAATAGAAACGTATATACATAGACTATTTGCTATTGACAGGCGTTTTATTCCCGTTACACTCTCAGGGTGCGGAACCCCTCGTCCCCTCTCCGCAGGGCGCTCGCCGTTTTACTGTCCCTGCTCATCCTGCCCTGGCAGCAGCCAGCGCTCGCCTTGGCCGGCGATGCGCCCGTCCCCGGCGCCGCCTTCGATCCGGAAAAACCCCGCGAAGCCCTCGACGCGCTCGACGTCCGCCTCGCCGCGCTGATCGTCCAGATCAAGAACGAGACGCCGATCACCACGCCGGCGATCTCGTCCTTGCCGGCCGATCTCGCCAAGCTCAAGGGCGACTACCAGGCCGCGTTGGACAAGTACGTCGAGGCTGAGAAGACGGCGAGCGGGCCGGCGAAGCTCGCCCTCAAGCCGCTGATCACGGCGAGCACCGGGCAGCAGCTCACGGACGCGCTCGTCACGAAGGATCTCGGCGGGATCCGCAAGGACCTGACGGCGCTGCTCGTCGAGGAAGTCTCGCTGAGCCGCCGCCCGGATCAGATTCCGGCCGTGGACTGGCCCGGCGTCGAGAAGGCCGCGCCCGATTTCCGCGCGGGGATGGGCCCGATGTCCTCCCGCGTCGAGAAGGCGCGGCTCCAGCCGAAGCTCGCCGTCGCGGAGGTGGAGGAGGGTTACCGGCCCCTGGCGACGGCGCTCGACTCCGCCTTCCAGAATCTGCGCGGGCGCGCGTCGAAGATCGACCTCGACGGCCTGCTCGCGGCCAAGCCGCAGACCGCTTCGGGCGATGCCGCCGGCGCCTTGATGGTCGAGGTCGAAAAGGCCATCGGCCCGGAGAAGGCCAAGCTGCTCCGGCCTCAGCTCGCCGCCGTCAACACGAAGCTCGCGGGCTATTTGCGCTCGGGCAAGCCGGCGGACCTGACGGCCGCCGTCGGTGAGATCGACCGTCTGTACGACGCCGCCGACATCAAGGACAAAGACAAGCGCGCGGACCTCTTCAAGCACATCGGCGACGTCGCGCAGGACCAGGCGAAGGCTCCGGCGACGGTCCTTCCGTCGGCCGGCGGCCCCTCCGCCGTGGTCTACACGTCGAGCGGCGTCAAGAAAGGGACCGACATGCAGAGCATGCACGCGCTCGACGCGGTCGCGCTCGACCATGACGATCCGGCGCAGGTCGCCGTCTCCACGGGCACGCCGGACTGGATGACGAGCGGCGTCGCCGCGGCGTCGGCGCTGAAGGACCAGGCGACGGCGCTCGCGACGGCGCTGTTCGGCCGCTCGGATGCGCTCAAGGCCGACGTCGTCGCGGATAAGGCCGCCGCGGCCGCCGCGGCCACGGAGTTGACCGGCGTCTACGCCCGCATCGAGACGCTCGTGACCGGTCTCGTCTTGAACGCCCCCGACCGCACGCTGGATCCGGCGCCGGCCGACGCGGCGAAGAAGGCCGCTTACGACCAGAAGTGGAAGCAGAACGCGGCGAAGCTCGCCGCCGACTGGAAGAAAGTCGAGGCCGAGATCAACGTCACGAAGACCAAGCGCCTGGACGTGACGGCGCCCGGCATCTGGGGCTGGAGCCTCGCGATCCTCGCGGCCAAGGACCCGGCGCGCCTCTCCGCGGCCGACGCGACGGCGCTCGAGCCGGCGCGCGCCCGCGCCGAAAGCCTCGTCAAGCTGCTCGCGGCGATGACCGCGCAGTCCATCGACATCACGGTGTGGAACGAAGCTCTCCGCCGCAAGATCCTGTACGCCGACGGCAAGGGCTCGACGGCGGGGCTCGGCGAGTTCGGCCAGGCGTTCATCTTGAAGACGAAGGTCCAGACCGACGCGAGCGACAAGGGCAAGGACGTCATGGCCCGCTTCAACGCCCAGTTCGGCGGCCTCAAGCTGACGGGCGATCTTTCGACGGACCGCGCCGCGCTCGACGCGTTCTTCGATGATCCCGCGAACGCGAAGGCGATCGCGGAGGGCGCGCAGCTGCCGCCCGCCGTCTCGGCGTGGTACGCCGCGCGCAAGTTCGACCGCGATAACGAGGCGCTCAAGGCCGCCGGCAAGCCCGAGCTGCCGCGGCCGGCGGATATGCCCACGGTGGAGGAGAGCTACGGCCGGCTCGTCGTGACGGCCCGCCTCGACGATGTCGAGAAGCTCAAGAAGGGCACGAAGAAGACCGTCGCCGAGCTCGTCATGGCCCAGTACGAGCTGAACCGCTCGGCGTACCGCGCGCTGTGCCCGGACGCGGCCGCGCCGGGCTCGACGCCCGAGAAGCCCGAGGGCGTCTCGGCCGCCTCGCTCGCCGCGTTCTGCACGGGCTTCGAGAAGGTCTCGAAGCTGCCCGCGGCTCTCACGACGGCCGAGTACGAAAAGCAGCGCGTCCTCACGGACCGCCTGGCGCCGTATCTGCTGGCGCTGCCGATCACGCGCGCGTCGGACAAAGCGAATAAATCCACCGAGGCGATGAACCGTTCCCTCCGGGCGTTGTCCCCGGAGACCCGCGCGGAGCTCAAGGCGAAAGGCGTCGACGTCGACGGCATCCTACGCCAGTCGGAGCAGGGAC